>NZ_SSOE01000061.1:81995-420218 GCF_029871175.1 Pseudomonas sp. BN607
TGTTCGCGGGACAAGCCCGCTCCCACAGGGATTGCGCTAGATTCTGGAAATTGAGCAAGCCAGCTGATTCCCCAGGTACTGCATCAGCCGCAACCCTGCGGGGTACCTGTGGGAGCGGGCTTGCCCCGCGAAGCATCCAACACGGTTTATGGCACGGGCTTCGCCCGTGTTCGCGGGACAAGCCCGCTCCCACAGGGATTGCGCTAGATTCTGGAAATTGAGCAAGCCAGTTGTTTCCTCAGGTACTGCATCAGCCTCAAGCCCACAGGGATCGCGCTAGATTCTAGAAATTGAGCAAGGCAGTTGCTCTTGCAGTGTCCCTGCCAAATCAATAAGTGTTGTTTTGTTCTATCAGTGCATCAACTGGCTGGCATCAAGGAGCGGCGCGTCGCACATGCTTCACCAGCACCTTCTCCAGCAACTCCCACATCGCCGGGTCGGTGCTGAAGGCCACGTTGAAGCGCATCCACCCGGTCGCTTTGGCGTCGACCATGAACAACTGCCCAGGCCCAAGCATGATGCCTTTCTCCAGCGCATCGTCCAGCAACGCGGCACTGTCCGGAATGGCCGGGTGGCGGGTCCAGATGTACATGCCTTCATCCGATTCGGTAAACAGTTCGAAGCCTAATCGATGCAGATGCCGGCCAACTTCCTGGTGCGCCTCGGCCAGCCGCTGGCGCAGGCGCTTGAGGTGCTTACGCCAGCGGCCGTCGATGATCGCGGCGTACACCACACGCTCCATCACCTGTGAAGTGGTCAGGCCCGAACGCATTTTCAGGTGCAGCAGTTTCTGCATCAATTCAGGGTTGGCCAGCATGTAGCCGACCCGCACGTTGGGCGAGATGCTCTTCGAGTAGCTGCCCACGTACACCACCTGCTGCAGGTGATCGAGGCTGGCCAGGCACGGTTGCGGCTCGGCAACCATGTCGGCGTACAGGTTGTTCTCTACCAGGCGGAAGCCGTGCTGGCTGGCCAGTTGCAGCAAGCGGTGCAACTGCGGCAGCGGGGTGCGCGAGCAGGTCGGGCTGTGCAGGTGTGGCTGGGTGAAAAACGCGGTCGGGCGGTGGTGTGTCAGCAGCTGTTCCAGCTGGTTCAGGTCGTAGCCGGCCGGGGTGCGCGGCACGCCGACCAAGGTCGCGCCCTGGGTACGCAGAATGCTCATCAGGTTGGGGTAGCCGGGGTCGTCCACCAGCACTACGTCGCCCGGGCGTACCAGCGTGCGTGCGGCCAGGTCCAGCGCCTGGCTGGCGCCGTGGGTCAGCATCAACTGCGCCGGGTTGGCGACGATCGACAGTTCCTGCTGCAGGTTCTGCGCGGTCAGCGCACGCAGCTCAGGCAGGCCCATGGGGTCGCCATAGCCAGACAGTTCCAGCGGGCTGCCAGCCACCTGGCGCAGGCCGCGGCGCAGGCCGTCTTCGTACATCCAGTCGTTGGGCAGCCAGCCGCACCCGGGTTTGAAGGGCAACTGGCGGATTTCGAAGATCTGTTGCAGGTACCACTCGGAGTTGAACGTTGGTCGAGTGGTGTCGGCCTCGGCGTTGTGCTGTTCCAGCAGTTCGCCCGCCGCGCGGTTGACGAAGAACCCGGCATTGCCACGGCTCACCAACAGGCCCTGAGCGACCAGGCGGTCGTAGGCCTCGACCACGGTGAAAGTACTTACCGAATAGCTCGCGGCAAAGGCGCGGATCGACGGAACCTTGGCGCCTGGCTTGAGGGTCTGGTTGTCGATGGCCTCGCGCAACCCGTCGATGATCTGGTTCACCAACGGGGTCGAGGAGTCTGGGTGTAATTCGAACATTCGGGGCCTTCAGGGTGCGTATCGCCTGGCGTTTGCAGGGTGTACTGCATGGGCGACCTGTACAGTGCAGTGCGAGTTTCATGCCACTGTGCATGGCTCTCTGCGTCGGACATTTTTACATTAGGTGTCGGATATCGCCACATAAAGCATGTTCAGTTCGCCTCAGGCAGCCGCCCTGGGGCGCGTCAGCAGGCCGCCATGGAAGGCCTGCGTGTGTAAGTTCACACCATCCTGCCCGCATTAGCACTGATGTACAGGTGAAATCGCCAGCCATCGGGGTTTCACGGTTTTCCTTGGATAAAAAGAAGCACGGGGTACACAACTGATGGACGCAACATCCACAACCACCACCGCGAAAAGCGGGCACGAGAGCAAGCTCAGTGCCTCGCTGAAGTCGCGCCACCTGACGATGATGTCGATCGCCGGGGTTATTGGCGGCGCCTTGTTCGTCGGTTCCGGCAGCGTGATTCACAGTGCCGGCCCAGCCGCTGTCCTGGCCTACCTGGCGGGCGGCATCCTGGTGGTGCTGATCATGCGCATGCTGGGTGAAATGGCGACTTCCTCGCCTGACACCGGCTCGTTCTCAACCTACGCCGACCGCGCCATTGGCCGTTGGGCCGGTTTTACCATCGGCTGGCTGTACTGGTGGTACTGGGTCATTCTCATGGCCTGGGAAGCCTATGTGGCGGGCAAGATCCTGCATGGTTTCTTCCCCGACGTTAGCGTCAACGTGTTCGTGCTGGCCACGACCCTGTTGCTGATCACCGTCAACTTCTTCAACGTCAAGCACTACGGTGAGTTCGAGTTCTGGTTCGCCTTGATCAAGGTGATCGCGATCGTCTGCTTCCTGATCGTGTGTACTGCTGCCGTCATGAACATCTGGCAGTTCGGTGAAGTGCGTGGCATCAGCCACCTCACCGCCGAAGGCTTCATGCCCAATGGCATCACCACGGTGATCGGTGCCTTGCTCGGGGTGATGTTCGCCTTCCTCGGCGCGGAAATCGTGACCATCGCTGCTTCCGAAGCCAAGGACCCGGCCGCGCAGATCGTCAAGGCGACCAACTCGGTGGTCTGGCGTGTGTGCCTGTTCTACGTCGGTTCGATCTTCCTGATCGTCTGCCTGGTACCGTGGAACGACCCGCACCTGGGCGTCTCTGGCTATGGCGCCTACCGCCGTACCCTGGAACTGCTGGGCGTGCCGTATGCCGAGCTGCTGATGAACTTCGTGGTGCTGACCTCGGTGAGCAGCTGCCTGATCTCCGGCCACTACACTGCCTCGCGCATGCTGTTCTCGCTGGCCCAGCGTGGCGATGCGCCGTCGTTCTTCAAGATCACCCGCGCCGGCACCGGTGTACCGGTGTACGCGATCATGGGTTCGTGCGCCGTGGCCGTGGTCTGTGCGTTGATCAACTTCAGCGAAACCCTGCGCCCGAAAGACGTGCTGGACACCCTGATGAACACCACCGGCATGATCGCCCTGCTGGTGTACCTGGTCATCGCCTTCTCGCAGCTGCGCATGCGCCGCAAGCTGATCGCCGAAGGCAAGGAAGTGCGCCTGAAGATGTGGCTGTTCCCGTGGCTGACCTACCTGGTGATCGCGTTCATCGTGGCTGCCTTGGTCACCATGGCCTTCATGCCTGACTACCAGATCCTGGTGATCTCCACCGGCATCGCTGCGGCGGTCGTAGTGGCGATGGGTGTGGTGCACCAGATTCGCTCTGGTAGCAAGCAGCACTAAGCGTCATTCGCGTCTGGAAACGGCCGGCTCCCTCGGGGACCCGGCCGTTTCGCGTTGTTGGGCCTGGGCTTTTTCTGCGGGCATATGGAAACGCTGGTTCATCCACGGTGAACCGAGCAGGGCGGCCGCGCCGATCAGGGCCAGGATGGCGATTGCGATGTAGGTTTTCATGGATGTGCGCATGCAAGGACTGACTTCAAGCAGAGGTGATCAGTTCCGGCGTAACCCTTGCGCAGCCCTCCCAGCGGGCGACAGATGGCATATGCTAGGCACATAGCCCGTCCAAAGGAGCCGCACATGGCCTGGTCCGCCAACCAGTATTCCCTGTTCGAAGACGAACGCACGCGCGCCGTACGCGACCTGATTGCCGCCATCCCGCCACGGCCGGTACGCCACGCCACCGACCTGGGTTGCGGCCCCGGCAATTCAACCGAGGTGCTGCTGCAACGTTATCCCGATGCCCAGGTAACAGCGCTGGACAGCGACCCCGACATGATCGCCAAAGCCCGCGAACGCAAACGCCTGTGCATCCCCCGGGTACGCACGGTCATTGGCGACATCGGCGGCTGGTCCGCGCCCGAGTCGCAGGACCTGATCCTGGCCAATGCCTCGCTGCAATGGGTACCTGACCATGCCTCGCTGTACCCGCACCTGGTGCGCCAGCTCAGCGAAGGCGCCAGCCTGGCCGTGCAGACCCCGGACAACCTCGACGAACCCGCCCACCAGCAGTTGCGCGAGATTGCCAGCCAAGGGCCTTGGGCGGCGAAATTCGCCGACTTCCAGCTGCCGCCCCGGCACGGTGCAGCATTCTATTACGACCTGCTCAGCCCACTGTGTGCCCGGGTCGATGTGTGGCGCACCACCTATCACCACCCATTGCCGGGTGGCGCCGAAGCGGTGGTGGAATGGTTCAAGGGCTCGGCGTTGCGCCCTTACCTGGGCCGGCTGGACGCGCAGGAGCAGGCCGACTTCCTGCAGATGTACCTGCAGGCGATGCAGCGCGACTACCCGCCGGCCACCGATGGCAAGGTGCTGTTGCCGTTCCCGCGCCTGTTCGTGATCGCTACCCGCTAGGACGGCGCCAGCGCCAAACCACGTAGCTGTAGATGGCCAGGTTGAGCACGAGCACGAAGCTGCCCAGCAGGAGCTGGATAGGCGGTGTCAGGCCGGCGGGGTAGATCAACGGCCAGATGTAGTGCTCGACGAAGCCGCCGTCGTAGCCCGCATCCCCGGCGGCGCCGCGCATGCGATTTTCCCACGTGGTCAGTGGGCAGCCCAGGTGCAGGCACTCTACCGCCAGGCCCCAGGCCAGGGCCGGCAGGTGCAGCCACAGGGCAGGGCGCCAGCGCAGCACCAGCAGGCCGCCGAACAGCACCAGTAGGATGAAGGCCAGGTGCAACAGCACCAGGGTGTCGGCAAGAAGGCGGTACAGCATGGTTTGGGTGCCGGGGGGACTGGGATTATCCCAGCATAGTTGGGTGTTTGATCGGGCCTACACCCCTTCCTCGACCATCTGCAGGAAAGTCGCCACCACCCGCCGCGTACGCTGCTCACTCAGGCACACCAGGGTCTCGGTCAAGTGCCGCTGGCAATCGACGATCGGCAACGCACACACCCGCGCATCGGCACCGAACTCGGCCGCCGACACCACGCCCACGCCAATCCCTACCACCACCGCTTCTCGCGCTGCTTCGCGGCCCTCCACCTGGATGGCTGCGCGGATCCGCAGGCCGGCACGTTGCATCTCTTCTTCCAGCGTTTGCCGCGTGACCGAGCCGGGCTCGCGCAGCACCAGTGGCGTGTCGTCCAAGTCGGCCAGGCTGATCGAGCCGCGGCTGGCCCATGGGTGGTGGTGGGAAACGAATGCCACCATCGGGTCACGACGCAGTGGCAGGCAATGCAGGCGCTCATCGTCGACATCCCGCCCCAGCAGGGCCAGGTCGGCCTGGTAGCTGAACAGCCGGGCCAGTGATTCATCGGTGTTACCGGTTTCGATCTTCACCTGGATGCCCGGGTAGCGCTGGCAAAACCGGGCGATCTGCGGCAGCACATGCACCGGCGCATCCACTGCCAGCACCAGGCTGCCGGTGTGCAGCGCCCGCGAGTCGTGCAGCAGCTCCTGTGCCTCGGCCTCGCAGGCGAACAGGCGCTGGCTGATGCCCAGCAGCCGCTCGCCGAGATCGGTGAGCTGCACCGAGCGCTTGTTGCGGTGGAACAGCAATACCCCGAAGCGCTCCTCCAGTTTGCGCACCTGGTCGGACACCGCAGGTTGGGTAAGAAACAGCTTTTCTGCGGCGCGGGTAAAGCTGCCGTGCACAGCCACGGCGTGGAAAGCCTTGAGTTGAGCGTGGGAAACCGACATGTCGACCTCAGTAACAAGCTGGGCTTATGTGTGAAATACGATAAATCGATTTTATTTATCTTGCAGCAGCTGTTTCCATGTATTTCAGCCCGACGCTGGCACCACGAGTGCCGCCAGGGCCATGGCGCTCACCCGGCGCCACCTGACCCGATGACAGCCTCGTCATCGCTGTGCGTAACACAAGAACAAGACAGGCGTTTCTTCACATTCTGCCGGCACACTCAAGCAAGAGGTCAGACTTACATGAACCATTCCCTAGCCACGATCAAGCGTTGGCGCATGCAGATTTTCGCCATCACCTGGCTGGCCTACGCCGCCTTCTACTTCACCCGCAAGGCCTTCTCGGTGGCCAAACTGGGCATCGCCGAAGACCCCGGTTTCATGCTCGACAAGGCCGCCATGGCCAACCTCGACGCCATCTACCTGGCTGCCTACGCGGTGGGCCAGTTCACCTGGGGCATGCTGGCCGACCGTTTCGGCCCGCGTGTGGTGGTGCTGGGCGGGTTGCTGATTTCCGCGGTGGCGGCGGTGGTGATGGGCAGCTACGCCACCTTCCCGATCTTCGCTACCTGCATGCTGGTGCAGGGGCTGGCGCAATCCACAGGCTGGGCCGGGTTGTGCAAGAACATCGGCAGCTTCTTCCCGGCTTCGCAGCGTGGGCGGGTGCTGGGCCTGTGGAGCTCCTGCTATGCCTTCGGCGGCCTGGTGGCCTCGCCGTTTGCTGGCTGGTGGGCCTACACCCTGGTGGGCAGCTGGCATGCCGCGTTCTTCTCCAGTGCGGCCGTGGTTGCGCTGGTGGCGGTGCTGTTCTTCTTCCTGCAGCGCAACAAGCCTGAAGATGTCGGCCTGCCGGCGGTAGAGCCTGAGCCGCAGAGCATGGCACCGGCCGACAGCCTGTGCAGTGTTTGGGCGCCGTTGAAGGAAATCTTGCGCAACCGCACCGTCCTGACCCTGGGCCTGGCGTACTTCCTGCTCAAGCCTGCGCGCTACGCCATTCTGCTGTGGGGCCCGGTGATCGTTTTCGAGCAGATGCCCTCGGTGGGCAAGGTGGGCGCCGCGATCATCCCGACCGCCTTCGAACTGGCCGGGCTGCTGGGCCCGATCATGATCGGCCTGGCCTCCGACAAATTGTTCGGCGCGCGGCGCATGCCGGCCTGCGTGATCAGCCTGGTGTTGCTGACCGTGACGCTGGCGGCGTTCATGGCGGCCATGCACACCGGCAGTGTCATGCTGGTGGTATGCCTGCTGTTCGTCATGGGCCTGACCCTCTACGGGCCGGACTCGATGATCAGCGGCGCCGCCGCCATCGACTTCGGCACCGCCAAGGCCGGTGCTACCGCGGCCGGGTTCGTCAACGGTTGCGGCTCGGTGGGGGCGGTGCTGGGCGGGCTGCTGCCGGGTTATTTCGATGGCGTCACAGTGTTCATCGTGTTTGCCGGCTGCGCGCTGTTCTCGGCGTTGGTGCTGCTGCCGCACTGGAACAGCCGCCCGGCCAGCAGCCCGCAGAGCACCGATGTGGCGCCGAACACCAGCATGGCAATCAAGCCACTGCGTACCTGAGGAAAGCGAGCGAATGAGACCCTTCTGGCTACAACAGGCCCTGGAATCGACCGAGGACGCGGTGTGCCCGCCGCTGCAGGGCGATGCCCGTTGCGATGTGTGCATCGTCGGCGGTGGGTATACCGGCCTGTGGACGGCGTTGATGCTCAAGGAGGCGGTACCGGCGCTGGATGTCGTGCTGATCGAGGCCGATATCTGCGGTGCCGGTGCCAGCGGCCGCAATGGTGGTTGTGCATTGTCCTGGTCGGCCAAGTACTTCACCCTCGAACGGCTGTTCGGGGCAGCCGAGGCGGTGCGCTTGGTACGCGAGTCGGAGCGTAGCATCGGCGAAATCGGCGCGTTCTGTGCGGCCAACGACATCGACTGCGATTACCGCCTGGACGGCACGTTGTACACCGCCACCAATGCCGCCCAGGTCGGTGGCACCGACGCGGTGATCGCCGCGCTGGAGCAAAAGGGCATCAACTCGTTCCGCCGCCTGCCGCTGGAGCAGGTGCAGCGCCTGGCCGGTTCGGCGCGGCACCTGGAAGGCTGGTTCTCGCCGGCCGCTGCCACCGTGCAACCCGGCAAGCTGGTGCGCGGTCTGCGCCGGGTGGCCTTGCAGCGCGGCGTGCGCATCTTCGAGGGCACCACCATGACCGGGCTGGAGCATGGCGCCCCGGTGCAGGTACGCACGGCCAATGGTAGCGTGCGCGCCGACCGCGTGGTGCTGGGCCTCAATGCCTGGATGGCGCGGGCCTTCCCGCAGTTCGAGCGCAGCGTGGCGATTGTTTCCAGCGACATGGTGATCACCGAACCGTGCCCCGAACTGCTGCGTGAGATCGGCCTGGACAGCGGGGTCAGCGTGCTCGACTCGCGGATTTTCGTGCATTACTACCACAACACCTCCGATGGCCGGCTGATGCTGGGCAAGGGCGGCAACACCTTTGCCTATGGCGGGCGCATGCTGCCGGTATTCGACCAGCCCTCGCCGTACCGGCCATTGCTGCGCGAAACCCTGGGCGAGTTCTTCCCGGCGCTGGCCGAGGTGCCGCTGGCGGCCAGCTGGAACGGGCCGTCGGACCGCTCGGTGACCGGCCTGCCTTTTTTTGGCCGGCTGGACGGGCAGGGCAACGTGTTCTACGGCTTTGGCTACTCCGGCAGCGGTGTCGGGCCGTGCCACATGGGCGGGCAGATTCTCTCGTCGCTGGCACTGGGGCTGGACAACCCGTGGACCCGCTCGCCGCTGGTCAAGGGGCCGCTGGGGCTGTTCCCGCCTGAGCCGATCCGCTACCTGGGGTCGCTGATGGTGCGCAATGCCATCCGCCGCAAGGAGCGCGCCGAGGACCACGGGTTGCGCCCGCGCCGGCTGGATGTGCGCTTGGCACGCTTCGCTGCGGCGGCAGGCAAAGCCGATAAAGGCTGATGAGATTTCTTGTCGATCCCATGCCCGAGGGCGTATAAACTGCACCCACTTTTGGCCGGTCGCTTCCTGAACCGGCCGCTGAAACAAAGAGAGTCGACATGGGCGCACAGTGGAAAGCCAAGCATAGAGAAACAGCTGCCAACGCCAAGGGCAAGATCATGGGCAAGCTGGCCAAGGAAATTCAGATTGCTGCCAAGTCGGGCGCCGACCCGGACATGAACCCGCGCCTGCGCCTGGCCATCGTCCAGGCCAAGAAAGCGTCGATGACCCGTGAAACCCTGGAGCGTGCGATCAAGAAAGGCGCGGGCCTGGACGGCGAGGCCGTGCAGTACCATGCCGTCAGCTATGAAGGCTTCGCTCCGCACCAAGTGCCGCTGATCGTCGAGTGCCTGACCGACAACGTCAACCGCACCGTCGCGCAAATCCGCGTGCTGTTCCGCAAGGGCCAGCTGGGTGCCAGCGGCTCGGTGACCTGGGACTTCAACCATGTCGGCCTGATCGAAGCCACCCCGGAAGGCGACGCCGACCCGGAAATGGCTGCCATCGAAGCCGGTGCCCAGGACTTCGAAGAAGGTGAAGAAGAGGGCTCGACCCTGTTCATCACCGACACCACCGACCTCGACGCAGTGCAGAAGGCCCTGCCGGAGCACGGCTTCACCGTGACCTCGGCGAAGATCGGCTACACCCCGAAAAATCCGGTGAGCGCGGCCAGCCTGAGTGCTGAAGCACTGGCTGAGGTGGAAGCGTTCCTCGAAGCGATCGACGAGAACGATGACGTGCAGAACGTCTACGTGGGTCTGACCGCCTAAAAAGCTGGGGCCGCCTGGCGGCCCATTTGCGGGCAAGCCCGCTCCCACAGGTTATTCACGATGCTGAAATATGTGAAAACCCTGTGGGAGCGGGCTTGCCCGCGAATAGGCCCTTGAACTCCACCGCAGGGAGCCTGCATGAACCCCACCTTCGCCTCCCTCAGCCTTGCCCACCTGCGCACCCTCGACCACCTGCTGCAGCTGAAAAACCTCAGCCACGCCGCCGAACGCCTGGGCGTAAGCCAGTCGGCCCTGAGCCGCCAGCTGGCGCACTTGCGTGAAGCCTTCGACGACCCCTTGCTGGTGCGCCAAGGCCGTGGTTACGTGCTCAGCGAACATGCCGAAGCCTTGGTCGAGCCGCTGCGGCAAGTGCTCGAAGAACTGCACGCGCTGCGCCAACCTGCCGTATTCGACCCGGCCCGCTGCGAGCGGCGCTTCTGCCTGGCGGCCTCGGACTATGTGGCCGAGCACATGCTGCCGTTGCTGGTCGCTGCGCTGGAGCACGAAGCGCCCGGCGTATCGCTGGAGTACCGCACCTGGCAGGCCGGCCAGTATGCCTTGCTGGCCAGTGGCGAAATCGACCTGGCGACCACGTTGTTCGACGAGTCACCGCCCAACCTGCACGGGCGCCTGCTGGGCGAGGACCGCGCCGTGTGCCTGATGCGCCGCGATCACCCGCTGACTGCACATGCCGCGCTCAGCCAGGCCGACTACCTGGCGCACAAGCACGTGCGTATCTCCGGCGGCGGGGACAAGGACAGCTTCATCGACCGCCATCTGCGCGCGCAGGGCCTGCAGCGGCGGGTCAGCCTGGAAGTGCCGTTTTTCTCTGCCACGGTCAACGTGATTGCCAGCACTCAGGCCGTGGCCACGGTCCCCGAGCACATCGCCCGGCAGCTGAGCCGTTTGCATGACCTGGCCTGGCGACCACTGGGCTTCATCGACCACAGCCAGCGGTACTGGGTTGTGTGGCACCAGCGCCTGCAGGCCTCGGCCGAGCACCGCTGGTTGCGGAACCGGGTATTCGAGTTGTGGCGCCAGTCGCAGTTTGGTGTGCAGGGCGGGCATGCGGGTTTGCCATAGCAGCTATGCGGGAAGCGGGGTTATTCGGTTGGGGATAGGTGCCTAGACTGGGGCGATGCGTACCCCACAGGAGAGCGAGCGTGACCCCCGAACAATTCCGCCAGTATGGCCACCAGCTGATCGACCTGATCGCCGACTACCGACAGACCGTGGGCGAACGCCCGGTCATGGCCCAGGTCGAACCTGGCTATCTCAAGGCCGCCTTGCCTGCAACCGCGCCTCAACAAGGCGAACCCTTCGCGGCTATTCTCGACGACGTCAACAACCTGGTCATGCCCGGCCTGTCCCATTGGCAGCACCCGGACTTCTACGGCTACTTCCCCTCCAACGGCACCCTGTCCTCGGTGCTAGGGGACTTCCTCAGCACAGGCCTGGGTGTGCTGGGCCTGTCGTGGCAGTCCAGCCCGGCCCTGAGCGAACTGGAAGAAACCACGCTCGACTGGCTGCGCCAGCTGCTGGGCTTGTCTGGCCAATGGAGCGGGGTGATCCAGGACACCGCCTCGACCAGCACCTTGGTAGCGCTGATCAGCGCCCGTGAGCGCGCCACCGGCTATGCCTTGGTGCGCGGCGGCCTGCAGGCCGAAGCCAAACCGTTGATTGTGTATGTCAGCGCCCACGCCCATAGCTCGGTGGACAAGGCCGCGCTGCTGGCCGGTTTTGGTCGTGACAACATTCGCCTGATTGCAACCGATGAACGCTACGCGCTGCGCCCTGAAGCCTTGCAGGCGGCGATCGAGCAAGACCTGGCTGCTGGCAATCAGCCATGTGCCGTGGTGGCGACCACCGGCACTACCACCACCACCGCCCTGGACCCGCTGCGCCCGATCGGCGAAATCGCCCAGGCCCATGGCCTGTGGCTGCATGTGGACTCGGCCATGGCCGGTTCGGCAATGATCCTGCCCGAGTGCCGCTGGATGTGGGAGGGCATCGAACTGGCCGATTCGGTGGTGGTCAACGCGCACAAGTGGCTGGGCGTGGCCTTCGACTGCTCGATCTACTACGTGCGTGACCCGCAGCATTTGATCCGGGTGATGAGCACCAACCCCAGCTACCTGCAGTCGGCGGTGGATGGCGAGGTGAAGAACCTGCGTGACTGGGGTATCCCGCTGGGGCGCCGGTTCCGTGCCTTGAAGCTCTGGTTCATGTTGCGTAGCGAGGGCGTCGAGGCGTTGCAGGCGCGGCTGCGGCGTGACCTGGAGAATGCCCAATGGCTGGCGGAGCAGGTGGGGGCTGCGGCGGAGTGGGAGGTGTTGGCGCCGGTACCGTTGCAGACCCTGTGCATTCGCCATCGGCCGGCGGGGCTGGCAGGGGAGGCGCTGGATGCGCATACCAAGGGTTGGGCTGAGCGGCTGAATGCGTCCGGGGATGCCTATGTGACACCGGCGACGCTGGATGGGAGGTGGATGGTGCGGGTGTCGATCGGGGCCTTGCTGACTGAGCGGGGGGATGTCGAGCGGTTGTGGGCGCGTCTGCAGGGCGTGGTCAAAGGCTGAAATTGCTGGGGCTGCAGCGCAGCCCCAGCGATCTATCAGTGACTCACCGTCTGAAAGCTGCCTTTACGGTTAGCCTCATACGCTTCCTTGTCCATCGGCTTGGCCTGCGGGTTACCCAGGTCTTCCATCGCCAGGCGGTGGGTTTCCGGAGCAATGTAGGCCGCCAAGGCGCACACGCAGGTGATGAAGAACGCCAGCCCACCGACCACCAGCGGGATGTTTTCCGAGCCAGGTGGTGCAACCAGGGCGAACAGCGCCGGCAGCATGGCAGTCAGCATGGTGCCGATGTTCTGTGCAATGGCCATGGCCGAAACCCGGTAGCGGGTTTGGAACAGCTCTGGGTAGAAGCTTGGGAACACCGCGTTATAGCCCTGGTAGACCATGCCCCACATCACGATCGAGGCGGTGAACGCCAGCGGTACGTTCTGGATGCTGATCGCATACAGGTAGACGAAGGCCAGCAGGCCCGAGCCCAGGCAACCGGCGATCATGGTCGGGCGACGGCCGATCTTGTCCGACAGGTTGCCGACAAACGGAATCACCAGCACCGCGACGATGTTGCCGACCACTGGGATCCACAGGTACACGCTCTTGTCGAAGCCGATGCCGTAGGCAGGCTGCACCGCGTAGGCCGCACCGAATATGGTGGCCACGACCGGGATCACGTTCATCAGTGCCATGAACATCACCAGCACCATGTGCTTCCAGCTGTGGCGGAAGGCTTCGCTGATTGGCGACTTGGCGACTTTGTCCTGTTTCTCTTCCTTCACGAACGCCGGGGTTTCGTGCACTTCCTTGCGGATGATGAAACCGGCAATCAGCACGATGGCGCTCATCAGGAAGGGAATGCGCCAGCCCCAGTCGTTGAAGGCTTCGGTTGGCATGAAGTAGGCCAGTGGCAGGAATACCGCGGCTGCCATCACCTGGCCGGCCTGTACGCCCTGCAGGGTAAAGCTGGCGTAGTAGCCTCTGCGGCCGAATGGCGCATGCTCCATGATCATCGAGCTGGCACCGGAAATTTCACCGGCCACGGCAAAGCCCTGGATCAGGCGCAGCACCACCAGCAAGGCCGGTGCGAGGAAGCCGATGTCGTGGTAGGTCGGCAGCAGGCCGACGGCCATGGTCGACAGGCCCATCAGGAACATGCAAAGCAGCAGCACGTTCTTGCGGCCGCGGGTGTCACCCCAGTGGCCCAGCACGAAAGCGCCAACCGGCCGCGCCAGGTAGCCCACCCCATAGGTGGCCAGCGAGGCGATGATGGCCATTTTCGGGTCGGTATTGGGGAAGAAGATCTGCGGGAAAATAAGTGCAGCGGCCTGGGCGTAGATGAAGAAGTCGTAGTACTCGAGTGCCGAGCCTATCCATCCACTGGCGGTCGCTTTTTTCGCTTGCGAGCTGGAGTGAGCCATCGTTGTCTCCGTTGTTATTGTTGTTTGCGCAGGTTCCGCCAGGGGGTATTTGCCAAGGCAGGAGGCAGCGGTCGGTGTGCCTGCGTCTGTGGTTCATGTTGACCACGGGCCAGTAGACTGGCAATTCACTAAAACGGGTTTTGTGCGATAATCGAACGCAAAACTAACCATTCCGTACAAAGAGATTGAAGCGACGACTTTACCTGCCAATAATCGATCATGCCATAAACTGTGACAGGTGTTTTTACTTGTCAGGCACCGTATTTCACTAACAACAAGGAACTCCCGCCATGCAGCGTTCGATCGCTACCGTGTCCTTGAGCGGCACACTGCCGGAAAAGCTCGAAGCCATCGCCGCCGCCGGTTTTGACGGCGTCGAGATCTTCGAAAACGATCTGCTTTACTACGCGGGCAGCCCGCGCCAGGTCCGCCAGATGTGCGCCGATTTGGGCATTGCCATCACCCTGTTCCAGCCGTTCCGCGACTTTGAAGGCTGCCGCCGCGACCGCTTGCAGAAAAACCTCGACCGCGCCGAGCGCAAGTTCGACCTGATGCAGGAACTGGGTACCGACCTGGTGCTGGTGTGCAGCAACGTCCAGGCCGATGCCCTTGGCGATGAACAGCTGCTGGTCGACGACCTGCGCCTGCTCGGCGAGCATGCAGGCAAGCGCGGGCTGCGCATTGGTTATGAAGCGCTGGCCTGGGGCCGCCACGTCAACACCTACCAGCAAGTGTGGAACCTGGTGCGCCAGGCCGACCACCCGGCGCTCGGGGTGATTCTCGACAGTTTCCATACCCTGTCGTTGAAGGGTGACCCGAGCGCGATCCGCGACATCCCCGGCGACAAGATCTTCTTCGTGCAAATGGCCGACGCGCCGATCCTGGCCATGGATGTGCTGGAGTGGAGCCGCCACTTCCGCTGCTTCCCGGGCCAGGGCGAAATGGACATGGCCGGTTTCCTCGCGCCGATCCTCGCCACCGGCTACCGTGGCCCGCTGTCGCTGGAAATCTTCAACGACGGCTTCCGCGCCGCGCCGCCGCGGCAGAACGCCGCCGATGGCCTGCGTTCGCTGCTGTACCTTGAGGAACAAACTCGCCTGCGTCTGGAACAGGAAAACACCCCGATCGAACCTGGCGTGCTGTTCACTCCGCCACCGGCCAGCACCTATGATGGCGTCGAGTTCCTTGAATTTGCCGTCGACGAGGCCGTCGGCGCCCGTCTGGGCAGCTGGTTGAAGCGCCTGGGCTTTGCCGAAGCGGGGAAACACCGCAGCAAAGAAGTGCAACTGCTGCGCCAGGGCGACATCAACATCGTACTGAACGCCGAGCCGTACTCGTTTGGCCACAACTTCTTCGAGGCCCACGGCCCGTCTCTGTGCGCCACCGCCCTGCGGGTCAAGGACCAGCAGGCGGCCCTGAAGCGTGCCACTGCCTACCGTGGCCAACCATTCCGTGGCCTGGTTGGCCCTAACGAGTGCGAAGTTCCGGCGGTACGTGCACCGGATGGCAGCCTGCTGTATCTGGTGGAGCAGGGCACTGCTGGCCATACCCTGTACGACACCGACTTCAGCCTGGACTCGAACGCCACCGCCACTGGCGGCCTGCGCCGCATCGACCACATGGCCCTGGCGCTGCCTGCCGAATCGCTGGACAGCTGGGTACTGTTCTACAAGAGTCTGTTCGACTTCGCCGCCGACGACGAAGTGGTGCTGCCCGACCCGTATGGCCTGGTCAAGAGCCGCGCTTTGCGCAGCCAGTGCGGCACCTTGCGCTTGCCGCTGAATATCTCGGAAAACCGCAACACCGCCATCGCCCATGCGTTGTCCAGCTATCGCGGTTCAGGGGTGCACCACATCGCCTTCGATTGTGACGACATCTTCCGTGAAGTGGCACGGGCCAAGCTGGCCGGTGTGCCGCTGCTGGAAATCCCGCTGAACTACTACGACGACCTGGCGGCGCGCTTCGACTTCGACGACGAGTTCCTCAGCGAGCTGGCTTACTACAACGTGCTTTATGACCGCGATGCCCAAGGTGGCGAGCTGTTCCACGTGTACACCGAGCCGTTCGAGGAGCGTTTCTTCTTCGAGATCATCCAGCGCAAGGGCGGCTATGCCGGCTACGGCGCGGCCAACGTCGCGGTGCGCCTGGCGGCCATGGCCAAGGCCCGCAGTGGTGCGGCGCGCAAGCCAGTCCTCTGACTGCCTAAGCTCAAGGGCGTTCGGCCACCAGTAACAACGACTGCGGCACCCCACTCTGGGGGTGCTGCGGTTCTTGCAAGCCAGCCAACCGAAAACCCGCCATGTCCAGCGCGGTCAGCCAACTGCTCAACGTGCGGAAGTACCACGGCATCACCTGCCAGTCCCCGGCCAGCCCGGCAAATGACTCCTCCCGCCAGCCATCCTGGTAATCCCCGTCAGCGACACACCACGGGTGCAGGGTCTGGATCACCAGCGCGCCACCCGGCACCAGCAACGCATTCATTGCCGCCAGCAGGGCAATGATGTCTTGCTGCAACAGGGCAAAGTTGGCGCAGATCAGGTCATAGCCTGTTTCGACATCAACCTGCGCATCCGCCAATTGCGCATAACTGGCCAGGTACACCTTGCCGGACCCGGCAGCACGGGCGGCCTCCACCAATGCGCGGTCACCATCTACGCCAACCGCCTCGATTCCCCGTGCGCCCAGCGCGCGCAGCAACCAGCCCTCACCACAACCAAGATCCAGCACCCGTTCAGGCTGGCGGCCAAGGACCGCCAGCAGGATGGCCTGGTCGGTAACTTGCCGCCGGCTCTCGATCGCACCGCTGCGCACGGCGTCAATCCAGGCTTGGGCGTTGTGCTGCCAGCTGTCGAGCAAAGCGTCTTCAGGGTTGCGCATGCACCTCTCCTTTCAGCCTGCCACAGCGCGCTGCTTCTTGACCCGGTACATGTGCCCGTCCGCGTGGCGCAGCAGCGTGTCGGCATCGTTGCCGTCTTCAGGGAAGCGCGCTACGCCAATGCTGCAGGTCGGCGCATCGATACCGGAAAAGTCGGCGTCGAGCGGCTCGGCCATGACCGCCAGAATGTGCTGCACCTGCATGGCGATGGCGTCCGGCGACGGGCAGTCGGGCAGCAACACGGTGAACTCGTCGCCACCCATCCGTGCCACCGTGCCGGCTGCGCCGATGCAGTTTTCCAGGCGCCGGGCCAGTGTGCACAGCACCTGGTCACCCACGCTGTGCCCGTAGTTGTCGTTGATCTGCTTGAAGTCATTGATATCGAGGAACAGCAACGCCAGCGCGTGGTTGTGGCGCCGCGCCGAGGCCAGGGCTGTATCCAGCCGCTGATGGAACATGGCCCGGTTGGCCAGCCGGGTCAGCGGGTCGTGATGGGCGAGGAAGCGCAGTTCTTCCTCGGCGTGGTATTGGGCGGTGACATCGCGCGCCACGCCGATACGCGCGTCGGCCTCATCGGACCAGCCGGCTGCCCAGAGGATATGCACCACGCCGCCATCCTTGCGGATGTAGCGGTTGCGGAAGTCGTAGTGCGGCTGACCATTCATCACTCGCACGATCGAGGCGCGGGTGGCGGCGAGGTCGTCGGGGTGCATGTAGTCGGTGATCGGCGTGCCGACCAGTTCGCTGGCCTGGTAGCCCAGCAATGCTTCGCAGGCATCACTGACGAAGACGATCTGGTTGTCCCTGTCGACCACGAATACCGTGTCCAGCATCAGGTGGATCAGCCTTGGGTACAGCGCGTGGAGGTCTACGGGCATGGTGCATGGGTGTCCGCGGCGGGGTGACCGATCATAGCCTGAAACAGGACAAAATGGGGCAGACGCCGCAAGCCCACAGCGGCTGCGTCAGCCAGTGAAGTATGGAGCAATCTTCCTCCCGCGAGGTATCAGTTGCTCACGACCAGCTCCGGCCCCAGGTAACCATTGATCTGCTCGATATCATCATCCCCCAGGCTGCCCACCGACGAGGCCAGCCGCAGGCGCGACATCAGGTAGTTGAGCTTGGCCTCGAACAGGTCATGGCGGGCGTCATACAGCAGCTCCTCGGCATTGAGCACATCCGAGTTGGTGCTGGTGCCACCTTCCTTGAAGCCCTTGCGGGTCGAGGTCAGCGAACGCTCGTTGGAGGCCACCGCCTTTTCCAGTGCCTGAATGCGCAGGGCGCCACTTTGCACGCCACGGTACTCGCGGGTAGTGTCGGAAATCACCTCCTGACGGGTGGCGTCCAGTTCATCCAGGGCCTTGGAGCTGTTGGCGCTGGCCTGGCGGGTCAGGGCACTGGTGCTGCCACCGCTGTACAGCGGGATGTTCAGCTCCAGCCCGATCGAGCTGTAGTGGTTGCGCTGGTTCAGCTCGGAAATCGACTGGCTGCTGCCAGCGGTGTAGCCCGCCACGAAGTCCAGCGTGGGGTAGTGCCCGGCGCGGGCGCGCTTGACTTCTTCCTCGGCCAGCGCGTAGCTGTGCCGGCGCGCATGAATCAGTGGGCTGTCGGCCTGGGCCTTGACCAGCCACTCCTGCAGGTTGCCCGGCATCAGCGGCGGGGTGGTGAACCCAGGCTGCAGGGTGGTCAACGCCTGCGGCGTTTCACCAATGTATTCCTCCAGCTTGCGCCGGGCGTTGACCAGGTTGTCCTGGGCATCGATCAGGTCGGCCTCGGCCAGGTCGCGGCGGGCCACCGATTCGTCGACATCGGTGATGGTACCGGCGCCCAGTTCCTTGCGCCGCTTCGCCGATGCCAGCTGTTCCTCGAAAGCGTTCAGCTTGGCCTTGGCCAGGGTGATGGTTTCGCTGGCCAGCAGCACGTCGAAGTACGCGTCGGCCAAGCGCACCGCAGCGTCCTGGCTCTTGGCGTCGAACACTGCCACGCTGTAGTCGGCGCGTTGCTGGCCCTGGCGGTACTCGGCCATCTTCTGCTTGTTGAACAGCGGCTGGCGCAGGCGCACGTTGGCGCCCTTGGAGTCATAGTCGAGGTCGTTGTCCTGGCCATTCTGGCGCTGGCTGCCATCGACCCGGTTGAAGTAGGCGGCGGCGTTGATCTGCGGCAGCAGGCCGGCCTCGCCGATGGCGCGGTTTTCGCCACCGGCTTGTTTTTCATGCACGGCAGCGCGGTAGATCGGGCCTTGGTACTGCAACAGGTCCCAGGCTTGCTTCAGGTCCATGGCACTGGCCTGTACGGCAACTCCCAGCAGGCACAACAGCAGGCACGGGCGTTTCATGTCATTGCTCCTTGAACGCGGCGTCCACGCGTTCGAGCATTGGTTTGAGCAGGTAGCTGAGCAGGTTGCGCTCGCCGGTCTTGATGGTGACGGTGGCAGGCATGCCGGGGCGGATGTGGTTGCTGCCCAGCAAACCCATGCCGGCCGGCGTCACTTCCACCTGGGCCAGGTAGAACGGCTGCTTGCTTTCTTCGTCGAGCAGCCGGTCGGCAGAAATGGTTTTTACCCGGCCGGGAATGTTCGGCGTCTGCGCATGGTTGAAGGCCGGGAAGGCGATGTCCACGTCAAGGCCTGGGACCATCTTGTCGATCGCCTGCACCGGGATCATCGCATCGACCTGCAGCGGCTGGTCGAGGGGCACCACTTCCATGATCTTGGCCCCGGGCTGGATGATGCCGCCGACCGTGGCGATGCTCAGGCCCTGGACCATGCCGTCGATCGGCGAGCGGATCACCGTGTGGGTCACTTCATAGTCCAGTGCGCGCAAGCGATCGGCCAGGGTGGTGTTTTCCTTGGCGGTATCGGTCAGTTGCGACTCCACCTCCTTCAGGTAATCGTGCTGGCGCTGCAGGATGCGCAGCTTGATCTCGGTCGCCTGGCTGCGCGCCCGGGCAATGTTATTGAGGTTTTCGGCCTGGCCGGCGGACAGGTCAGCATTGCTGCGCTCCAGCTCCAGCAGGCGGTTGCGGGGTACATAACCTTCGGCGGCCAGTACCCGGGTGCCTTGCAGTTCCTGGTTGAGGAAGCCGATCTGCGAGGCGCGGGCGCCGTACACCTGCTGCAGGCCTTTCAGTTGCACTGCCGAGGCCGTGAGGTTTTCTTCAAGGATGCTCAGTTCGCCGGCCAGGCCCGCGCGGCGGGTGTCGAGCAGGCGCTGTTGCAGGTCCATGGCGGCCAGCAAGCGTGGGTCATTGGCGTAGTGTTCCAGCAGGGCAGGGTCGAACGTAACGGTATCGCGGCCATCGCGTTCGGCTTCCAGGCGGTTTTCCACGGTCTTGCTGACGATGTACTGGGCGCTGAGAGCGCCTTGTTCGGCCACCGCGCGCAGGGCATCGAGGCGCACCACTTCCTGGCCTTTCTTCACCACATCACCTTCGCGCACCATGATCGCTTCAACGGTGCCACCGCTCAGGTGCTGGACCGCCTTGCGGTTGCTGGTGACCTTGACCGTACCGGTGGCGACCACGCCGGCGTCCAGTGGCGCCAGGCAGGACCACAGCAGGAAGCCGCCGAAGCCGGCGATGACCAGCCATACGCCCCAGCGTACCGGGCGGCCCGCGTCCAGGTCGATCAGGTGGCTGGTCTCGGCGGGGATCAGTTCGGCATGTTGAGTCATCTGCATGATCGGTTACTCCCGTACCTTGACCGAAGCCAGCGGTGCCGCAGCCGTTGCCGGAATCACCGCGGCCTTGCGCAGGGCGGCGAACACTTCGTCGCGGCTGCCAAGCATGTGCACACCGCCGTCGCGCAGCATCAGTATCTGGTCGACTGCGCACAGCACATTGGGCCGGTGGGAAATCAGCACCACCGTGGCGCCGCGTGCCTTG
Source organism: Pseudomonas sp. BN607 (assembly GCF_029871175.1). Classification (NCBI taxonomy): domain Bacteria; kingdom Pseudomonadati; phylum Pseudomonadota; class Gammaproteobacteria; order Pseudomonadales; family Pseudomonadaceae; genus Pseudomonas; species Pseudomonas sp. BN607. The sequence continues at coordinate 102,410 of NZ_SSOE01000061.1, forward strand.
AGCTCGGCCAGGGCATCGACCAGGGCTTTTTCACCCACGTCATCGAGGTTGGCGTTGGGCTCGTCCAGCACCACCAGGTTGGGCTCGCCATACAGGGCGCGGGCCAGCGCGATGCGTTGCTTCTGGCCGCCAGACAATGGGCTGCCATCGGCGGCCAGGCGGGTGTCGTAACCCTGCGGGAAGCGCAGGATCATGTCGTGTACACCGCTGCTGCGGGCGGCACGGATTACCTTGTCGCTGTCCACCTCGGCAAAGCGGGCGATGTTTTCGGCGATGGTGCCTTCGAACAGCTCCACGTCCTGCGGCAGGTAGCCCAGCCACGGGCCCAGTTCGGCCTTGTTCCAGGTGAAGATATCGGCGCCGTCCAGGCGCACCTTGCCGGCCTGGGCCGGCCACACACCTACCAGCAGGCGGGCGAGGGTGGACTTGCCCGAGGCCGAAGGGCCGATGACACCCAGGCTGTCACCCGGGGCCAGGCTGAAGCTCACCCCGCGTACGATGCTGGTGCTGCTGCCAGGGGCGCCGGCGATCACGTTCTCCACGGCCAGCATGCCCATTGGCCGCTGCAGCGACATGCTCGGCGGCCGTTGCGGGTAGTCCTGCAGCAGGTCATTGAGCCTGCCCCAGGCCAGGCGGCAGCCCAGCAGTTGCTTCCACGCGGCGATTACCTGTTCCACCGGGCCCAGGGCTCGGCCGGTCAGGATCGAGCAGGCGATCATCATGCCGGGGGTGATCGTGCCCTCGATCGCCAGCAGCGCGCCGGTGCCGAGGATCAGCGACTGCAGGGTGATGCGCACGAAGCGCCCGGTGCTGCTGATCAGCGCCGCGCGGTCGGAGGCCAGGGTCTGCATCTGCAGGATGCGCAAGTGGCCCTGGTACCAGCGCTTGCCGATTGACGGCAGCATGCCCATGGCTTCGATCACTTCGGCGTTGCGCAGGTTGTTGTTGGCGTAGCTGGCTGACGACATGGCTGCCTGGTTGGCTTCGGCCAAGGGCTTTTGCGTAGCCTTTTCAGTGAGGTAGGCCAGCCCGACGAGGATCAGCGAGCCAATCGTGGTGACCAGCCCGAGCCAGGGGTGGATCAGGTAACAAACCAGCAGGTAGATCGGTGTCCAAGGAGCGTCGAAGAACGCGAACAGGCCGTTGCCGGTGAGAAACTGCCGAACCTGCGCCAAGTCCTGCAGGGCCTGGGCCGGGTTACCGCCGGCACGGCTCAGGTTGCGTTCGAAGGCAGCGCTGAAGAGGCGCCGGTTCAGGCTCATGTCCAGGCCGTTGCCCACCCTTATCAACACCCGGGTGCGAACCATCTCCAGCGCCGACATCAGCAGGAACAGCCCGACCACCAGCAAGGTGAGCATGCCCAACGTCGTGACGTTGCGGCTGACCAGGGCGCGGTCGTACACCTGCAACATATAGATGGCTGGCGTCAACATCATGACGTTTATCACGCCGCTGAAGGCGGCTAGGGCGTAGAAGCTGCGGCGCAAGCGAAACAGCACGTCGGCCAGCTCGGAGCGGGTGCGTGGTGGCTTAGCCATCGGGGGGCCTCCCTTCATCACAAAGCGGGAAGCCCTTGCGGCGCCCCGTAAAACGGTAGTTGTGGCTTCTTGGTCGGCTCGCAGGCGGGTCGCTCTGATGGCGATATTGGCCAAAACGCTGCGTTGCTCCCACATGCAGCAGCGTAGGTTGCAACGAAACATTCGGTAATATCATTTTGCTCTATAAATACTTTGAACTTTTTATAAGTCACAGGAAAACAGTGAGTTGCATCGCATTATCATCGGCCGAGATTTTTTTGACGAAATATTGACAAGCTTTTGGCCTACGACTTTAGTCTGAAGTATTCGGGCCCTGTGCGAGCTGGGATCGATGCACGTGCGTTACACCTGTTGCGCACGGTTTACAGGGCCCCTCCCGCAACGGGGGTGCCAGCTTGCCAAGAAGAGGCCAGAGGTTTCAGCACACGAGTGCTGGGCTACTGAGCCCGGTACACCCAACCAGATTCTGCGCACGTCAACACTGACTGGGCGCGGGAAGGACCCTGTTGCCCTGTGTCATCTCCGGACAGATCGAGGGCAACTGCAATGGCCAATTTCAGCAAGTCGGACCTTGAATTCATCCTCAAACAGATCTTCATCGCTGAGGCGCACGCCGATGGCGCCAGCCTGAGCGACCTGTTGCCCAACAGCCAGGTGCCCTTTGGCCTGCGCACGGTCGACGGCAGCTACAACAACCTGGTCGCCGGACAGAGCGAGTTCGGCGCAGCCGACAACTCGTTCCTGCGGCTGCTCGAAGCTTCTTACCGCGCCAACTATGTTGGCACCGGCAATGTCGTCGATTCGCAACCGCGCACCATCAGCAACCTGATCGTCGACCAGACAGCCAACAACCCGGCCGCAGTCGAGGCCAACGGCGGTGCCGCGCCGGTCATGAGCCCTGGTATCGACGGCGTGTTCGGCACCGCTGACGACAAGCCTGTGTTCTTTATGCCCAACGTGTCGCCAGACGCCGGGCTGACCGCCGGCTTCAACGCCTGGATGACCTTCTTTGGCCAGTTCTTCGACCACGGCCTGGACCTGGTCAGCAAGAGCAGCACCGACATCGTGTTCATCCCGCTGCGCCCGGACGACCCCCTGTTCGTGGCCGGCAGCCCGACCAACTTCATGGTGCTGTCCCGCGCCGTGCGCACCGCTGGCGCCGATGGCGTGGTGGGTACCGCCGACGATAGCCAGCCCAACACCACCTCGCCCTTCGTCGACCAGAGCCAGACCTACAGCTCGCACCCCTCGCACCAGGTGTTCCTGCGCGAATACATGGTCAACGCGGCAGGTGAGCCGGTGGCTACCGGGCGGCTGATCACCAACCGTGATCTGGGCGCCGACGGCAAGTTCGGTACCGCCGACGATGGCAACGGCGAAAGCGGTGGCATGGCCACCTGGGCAGTGGTCAAGGCCCAGGCCCGTGACCTGCTGGGTATCAACCTGACCGATGCCGACGTGCATAGCGTGCCGCTGCTGGCGACCGATGCCTACGGCAACTTCCTGCGCGGACCCAACGGCATGCCGCAGGTGGTCATGCGCGTGAACAACGGCGCCGATGGCATCGCTGGCACCGCCGATGACGTCACCCAGCTGGTCGAGGGCAACCGCAATGCGCCGATCAGCCTGGCCAATGCCGTGAGCACCGGGCATGGTTTCCTTGACGACATCGCCCACAATGCCGCGCCCGTGGTGGTTGGGGGTGTGCTGCAGGCTGACGCCGACACCCTGGTGGGCAACGCACAGCCGGTCGGGCAGGGAGGCAACAACCTGACCTACGACAACGAATTGCTCGATGCGCACTACATCGCCGGTGACGGCCGGGTGAACGAGAACATCGGCCTGACTGCCGTGCACCATGTGTTCCACTCCGAGCACAACCGCCTGGTGCAGCAGACCAAGGATACCCTGCTGGCCGCGGGCGACCTGGCGTTCCTCAATGAGTGGTTGATCGACGACGTCACCGCCATCCCCACCACGCCTGCCGGCATCGCCGCGCTGGTGTGGGATGGCGAGCGGCTGTTCCAGGCCGCCAAGTTCGGCACCGAGATGCAGTACCAGCACCTGGTGTTCGAAGAGTTCGCCCGCACCATCCAACCGCAGATCGATGAGTTCCTCGCCCCCAACGGCTACGACACCTCGATCAACCCGGCCATCCTCGCCGAGTTCGCCCATGTGGTGTACCGCTTCGGCCACTCGATGCTGACCGAAACCGTCGACCGCTACGACCCGGCGTTCAACCCGGTTTCTGCCGACCCGGCCAACCCCGACCAGCAGTTGGGCCTGATTGCCGCGTTTCTCAACCCGCTGGCGTTCGCCGGTAGCGGCGCCACGGCCGATGAAGCGGCGGGCGCAATCATCCGCGGCGTTACCCGCCAGGTGGGCAACGAGATCGACGAGTTCGTCACCGAAGCCCTGCGCAACAACCTGCTCGGCCTGCCACTTGACCTGCCTGCGCTGAACATCGCCCGCGGTCGTGATACCGGCATCCCCAGCCTGAACGAGGCCCGCCGCGAGTTCTATGCCGCCACCGGCGACAGCCAGCTCAAGCCCTACATCAGTTGGGTCGACTTTGCCGACCACCTCAAGCACCCGGCGTCGCTGATCAACTTCATTGCCGCCTATGGCACCCACAGCAGTATTACCGGGGCCACCACCGAGGCCGCCAAGCGCGCCGCCGCCGTGGCACTGGTACTTGGCGGTGACGGCGCACCCCTCGACCGCCTCGACTTCCTCAACGGCACCGGTGCCTATGCCAACGTGACGCTGGCGGGCGCGGACGGTATCGCCGGCACCGCCGACGACATTGCCGGGGTGACCGTGACTGGGGTCGACGCCATCGACTTCTGGGTCGGCGGCCTGGCCGAGAAGAAAATGCCGTTTGGCGGCATGCTCGGTTCCAGCTTCAACTTCGTCTTCGAAACCCAGCTGGAAGCACTGCAGAACGGTGACCGCTTCTATTACCTGTCGCGCACGGCGGGCATGAATTTTGGTACGGAGCTGGAAAACAACTCCTTCGCCAAGCTGATCATGGCCAACTCCGACGTCACCCACCTGTCCAACACCGTGTTCCTCACTCCCACGTTCACGCTGGAGGTGAACCAGGCCAACCAGTTCACCGGGCTGGGCGCCGACGGCAAGGCCGACCCCACTGGCGGCATCGAGATCAACGGGGTTGTAATCGTTCCGTTGGTGATCCGCGATAACCCCGATACTGTCGGGCCAGACGGCAACTTCCTGCATTACACCGGTGAAGACCATGTGGTGCTGGGTGGCACCGCGGGCAACGACATCATCATCTCCAGCGAAGGCGACGACACCCTCTATGGCGATGCCGGTGATGACCTGCTCGAAGGCGGCGCCGGCAACGACGCGGTACTGGGTGGCGCGGGCGACGACATCATCACCGATTCGTTCGGCGACAACCGCCTGGAAGGCAACGCCGGCAACGATGTGATCGTCGCCGGCAGCATGGGGGTTGCCGGTAACCTGATCCTGGGTGGCGATGGCCAGGACTTCATCATCACCACCGAGGACATCAGCACCACCTTCGGCGGCCTGGGCGACGACTTCATCCTCGGCGCCAAGACCAACCTGCCACCTACCGGGAACGAAGGTGACGACTGGATCGAGAAGGGTACCCAGGACGGCGCACCTGGCGACAACTTCGCGCCCTTGCTGGGTGACGAAGTCATTGGCAACGACATTTTCGTCGGGGGCGGCGGCTTCGACGAAATGATCGGTGAGGGCGGCGACGATATCTTCGTCGGCAGCGATGCCCAAGACAAAATGGACGGTATGTCCGGTTTCGACTGGGTCACCAACAAGAATGACCGCGTAGGTGTCACCGTGGACCTCAGCCTGGCCGCCTTGGCTCAGCCCCATGGCAACGCACCTAACCAGAACGCTGGCGTGTTCAACCCGGTGGGCGCTTCGCCTGCATCGATTCTGGACCGGTTCGCCGAGGTCGAAGGGGTGTCCGGTTCGGCCTACGCCGATGTCCTCAAGGGTGACGACGTCGATGCCGTGACCATTCTCAACCATGGCGGCGCCACCGGCAGTGCGCTGACCAACGTGGCGCTGATACGGGGGCTGCAGCAGTTCCTGGCCGATGCCGGCCTGCCCACCACCGGCTTTGCCACCGGCAACATCATGCTCGGCGGCAATGGCAGTGACCTGATCGAAGGCCGGGGTGGCGATGACCTGATCGATGGTGACAAGTGGCTCAACGTGCGCATCGCCGTGTATGCCCCTGGCGACGTCGACCACACCGGCCCGGAAATCGCCAGCTTCGACAGCATGGCCGACATGATTCCGTTCATGCTTGACCGCACTTACAACCCCGGCCAACTCAAGGCTGTGCGCGAAATCCTGCCCGGGACTTCGACCGGCGGGGCCGCCTTCGACACGGCGATATTCTCTGGGCTACAGAACGAGTACGTGGTGACCCAGAACACCAAGGGCACCGCCGATGTTGCCGATGACGTCTGGACTGTCACCGACACCGTGGCCGGCCGCGATGGCGTCGATACCCTGTTGCACATCGAGCGTCTGCAGTTTGCCGATAGCCAGCGTGTACTGGTGGAGGGGGTGAACGCACAACCCACCGGCAGCCCGACCCTGCTCGACGGCAACGGCGGTGCGATTACCGTGGGTGACATGCTGACGGTGAGCGTGGCCGCTGTGCTCGACGCCGACAATATCAGTGCGGGCAACCCGACTGGCTCGCTCGCCGACCGGTCGGTGTCTTACTACTGGCAGTTCGAGGCCGACCCGGGCAGCGGTGTGTTCCAGGACATCATCCTGCTGCCGGCCGGTGACCTGGCCTTCCAGAGCGCCGATGGCACTTCGTTCAAGGTGTCGCCAGACCTGGCCGGGCTGAGCCTGCGGGTCAAGGCGATCTATCAGGATGCCCATGGCACTACCGAAGTGCTGTACTCGCAGCCTACCACCGTGGTGCAACCTGGCGCGCCCGTGGTGCCGACAGTGGCCACCCCGGTGGTGGATGCCAGTGACGGCGGTGCCGGCCTGCACATGGTGCGCTCCGACCTGAACTTTATCCTCGCGCAAATCAAGATTGCCGAGGCCGATGCCGCCGGGCAGGACATCCTCTCGCTGATCCCCAACGTCCGCGCAGCCATGGGCCTGCGTGCGGTGGATGGCTCGAACAACAACCTGATGAACCTGAACGGCAACAACAACACCCAATACGGTGCCGCCGACAACGTCTTCCCGCGCGTGACCGACCCGGTATTCAACCCGGCCGAAGGTGCGCCAGCCGGTTTCTTCGGCCCAGGTTCCCCGGCGATCCCGGGCTCGTCGTACCAGCAGACCAGCGGGCCGGTGTTCGATTCGCAGCCACGTACCATCAGCAACCTGATTGTCGACCAGACCTCCAACAACCCAGCAGCCTACGCCACCGCGTATGACCCGGGTGCCGATGGCGTGCTCAACTTCGGCGCCGCAGGCAACGACGACGTGCTCAAGGATGGCGTGCGCATCGTCGCCAGCCCAGGTATGGACGGCCAGTTCGGCACCACCGACGACCATGACGTGTACCTGTTCGAGAACACCGCTGCCGATGCCGGGCTGTCTGCGCCGTTCAACGCGTGGATGACCTTCTTCGGGCAGTTCTTCGACCATGGCCTGGACCTGGTCACCAAAGGCGGCTCCGGTACCATCTACATCCCGTTGCAACCGGATGACCCGCTGTACGTGGAGGGTGGCTTCACCAACTTCATGGTGGTAACCCGTGCCACCAACCTGCCTGGGCCGGACGGCATCCTTGGCAACGCCGACGACATCCGCGAACACACCAACACCACCACGCCGTTCGTCGACCAGAACCAGACCTACAGCTCGCATCCCTCGCACCAGGTGTTCCTGCGCGCGTATGTAATGACTGACGACGGCCCGGTCGCCACGGGCCGGTTGATCACCAATCGCGACCTGGGCGCTGATGGCAGGTTCGGCACGGCCGACGACACCGAGATCGGCGGCATGGCCACCTGGAAGGTGGTCAAGGCCCAGGCCCGCGACCTGCTCGGCATCAACCTGACCGATGCCGACGTCGACAACGTGCCGCTGCTGGCCACCGACGCCTACGGCAACTTCATCAAAGGGCCCAACGGCTACCCGATGGTGGTGATGAAGGGGCTCGACGGTATTGCCGGCACCGCTGATGACCAGGAGGTGGAAGGCAACCCGCTGGCACCGCTCGACCTGACCAACGCCGTGCGTACCGGGCACCAGTTCCTTGCCGACATCGCCCACAATGCCGTGCCGGTGTTCAGTGGCGGCGTGCTGGCGCCGGATGCCGACAACGTTGCCGGCAATGCCGTGCCGGTCAACCCGCAGACCGGTGCCAACCTGGCCTACGACAACGAGCTGCTGGACGCGCACTACATCGCCGGTGACGGCCGGGTCAACGAGAACATCGGCCTGACCGCCGTGCATGCGATCTTCCACTCCGAGCACAACCGGCTGGTGGCGCAGACCATGGACACCGTGCTCGACTCGGGTGACCTGGCCTTCCTCAACGAGTGGCTGCTCAACCCGGTCAGCACCTTGCCGGTCACCCCGGCCGAGATCGGTGCCCTGGTGTGGAATGGCGAGCGACTGTTCCAGGCGGCCAAGTTCGGCACCGAAATGCAGTACCAGCACCTGGTGTTCGAGGAGTTCGCCCGCACCGTGCAACCTCGGGTCGACCTGTTCTTTGCCCCGACCCAGGTGTACGACGTTGACCTCGATGCCTCGATCGTGGCCGAGTTCGCCCACACCGTGTACCGCTTCGGCCACTCGATGCTGACCGAGACTGTCGACCGCTTCGACATCGACTTCAACGTCATCCAGGACCCGGCCAGCGCCAACCCCGACCAGCAACTGGGGCTGATCGCGGCCTTCCTCAACCCGCTGGCTTATGCCGCCAGTGGCGTAACCCCCGAGGACGCCACCAGCGCCATCGTGCGCGGGGTCACTCGCCAGGCCGGTAACGAAATCGACGAGTTCGTCACCGAGGCGCTGCGCAACAACCTGCTCGGCCTGCCACTGGACTTGCCAGCGATCAACATCGCCCGTGGCCGCGACGTCGGCATCCCTTCGCTGAACGCTGTGCGCCGGGAAATCTACGGGCAAACCGGCGATACCCAGCTTAAACCGTACAGCAGCTGGGTCGACCTGGTGCAACACCTGAAACATCCAGAGTCGCTGATCAACTTCATCGCGGCCTACGGCACCCACAGCACCATTACCGCTGCCACCAGCCTGCTGGAAAAACGCGCCGCCGCCATGGCCTTGGTGTTCGGCGGCGATGGCGCACCCGCCGATCGCATGGACTTCCTCAACAGCAGCGGCGCCTGGGCCAACGTGACCCTGCCCGGCAAGGACGGTGTACCGGGTACTGCCGATGACCTGAAGGCAGTCACCGTGACCGGGGTCGATGCCATCGACCTGTGGATCGGCGGCCTGGCGGAAGCAAAAGCACCGTTTGGCGGCATGCTTGGCAGCACCTTCAACTTCGTGTTCGAGAACCAGATGGAGAAACTGCAGGACGGCGACCGCTTCTACTATTTGGAGCGCACCGCGGGCCTGTCGATGAACGCCGAGCTGGAAAGCAACTCGTTCGCCAAGCTGATCATGGCCAACAGCTCAGCCACCCACCTGCCAGGCCTGGTGTTCTCCGACCCTGGCTTCTACCTGGAACTGGACCAGACCAAGCAGTACAACGAGGGCCTTGGCAGCGCCGACCCGCTGGGCGAAAACGGCGAGCAGGTGGTGTTCCGCGACAGCCCGCTGACGGCTGGGCCAGACACTAACTACATCCGCTATGCCGGTGCCGAGCACATCGTGCTGGGCGGCACCAACGGGGACGATATTCTGGTCTCCAGCGAAGGCGACGACACGGTCTGGGGTGATGCCGGCAACGACCGCATCGAGGGGGGTGACGGTAACGACCAGCTGCGCGGTGGCGCCGGGGACGACATCATCAGCGACATGGGCGGTGACGACAACATCCAGGGCGGCGACGGCAACGATGTGTTGCACGGCGGTAATGGCATCAACCTGATCATCGGCGGTTTCGGCAATGACTTCATCGTCACCGGTGAGGATGCCTCCGAAGCCATTGGCGGCCAGGGCAATGACTTCATCCTCGGCAGCAAGGCCAACGAGCAGGACATGGGCAACGAAGGTGACGACTGGATCGAGAAGGGCACCTCGGACGGCGCGCCTGGCGACAACTTCGACCCGCTCGGCAACGACCCGATCATCGGCAACGACGTCTTCGTCGGCGGCAACGAGAACGACAAGTTCAACGGTGAAGGCGGCGACGACATCATGGTCGGCAGCCTGGGGTTTGGTGACCGCTACATTGGTGGCTCAGGCTACGACTGGGCAACCTTCAAGGACCTGGCCCAAGGCGTGTCCATCGACATGAGCGACCGCTTCTTCGATGTGCCACTGGTACCGGGTTCGGGCGCTTCGACGCTGGTGCGCTTCGACATCATGGAAGGCTTGTCGGGCTCGGCGCATGGCGACTTCCTGCGCGGCGACAGCGAAGACGCCACCTCGCTGCCTACTGCAGGTGCTAACGGCAGCGTGCTGACCAACATCAGCCTGATCGACGGGCTGGCCGGCCTGCTGGCGGCCGGGGCGACCTTCTATGACGGCGGCAACATCATCCTCGGCGGCAGCGGCAGCGATCTGCTCGAAGGCCGGGGTGGCGACGATATCCTCGACGGCGACAAGTGGCTGAACGTGCGCATCAGCGTACGCGCCAACCCTGATGGCACCGGCCCGGAAATCGCCAGCTTCAACAGCATGGAGCCGATGGTGCCGTATATGCTCAATGGCACCTACAAGCCGGGCCAGCTGGTGATCGTGCGGGAGATCCTCAGCGGCACCGACCACTACGACACAGCGGTTTACTCTGGGGTGTCCACTGACTACAGCGTGGTGGTCGATGGCAACTCGGTGACCGTCACCGACCTGGTGGCCGGGCGTGATGGCGTCGACCACCTGACCGGCATCGAGCGCCTGCAGTTCTCTGACAGTTCGCAGGCCTCCGGCGTGGGTACGGCAGTCAACGCCGGCCCCACCGGCCACCTGGCGATTCTCGACGCTAGCACCGGGCTACGCGACGATACACCGGTCAGTGGCCAGCTGCTGAGGGTAAGCAACCTCGCCGTGCATGACGCGGACAATGTCAGTGCAACCAACGCGACCGGTGCGGTGAACGGCCCTGTGGCCTACTACTGGCAGGTGGAGGCGCTGCCGGGTTCCGGGGTTTATGAAGACATCACGGTAGTGGCCGCTGGTGAAGCGACACGGGTCACCGGTACGACCTACCGCGTCACGGACGACGTCGCCGGCCTGAACATCCGCGTGCGTGCGGTGTACCAGGATGCCAAGGGTACGCTGGAAATCGTCGATTCGACGCCGAACAGCGCGCCGAGCGCCGGGCCGACCGTGACCGGGCTGCTGGTGCAGAATCAAACGCTCACCGCCAACCCGGCAACCATCGTCGATGCCGACGGCCTGAGCAACCCTCAGTTCACCTTCCAGTGGCAGTCCAACCGGGGTGTCGGTTGGGTCAACATCGCCGGCGCCATCAGCAGCACGTTCGTCCTGACCCAGGCGCAAGTGGGGCAGAACATGCGGGTGGTGGTCAGCTACGTGGATGACTTTGGCGTGCAGGAAAGCGTCGCCTCCGACATTCTCGACCCGGTGGCCAACGTCAACGATGCGCCGACCGGTGCGTTGCTGATCAGCGACACCACGCCCGACCAAGGCCAGACGCTGACCGCGCTCACCGGCGCAATTGCCGACATCGACGGCCTGGGGGCCTTCAGCTTCCAGTGGCAGCAAGGCACCGGCGGCACCTTCGCCGATATTGCCGGGGCTACGGCGGCCACCTTCACCCCCGGCTTCGCCCAGGGTAACCAGCAGCTGCGGGTGATCGTGCGTTACACCGACGGCTTCGGCACTCTGGAGTCGCTGACCTCGGCGGCGACCGCTGCAGTCACCGTGCCACCGGGTGTAGTACTGGTCGGTACCAATGCGGCCAACACCCTGACCGGTGGTGCAGGCAATGACGTGATCTCGGGCTTGGGCGGCAACGATACGCTCAACGGCCTGGGCGGCAGCGACCAGCTGTTCGGTGGTATTGGCAACGACATCCTCAATGGCGGTGACGACCCCGACTTCCTCAATGGCGAGGATGGCAACGACACCCTCAGCGGCGGGCTTGGCGCAGATGCCATGAACGGCGGTGCCGGCAACGATACCTTCGTGGTCGACAACGCCGGGGATACGGTCACCGAGGCACTCAACGGCGGCACGGACCAGGTGCAGACCAGCCTGGCCAGCTACACCCTCGGCGCCAACGTCGAGAACCTGACCTATACCGGCAGCAGTGCCTTTACCGGTACCGGCAACGCGCTGGCCAACACCCTCACGGGTGGTGCGGGCAACGACCTGCTGAACGGCGGTGTGGGTGCCGACCGCTTGGTGGGTGGCGTGGGCAACGACACCTATGTGGTGGATGACGCCGGGGATGTGGTGGTCGAGGCTACGGGGGCCGGTACGGACCTTGTACTTACCACGCTGGCCAGCCACACCATGGCCGCCAACGTCGACAACCTGACCTATACCGGGGTGAGCAACTTCGCCGGCACGGGTAACGGGCTGGCCAACATCATCAGCGGCGGGGCAGGTAATGACACGCTCAGCGGTGATGGCGGTAACGATGTGCTCAACGGCAATGCCGGCAACGATACGCTCAATGGCGATGCCGGGAACGACCAGCTGTTCGGTGGCCTGGGTGCTGACCGACTGAGCGGAGGCGGGGGTGACGACAGCCTCGATGCCGGTGACGGCAACGACACGGTGCTCGGGGAGGCCGGTAACGATAACCTGGCGGGGGGTACTGGCGATGACAGCCTGGATGGCGGCAACGGCAATGACACCCTGCAGGGCGGCGATGGTAACGACACCCTGTTCGGCGACGTGGGTACCGACACCCTGATCGGGGGAGCCGGCAGTGACTTCCTCAACGGTGCGGCGGGTAACGATACGGTGGTGGGCGGTGCCGGTAACGACACCATGATGGCCATCGATGGCAACGATGTGTTCCAGTTCGCTGCAGGCTTTGGCAACGACCTGATCATCAACTTCGATGCCATTGCCGCGGGTGGCCAGGACCGGCTGGATATCACCGCCCTCAACATCACCGCAGCCACCTTTGGCGCCAGCGTGACCATCGCCGATGTGGGGGCGGACACCTTGGTAAGCATCGGTGCTGCCGACTCCATACGCTTGGTGGGGGTGGCGGATGCAACCACGGTGACTGCCGCAGACTTCATCCTGGCCGGTTGAGGGGCGCAGGGGTTAGCTGTTGCGGGTACTGCAGGGGGGCTGCGCAGCAGCCCCTTTTGCCGCGAAAGGAGTCGCCGAAATTCTACCCTGGCGTGCCTAGCGACCCGCGCAGCGGCTGCGCGCTATACTCCGCGCTTTTTGCCCGTGCCGGAATCCGCCCATGCGCCAGGTTTTGCTCATCGTCGATGTCCAATCCACCTTCAGCCCTCCCGAGTGGCTGGTCGATGGCCTGCGCCGGTTATCGGCGAACATCCCCACCATCGCCTCGGTCGAGTTGCACGACGAGCAGGCCACGCCGTTCGATCGGCAGCTCGGCTGGCACCCGGCAGCCGAGGACGAGAGCCTGGTCGAGGCTGACCAGGTGTTCGTCAAGCATGGCTACGGGCAGAGCGCCGAAGCGCTCGAGTACATCCGCCAGCTGGGTGTCGAGCGCGTGCTGGTGTGTGGCCTGCAGACGGAAACCTGCGTGCTGGCCGCCGGCTTCGCCCTGTTCGATGCCGGGCTGACACCGACCCTGGTCACCGATATGACGGTTGGTTCTTCGCTGGACCGCTCGGGCAAATTGGGCATTCAGCTGTGGCAGCACCATTTCCGCCAGGTCACCACCTCGGCGGAAGTGCTGGCTGAATTGGCCGGGCGCTCCTAGCGGCGGTACGCGTAGGTTCAGGCCGCACGCTGCACCGGATCATCTCCGCCGCGTGGCTTGTTGCCGGTAGTGATGCGTGCAAGCAGCCAGCGCGTCGCTGTGGTCCAGGCATAGCTGACGGCCACGCCACCGGTTATGGCCACGGCCACCTCGAACAGCGGGTGATGGAAAAAATGGTCCGCCAGCGACTGGAACTGGAAGTGTGTCAGGTAGATATACAGGGTCGACGACGCGATCACCGCACCCGCCCGGGCCACCAGCGCGGGTACGGGTAGCGAACGGAACCAGATAAGCGCCAGCATCGCCGGCAAGGCAATGTCGACATAGCGCGTGAAGGCCTCCCAGCCAACACCGGCTACCGCCATCAGGTCCAGCTCGCCCACCACCAGCACGGCCACCGCACTGGCTATCCATTTGCGCGCCGTGGTATCGGCGTGGTGAACGGCCATCCCCAGTACCATTACCGCCAGAAAGTGTTGCGGTACCCGGTTGAGCAGGGGGCCGGCATCGAACACGAAGCGGTTGAGCAGCACATCCAGCGCCACCAATGCACAGGCGGCGATGGTCAGGCAACGGAACGGGTCGGCGCTGACGCGCTGGCGCACGCGCCTGATCGACAGTACCAGGCCAATGATCACGATCATCTGCACCAGCACTTCGATGTACCAGTAGTTGAACAGGCCGACCTGGTTGGCCGGGAACCAGTTGGACACCAGCAGCAGTGATTGCCAGTGCAGCTGGTCGAACACCAGTTGCAGCAGCGCGGTGTACAACAGCGTTGGCACGACGATCGCTGCCAGTGACCTAAGCAGCGTACGTGCATCGCCGCGTTCTTCGATGGCCTTGAGCTGGAAGCGCGCCAGGCTGATGCCAGAGACCAGGAACAGTACCGAGGTTTCGCCGACGATCAGCCAGTGGTCGAGCTCGCTCAGGTGGCCGACCACGATCAGGATGATGGCGAGCATGCGGATGAACACCGGCATTTCCATCACCCGCCAGGCGCTCTTGGCTGGCGCGCTCAGCTCGGCCAGCTGGTACACCGGCAGGGTTTCCCAACGGCCCGGAAGGTGGCCGATCAGCTCCTCCAGCACGCGCGAAGCCTGGACGAACGACAAAGAGTCGCCGCCAAGCTCGACAAAACTCAACCTTGCATCCAGGTGCGGTACCTGAAGGATGCGTGCCCAGGCTGAGCTCAGTTTTTCCGCCAGCGGTGACAAGGTTTGGCCCGTGCTGTCGTCAAATGGCGCGGGAAGGGCGCGTTTGTCGAGCTTGCCATTAGGTGTAAGTGGCAGGGCATCGAGCATTATGAACAGCGCCGGCACCATGTAGTCCGGCAGTTGCCCGGCGAGGGCCTGGCGCAGTTCATCAGCGGAGGTGGCCTGACGAGCGACGCAATAGGCCACCAGGCGGGTCGATGCACTGTCGTGATTGGCCAGCACTACACATTGCTCGATATGCGGGTGGCGGTTCAGCGTGTTCTCGATTTCCGCCAGTTCGATCCGATGGCCACGGATTTTTACCTGGCTGTCCGCACGGCCCAGGAAGCTGGCGCTGCCATCGGCCAGGTAGGTGCCCAGGTCGCCAGTGCGGTAGCAACGGTCGCTAGCCAGGCCGGTGAACGGGTTGGCGATGAACTTGGCCTCGGTCAGCGCCGGGTCGCCCCAGTAGCCCAGCGACAGGTACGGGCTGCGAATCAGGATTTCGCCGGTTTCGCCCGTGCTGACCAGCTGATTGGCTGGGTTGACCACCAGCAACTGTGCCTCGGCTATGCCTTTGCCCAACGGCACCCGGGCAGTGTCCATGGCCGGGTCGAGGGTATGGAAAGCCATGGCTTGCGGGGTTTCGGTGGTGCCGTAGAAATTGACGTTGACGGCATTCGGCGCGATGGTCCTGATCTGCTGGTAAAGCGCCGGGTTGAGCGCATCGCCACCCCAGAACAGGTAGCGCAGTTGTTCGAATACCTGGCCATTCACTTGCGCACCGGTTTGGATCAGCTTGCCCAGTGGCGGCGTGAGATGAATCACGCTAACGGCATGTTGGTGAATCCAGTTGGCCAGCTGCGCCGGATCGGTCAGGGTCGACTGGGCCGGGCAGGCGATGGTTGCGCCTAGCGAGAGGGGTGTGAACACGTCGCGGTACACCGGGTCATGGCCCAGGCCGGAAAGCAGCGAGAAGGTGTCGGCCTGGGTGAAACCATGCTGCTGCACATGCCAGTCGATAAAGTGCACCAACGGCGCATGGTGAGTGATGATGCCCTTGGGTTCGCCGGTGCTGCCCGAGGTGAAGGTGATGTAGGCCGGTTGTTCGGGGCTGACAGCTGGCAGTGCGATAGCTTGGGGGAACGCGTGCAGTGCCTCGGCGGGGGCTTCCGGCACCGGTACGACGAGGCGCTGCGCGGCGTCGACGGTGGCCTTGCCGCAGCGCAGGATGACGGCAGGCGCCAGGGTGTTGACGAGTTGCTGGATGCGGGTGACAGGGTAGGCTGCGTCTGCCACGCTGAACGCCAGCCCGGCGCGCAGGCAACCCAGCATGGCGTAGACCAGGGCGGCGCAACGGTCGGCGACGATCAACACGCGATCGGAGGTGTTATCTATAGTCTGGAGCAGGAAGGCGGCAATACCCCGGCTTACCTGCTCTAACTGGGCGTAGCTGCAAGTGGTGTGCGTGGCAATGATCGCGGTGCCATCGGGGCAGCGGCTGGCGTGTTCCAGAAAGGCCTGGTAGATCGGTTGCCCGGTACGGTATTCCAGGCACAGCGTGGGGTTCGGGCGCAGGTCCGGCATGATGGGTGGGGGCTCCGCATGAACGTTTGGGCTGGCTGGTAGCACAACGCTAGTGCAGGGAGCGCGCAGGCGCCAACAAGAATGCTTGCCGTGCGATGGCCGGGGTACGCACCTGATTTCTCAGGCGGGTGCAGAATGGGGCTGCTGTGCAGCCCATCGCCGGCAATGCGGCCCCCACAGGGGCCGCGCAGGCGTATGTGGATCTTGGCCTGCACGGGACACTGTGGGCGCTGGCCTGCCGGCGATGAGGCCGGTGCAGGCTGGACGAGGTAGCCTGCGTTGGCCGATCGATCAGGCCACATCCACCAGCACGATCTCGCTGTCTTCAAGGGCGGTCACCCGCAGCACTTCCTCCTGTTCGATCGCCACACCATCACGTGCATTGGCCCGCAGCCCGTTGACGTCCACCAGGCCCTTGGCCGGCACCAGGTAACCGCGGCGTGCGGTATCGAAGCGGTACTCGGCAGTTTCACCCGCCTTCAGGGTGGCAGCCACCAGGCGCGCATCGGTGCGAATCTGCAAGCTGTCCTGGTCGCCGGCACGGCCGCTGGCCAGGGTCACGAAGCCTTCGCCACGCTCACCTTTGGGAAACGGCCGGCTACCCCACTGCGGCGCCTCACCGGTGCGCTCCGGCACGATCCAGATCTGGAAGATGCGGGTATCGACGTCTTCCAGGTTGTACTCGCTGTGCACGATGCCGGTACCGGCACTCATGACCTGCACATCACCGGCCTCGGTACGGCCTTTGTTGCCCAGGCTGTCCTGGTGACTGATGGCACCTTCCCGTACATAGGTGATGATTTCCATGTCGCGGTGCGGGTGCGGCGGGAAACCGCTGCCGGCCGCGATCAGGTCATCGTTCCAGACCCGCAGGTTGCCCCAGTGCATGCGCGCCGGGTCGTGGTACTCGGCGAACGAAAAATGGTGGTGGGCGTCGAGCCAGCCGTGGTTGGCGTGGCCGAGGCTGTCGAACGGTCGCAGTTGCAGCATGGTCGTGCTCCTTCAATCAGTGGAATGACGCCATGATGCGCCAACGATAGATCGAAAATAAGCGTAAATATCGGCTCAAAACTATCTATGCTATCGATGTGTTTTGCTGCGGGTTTTTACCCGTTTCATCGCCTAATCCACTGATCTGCAAGCATTCGCTGGCGATTTTTTCTCGATGCGGCGAACATGCCCGCTGATTTGGTTTTACAACGGAGTGACCGTGGCCCACGAGCAACCCCAGGCCCCCGCCAACCTTACCCCACCTGCCCAGTTGCCCTGGTTTCGCCGCCTGGTCGCCCGCTTGCTGGGGCGTGGCTTGACCCGCCTGCAAGCGCAGCACCGCGAATCCTGGTTTCTTGGCCACGCGACCGGCCAGCGCAATGGTCACGCCGAAGGTTTGCGTGACGGCTTCGAGCGTGGGCGGGAGGAGGGGTACGAGGCCGGGCGCCAGGTGCTGGTGATTCGCGATACCCGCCCCGACATTGCCGCTGTACCGGGCCAGGATGACAAGCTGTTCGATGACTGGCGCCTGCCGCTGACTGCCGAGCTAAAAAAGCGCTTCAAGGCCGATGTCGCCCAGCGCCTGCCCGCCGAGGCGCAGCCCAGCGCCGCGCAATGGAAACTGATTTTCAGCGACACGCCGTCCACCTGCGTGGTGGCCGGGGCCGGGGCGGGCAAGTCCACCTCGCTGGTGCTGCGGATCCTGCTGCTGCGTCATTATCTGGGCTACGAGCTGGATGCGATGACCGTGGTCACCTTCACCCGCGAATCGCGCAAGGATTTCATCAAGCGCCTGCTCCAGGTATTCGCCCTGTGGCAGATCAACCTGCAACCGCCGCAAGCCCGCGAGCTGGTACGTACCTTTCATTCGCGCATTCTGCCACTGGTACGCAGCCTGCCGGGTTTCGACCAAGTGCGCGCCTTCGAGACGCTGGGCGCCGAAATGCCCGCCGGGCGCGAGGCCGAGGCCGACAGCAACCCGTTCGACCTGCGCCTGAACGATGCCCAGCGTCAGCAGCTGAACCAGTGCTACAGCCAGGTGTTGGGCGAGAGCCCGCGGTTTGCCGAGCTGATCGGTCTGTTGCGCAGTGAAGCTTTGCAACTCAAGCCACTGGACCCGAACAACCCTGATGTGCAAAAACGCGCCCAGGTAACCCAGCTTGCCGCCCAGCGCGACGAAGAACTGTGCGACGTGATCGAGGACCTGTGGTTTGCCGCTGGCGCCTGGCCGATCAAGGGTATCGAGCCGTGCCGCGAAACTGTCGAGATCCGTGGCAGCCGCTTCCATGTGCACGGGCGCCTGGCCAATGGTGGGCCATGGGTGGTGTTGGGTTTCGACCCGGCAGAAAGCGCGCAGTATCAGCGCCCTGGCGCCAAGCTGGCGGTACGCGGCGAGTGGGCGGTCAAGCGCACCTTGCTACAGGCGTTTTGCGACAGGCCGCTGATCTGGCTCGACAACTACGCCATGGCCAGGCGGCTGGCGGCCTCGCTGGCGGGTGATGCGGTGGCGGGGCCGGGTTTCGAATACAAGGTCAAGGGCGAGCTGGCGGCTGCGCCGCTGCTGGATGCATTCGTCGCCGCGGCCAGTTTCATCGAAAACCTCGGCCTGGATGTGAACACGGCGGTGGCGGCGATGAGCTTCCCGACCGGCGACAGCGACGCGCTGTTCTTCGAAGCCCTGGCCCTGTACTGGAAAGCGCTGGAGGCGCACCTGCTGGACCAGTCCCCGCCGGTCATGAGCTACAACCGCATGTTTGCCCTGTTCGGCGAGAACAACCCGGAAAACCTGCAACTGCTGCCCGACCCGTTGTTGCGGCCTTTGGCGCACCTGATGATCGACGAATTCCAGGATGTGTCGCCGCAGATTGTCAGCTGGTTGCGTGCCAGCCTTGCTGAAATCCGCCGACGTGGCCCGGCCATGCACACCGGTCGCCATGCTCAGCATTCGTCGCTGATGTGCGTGGGCGACGACTGGCAATCGATCTATGGCTGGCGTGGCAGTTCGCCCAAGTACTTCATGGAGTTCACCAAAGCCTTCCCGTCGCCGGCCAGCACGCGGGTGATGCTGGTTGACAACTATCGCTGCCAGCAGCAAGTGATCGACGCGGCCGAGCACCTGGTCAAGGGCACACCGGCGATCGCCGGCAAAAAAGCCCGCGCCAGCGGCCCTGCCGCCGAATTGCCAGGTACGCCGGTGAAGGTATTCGACCGGGACGAAGCCGCGTTGGGGGAAACCCTGATCGAGCACTACCAGCGTGGCGAGACGGTGATGATGCTGTACCGCAAGGGCAGCGACAGGGCACTGATGAACGAGCACCTGCAAGGTGTGCTGCACGCCGAGGCGGGTTTGCCGGCTGAGCAGCGCAGGTTGCGCCAGTTGACCTACCACAGCGCCAAGGGTTTGCAGGCCGATGCGGTGTTCATGCTGGGCGACTGCCAGTATCTGACCTGTTCGCCCTACAAGAACCAGGTGTATCGCCAGGCCGGGCTGGGCAAGGCTGGCGATGCCCAGCCGTTCGATACCGCGCAGAAGGAGGAGGTGCAGCGCCTGGCTTATGTGGCGGTGACGCGCGCGGTCAGGCATTGCTACTGGCATGTGGAGGCGGCCAACGGCGAGGCTGCTGCTGTGCCTCGGGCCTCGGCCCAGGTGGATGGCCGGCAGGGCTTCTTCGAAGACCTGCGCGGCCAGTGAAGCCGGTCAGCTGCCTAGCGTCTCTACTTCGCGAGTGAGGCTGAGCAGAAGCCCTTCCTCACTCAGCGCTTGTTCCGCTCGCAACGCCAACATGCCATCGATGTAGGTCTGGTCATTGATCGGGATTCGCTGCACTTTGCCGGCTTCCACGGGGGAGGCACGCAGCACCGTGGTCAGGCTTTTCACGATCGAAGCAGGTAGCTGGGTTACGGCTTTGGCTTGGTCATCGTTGCACCAGTCCAGGTAGTCCAACCCCGGGCGCCAGAACTCGGTGATGGCGTTGAATGCCTTGAGGTTCTGCTGTTTAAGGAAGCCGGTCCAGCTCGACTGGCGCAGTAGCCATGCGTTGCTGGCCTGTTCAGCCGGGGTGAGTCGGCGTACCTCGGCCGCTACGTTGTCGATGATCTGCTGGCTGACATTGGCGGTTGCCCGGTAACGCATGCCGCGGCTGGGTTCGGGGAAGTCCAGCTCGGTGGCCAATGACTGGCGCAACGCCAGGCGCACTTCAATTTCGTCGACCAGGCCAGTGCGCAGTTCAGTGTCCGGGAAGGCCTCGGGCTCGTCCAGCGGGTCAAGGGCGGGCAAACTATCATCGTCCACGTCGTGCTGCAGTGCTGCTTGACGCTCGCTTCGTCTTGCATTGATGCGTTCAGCCAGCGTGTTGACGGTGTCGCGCCGGAACAATTTGCGTTGCAACGCCAACAGCTGTTTGGCCGGGTTGGTGGACTGCAGGCTGGTCTTGTGCACGATGACCTGGATTTCCAGCTCGCTGAATGCGTCGGTACCTGCATCGCCGCAGGTGGCCGGGAAATGCTGCGCTACGTACTCCAGGTGCTCGCGCAGGGAAGTGTTCTGGCTGGCCTCGCTCAACAACGCCCAGACCCGTTGGCGTACCCCTTTGGGATGGTTGCGTGCCTCTGCCGAGTCCGCCAGCCTTTCGAGCGCGCCGAGCAGGTAGCGGTTGTCGCCCTGGTCGAACAATTCATCCCAAAGCCTCAACTGAGCGTCGTCGGCTCCCACCTGGAAGAACCCCAGCTCTGCTGATGGTGCAGACGATGCCTCGGCGACATTTACGCGACTGGCACGCAAGCGGTCTCTGGTTGTAGCCTCCAGCGTATTGCGGTTGTGCAACCACCGACGTTCGGGCACCTGGGCCGCGACGTCCCGGGCGAAGGGGCTGCGCAATACCTGATCCAGGTTCGGCAGGGTGCGAATCCTGTTGAATGACAGTTCGAGTGTGCGCAACTGGTACTGCGGCTGCTGCATCAACGCGGTCAGGCCCTCTGGCCATGTGGTCAATTCGCAATGGCTGAGGTCGAGCACTCGCAGACGAGCCATGAAGGTCACGTTGGGGGCTTGGCCCAAGGGGTTGCCGGCCATTCGCAGTGTGTGAGGGTGGATGACGGTTGTGAACGTGCTGGCCAGGTCAGGGGTCAGTGTGATGCGGTTGCCACTGAGGTCCAGTTCATCCAGAGGCAGGCTGGCGAGTGCCCTCAAGCGCGCATCGTCGAGCTGCAGGTTATTACCCTGCAGCCGCAGGCAGCGAAGCCGCGACCTTGGGCCAAGCGCCTGTACGGCCTCGAATAGCGAAGCCTGGTCAATCCGCGGGTTGTTGATGATTTCCAGGGTTTCGACATTCGGGAAGCAGGCAAGAAAGCTTGGCTCGATGCGCTCCAGGTCAAGCCAATTCATCTTGAGCGTTGTGATATGCGGCAGGGTGACCGTCAACTCGGGCAGCCGGCTCACCTGCATGCCAGTCAGCTCGAGCGTGCTGATTGCACTTTGCGATTGTTGCCACGCTTCAATCAGCCGGTTCTGGAAAAGGCTGCGGTCAAAGGCCTCCGGGCCGCTGGCCCAGGCTTGCAGTTCGGTCTTGAGTAAACGCAGGTCCGCCTCCAGGCGCTTGATCTGCGTGCCCAGGTCACCTGCCTGAGCCAGGCGGGCTCTGAGCGCATGAACTTCATCGATATCCAAGCCAGGGTAGAGCACACTGAGCCGCCTGGCTGCACCCGTCAGGCCACGACCGCTCAGTGGATACCCGACTCGACCGTCGGCAAGGCGCAGGGGCGAGCGGAACCCGGGTTTGATCGGTTGCTGGCCAAGCCGTGCTGCACATCCCTGACGATTGGCCAAGGCAGCCGCCAAGCGTTTTTCCGCACTGGCGCGAGGGTATTCGGCTTGCAAAACCTGGTCGAGCAGCTGGCTGTCGGGGGTCGCCAGGGTCGGCCGAGCGAGCCCGAGCAGGGCGCGGTTGAGCCGAGCCTGGGCCTGCAAGGCACGTGCTTCCTCAGCCACACGCAACGGGACCCTGCCGGCTGCAAGTTGTTTGCGCTCTTTGCTGCTGACCCGTGCCTCGATCGCTTCCAGCGCCAGTTTCGGTAACCCGGGAAACTGGCGCCCGAGTGTTTGCGCCTCTGTGCCCGGCACTGGGTCATGGCTGTGCAAAAGGCTTTGAAACAGTGCTTCGCGCTGGGTCTCAAGGCTTCGCGCCAACGTGCTATCCAGCGTTGCGGCGCGCTGTGCTGGTTCGATATCACCGACCAGCGCGCGAATGGCCTGGTCATTCATCTGCGCCAGTACGGTCTGGCTGAGATGCCCGTTTTCCAGGTCTGTCCGGGTGATTTCGATTTCGACCTTACCCAGGCCTTCTCGCTCGCCATAGTAGAGGGCGTCGCCCCAGGGCTCCGGGCCGTTGAATACTTTAAGGATGCAGTCAGCCGGCCACCCCGGCAGTGATAACAATCCGGGTAGCGCATAATTTTTATGAGCCGCCAGTGACCGACCTTCGCGCACGCTGTCGATAATCAGCTGGGCTTCGTTGTCCGCCCGGATGCGCAACATCGTGTCAACCAGCAAGGAGGGCGCCTTCTGCCCGCTGGAGTGGGTGTGGCGCAGAACATCGCCGTTTTCACCGCAACAGCGCAGGGCGGTCTCCAGCGCTGCATCGTCCAGTCCGGCAGCTACCTTCCCCAAGCGTCGTAACGCTTGCGGGGCGTCCCATTCCAAGGGGTGCTCGTGGTCAAGCTTCCAGCGCCCCTCACCTTGGTGTTGAAGCTTTGGCGCATAGGCCTCGGGCTTGGCGGGGTGACGAATGCGCCATTGGTTGTCGGCGTCCTGGAAGACTTCGTAGCTGGTACCGTCCAGCTCCAGGTACTGCTTGCCTGCCGTGCGATACAGCCCCATGTCATCGGTCTCGATGTGCGCCGGGCGCTTGACCGTGCTGGCGTATTCCGCCATTTCGGCATGCCACAATACTTCGCGACCTTCATGCCATACCGATTGCAGCGCATCGACGAACCCGGATGCCTTGACCGCTCGCGCGCCGACCGCGAAGCCAGCGATGACAGTGGCATTGATCGCCAGGGATTTCAGCTGTTCCAGCGCCTGGGCAGTATCGCCTTCGGCCCAGGCTTCTACGCCCGTGAACACCGACTTGACGATGTCGTAGGCAAATACCCCAAGCATGACCGTGTTCAACGCCGGCACGCAGAATGCGGCAACGTTGAGGACACTCATGCCAAGGTCCAGCCAGTATTGAATACGCTCCTGCAGTGCCTTGGCATTGGCATCGGCGGTGGGCACGGCTACAGCCCTGGCATCCGCTTCAAGGCGCTGTAGTTGGTTTTGGTAAAGCAGCGACCAGACGGCCCCGCGCTGCAGTGGGTGGCGGGCAAAGCCCAGTTTGGGCTCTTTGCGAGGCCTGCGGCCCCCATCGTCAAGTAGTTCAAACAACGCAGCATCGAGCCGACGCGCCAATGCGGCCTGGTCATGCTTAGCGGTGAAACCAATGATCGATTGGCGGAATTCACGCTTGAGCAGGCGGCTGGCCATGAAGTCGCGGGCCGCTTTCGCCGAGCCGTACTCGCGTATCGGGTGCTCGGGGTGGCCCGGGATGAACACGATGCAGGGGTTCAGCTGGTCGTCGCGGTCCGGCCCGATCAGTAACACCTCGTGGATAGCGGTAGCGAACAGGCTCAACCGCCAGACTTGAAGCGCTTCGCCTGCGTAGCGTGGCTGAACTGCGGGGGTGCACAGTTGTGTCAGTGCGTCACGACCGGAACTGCTCAACAAGCCCTTCATCCAGGCGATTTGCGCCTCGACCAGCAAGGTTTGCTGGCTCAAGGCAATGGACAAGCGCTGGATATCCTGCTGGCGTGGGCCTTGGTAAATCGACTGTATGTGCTCCTGATACTGCTGCCCGAGGTCCAGCTGCCGGCAGATGCGCACAAAGTTGACCGGGGTCAGGTGTGGCAGCTCCGTGGTGTCGTGCACACCCTGAACCAGCCGGTCATATGGGCCTGTGTCATCAATGATGTCGAAATTGTGCAGCGCAGCTTCGAGCAGGCTGCGGTATTGCGGGTTGTCCACTGGGCGTGTGGTGACATCGTGCTGCCCAGGTACCGGCAGCGGTACCTCCAGGTCGGGAGGCGGTTGCCATGGGTTGCTGATCTGCTCTGCGGGCTGGAACACATATTGTGCCTTGTCGACCGGGGTGCTCAGGCCCAGGCGCTGTTCCAGCAGCGGTTTGCAGAAGTCGGTGATGCCTTTGAAGCCAGCCAGTGCTTCGCTCAGCTGGGCATGATAGCGGTCGCGCTGCGTGTACAGTGCTTGCAGCCGTTGGCGCTCTTCGGTCAGGGCAGTGGCGTACCAGGAGTAGGTGTTCCCCTCCGGGTCAATGTAGGCCCTGCGGACGGCGTCCAGAAGCGCTTCGGTATGGTCTGGGTGCAGGCCTTGGCTCCAGCCTGGCAAGCTGCGCACGATCTGGGCCTGGTGCAAAGGTGTCGAGGTGGTCATTGGCGTTGCCCGTTGGTTCAGGAAGGCCGTAGTAGACCCAGCCAGGGGTACGCCGCTGGGGTAGATAATTGTTGGATGTCGGTTGTTTGCATGCAGGTGTCGGTCAGGGGCTTATGCGCAACGGCGTTGTGCGCGAGGGTGGGTTACTGCAAGCCGGGCTGGCCATGGAACAGCCCCCTGGACAAGGAGACACTTCATGCGTTCGCTGCACAGTCCCAAGGACCACCTGTTGGACTTCGATGGCATCGAGATCGCCGTGCGCACCTGGGGGCCGGAGGACGGTATCCCGGTCCTGGCATTGCACGGCTGGCTGGACAACGCTGCTTCATTCGAGCGCTTGGGGCCATTGCTGGACGGTTGTTTCGTCATCGCCCCAGACCTGATTGGCCATGGCCGTTCCGACCACCGCCGGCATGACAGTGGCTATTACCTGTGGGAGCATGCCGAGGACATGCTGGCCGTGACCGAGAGCCTGGGGCTGGCGCAATTCCATGTGCTGGCGCATGGCATGGGCACTGGTGTGGCGTCGTTGCTGGCAGCCATGACCAGCGGGATCGCCAGCATGACCTTCCTTGACGGCATGGGCGCACCGTTCACGGTTGCCGACGATGACCGAGTGCAGCACCTGGCCCGTGCTTACCGCCTGAAACGCATGGTCCAGCGCAGCCAGTTGCAGGGCTTTGGCAGGCCGGATGCTGGCCGTTTCGATGACCTGGAAACAGCGCTGGAGCAACGGCGTGAGCGCCTCGACACCGAGCTGTCGGAAAGTGCCGCACGTGTACTGGCGCTGCGTGACTTGCTGCAGCTGGGGGATGGTTACTGCTGGCGTCACGACCCGCGCCTGGTGCTGCCCGAGCCCATGCCGCTGACCGAGCGCGAAGCGTGCGACCTGCTCAGCCAGATCCGCTGCCCGTTATACCTGATGTTCGGCCGCCAGGGCGCATTTGCCGGCGAAGCCTTCAGCCGGCGCCAGGCGGCGCTGCCCGGCCAGGCGAAAGTTTCGTGGCACCCGGGCGGGCATCACTTCCACCTGGAGGCGCCAGACCGCGCACTGGTCGACCAGCTGCTGCGTATCCTCGCGCGTCACGAAGCAGGGGTGTTGCAACGGCTGGTCAACGAGTAGCTGATGATGGTCATGCCGGGATCAGCTGGGCTATGGTGGCTACTGTTCTAGCGCAAAGCCACAAGGAGCCCGGCATGCGACCTTTCGTCATCAAGCACATCGACCACCTTGTTTTGCGGGTCAGCGACTTGCCACGCAGCGTGGCCTTTTACACCGAACTGCTTGGCTGCAGCGTCAGCCGGGTACGGGACGACCTGGGGATGATCCACCTCGCCACGGGGACGGCAATGATCGACCTGGTGACCCTGGACGGCCCGCTGGGGCAGCCAGGTGGTGCCGCTCCTGGTGCGCAAGGGCGCAACCTGCATCATTTTTGCTTGCGCATAGACCCCTTCGATGAAGCGGCGTTGACCGCCTACCTGCAGGCTGCGGGGGTTAAGGTGGAACCCGCGGAAGAACGCTATGGTGCCGAAGGCGAGGGGTTGTCGCTGTACTGCTATGACCCGGATGGCAACCAGGTCGAGCTGAAAGGCCCCTCGACATCCTCGCCGAGGCTGATCAGTACCTGATGCGCGTAATGCACGTGGCTGTCGGGTTTGCCCAGCGTAGCCAGTAACAGGCAGTGATCGTCCGCCAGCCCTGCTTGTCGCTCATGCCGCGCTCCTGTGCCTGGCCAGGCGGGGTGGATATCCCGCCAAAGCCGATTATGCTTCAGATACCTTGCTGCGATCCGAGGCGGCCAGCCTCGTCGTGCTTCGCGCAACCAAAGCAAGCCCTAGGGCCTGGGTGCGACGGTGAAATGGGTATGAGGTGCTCCGGCCTGCATGATGACATGACGGAGGCAACCCATGGCGGTTCTCGACAGCGCATCCACGGGCAGTAGCGCGCCCCAACGCGGTATCACCAAGGAGGAGCGCAAGGTCATCTTCGCCTCGTCCCTGGGCACGGTATTCGAATGGTACGACTTCTACCTGTACGGCTCCCTGGCGGCGATCATCGCCAAGCACTTCTTCGCCGGGGTGAATGAAACCACCTCGTTCATCTTCGCCTTGCTGGCCTTTGCCGCAGGCTTTGCCGTGCGCCCGTTCGGCGCCATCGTGTTCGGCCGCCTGGGCGACATGATCGGGCGCAAGTACACCTTCCTCATCACCATTGTCATCATGGGCCTGTCCACTGCGGTGGTGGGCCTGCTACCGGGCTACGCCACCATCGGCGTGGCCGCGCCGATCATCCTGGTCACCTTGCGCTTGCTGCAGGGGCTGGCGCTGGGCGGCGAGTATGGGGGTGCTGCCACCTATGTGGCCGAGCATGCGCCCAAGGGCCGACGCGGCTTTTTCACCGCCTGGATCCAGACCACCGCCACCCTGGGGCTATTCCTGTCACTGCTGGTGATCATGGCCTGTCGTACGGCCATGGGGACGGAGGTGTTCGAGGCCTGGGGCTGGCGGATACCGTTCCTGCTGTCGATCCTGCTGCTGGTGATTTCGGTGTACATCCGCATGCAGCTCAACGAGTCGCCGGTGTTCATGAAGATGAAGGCCGAGGGCAAGGCATCCAAGGCGCCACTGACCGAATCGTTCGCCCGCTGGGACAACCTCAAGGTGGTCATCATGTCGCTGCTCGGTGGTACCGCCGGCCAGGCCGTGGTGTGGTACACCGGGCAGTTCTATGCGTTGTTCTTCCTGTTGCAGATGCTCAAGATCGAACCGCAAACCGCCAACCTGCTGATTGCCGGGTCGCTGTTGATCGGCACACCTTTCTTCATTTTCTTCGGCAGCCTGTCTGACCGCATCGGCCGCAAGAAGATCATCATGGCCGGCTGCATCATCGCCGCGCTGACCTACTTCCCGATCTTCAAGGCGCTGACCGAATACGGCAACCCGGATGTATTCGTTGCCCAGGAGCAGAACCCGGTGGTGGTGGTGGCCGACCCAGGCCAATGCGCATTCCAGTTCGACCCGGTAGGCAAGGCCAAATTCACCAGTTCCTGCGACATCGCCAAGAGCCTGCTGGCCAAGCGCGCCATTCCGTATACCAATGAAGCGGCGGCGCCCGGCAGCGTGGCACAGATCCGCATTGGCGAACGGGTGTTGCCGAGCTTTGAGGGCAGCAGCCTGGCGGCGGCGGACTTCAAGGGGCAGAGCGACGCGTTTACCGCAACCTTGAGTGGGGCATTGAAAGAGGCGGGCTACCCGGAAAAAGCCGACCCGGCGAAGATCCACTACCCGATGGTACTGTTGCTGCTGACCATCCTGGTCATCTACGTGACCATGGTCTACGGGCCGATCGCCGCATGGCTGGTGGAACTGTTCCCGGCGCGCATCCGCTACACCTCGATGTCGCTGCCTTACCACATCGGCAACGGCTGGTTCGGCGGCTTTCTGCCGACCGTGGCATTTGCCATGGTGGCCGCGACCGGGGATATCTATTACGGGTTGTGGTACCCGATCGTGATTGCCGTGATGACGGCGGTGCTGGGGATCTTCTTCCTGCCGGAAACCAAGGACCGGGACATCACTCACACCTGAAGGTGAGCTTGCCTGTGCTGGCCCCTTCGCGGGCAAGCCCGCTCCCACAGGAACTGCACTGGTTTCGAGGCCTGTGCAGTCCCTGGACTGCAAAGCTTTAGAGGCCTGTGCTGTACCTGTGGGAGCGGGCCCGCGAAGAATCCAGCATGGTGGATGGCACGGGCTTCGCCCATGTTCGCGGGGGAAATTGAGCAAGCCAGTTCTTCCCCAGGTACTGCATCAGCCTCAAGCCTGCGGGGTACCTGTGGGAGCGGGCTTGTCCCGCGAAGCATCCAACAGGGTGCATGGCATGGGCTGCGCCCGCGTTCGCGGGACAAGCTTGCCCGCGAAGAGGCCGGTACAGGCAACCCATCAATCAAAGTAACCGCGCAGCCCGAACGCATACCCGGTGTCCACAGCGGTCGCCTCACCGCGGCTCCAGCGCTTCTTCAGCACGAACTCGAACGCCGGCTCGTACAACCCGTCGCGCACCACTGCTCCCGCCAGCACCTCGACGTCGTACCAGCCATTTTCCAGTTCGATGATCGGCCGCCCCGGCACCTGGTAACGCGCCATCAGGTCGCCCAGGGTCTTGGGCGTGAAATGCTGCAGGATGCGCCAGGTGTACAGCATCAGGGCACCGTGCTCGACCCGCAGTACATAACCGTTGCGCCGGTGTTTCAGGCGGCTGCCGGCCTCGCGCAAGGCCGGGGTGTGGTTGTCGAGGGTGAACAGGATGCGGTAGGGCAGGTTGTCGACACCGGCCAGCGGTAGCACGACGCCTTCGCGCACCGCCTGGTCGCCGCTGTCACCGTGGGTGAACGCATGAGCCAGGTCGTCGGGCAGTTGATGGTCTTGCTTGAAGCGCTCGAGCAACTGGATATCGCCGAGCAGAAAGTAGTCGACCAGGTCGTTGAGCACTTCGCTGAATTCGTGGCGCATCTGTTTTCCTTATTGGTGCGCATTGGGGGAGGGACAATGGGCGTTCAGTGCTTCTGGGCAATCTGGATCAGGTTGCCGCACGTGTCGTCGAACACCGCTACGGTGACCGGCCCCATACGGGTAGGCGGCTGGGTGAACTGCACGCCCGCAGCGCACAGCCGGGTGTATTCGGCCTCGATGTTACGCACGCCGAACGAGCTGGCGGGGATGCCATCCTGTTTGAGCGCGGCCTTGTATACCTTGGCCGCCGGGTGCGCGTCGGGTTCGAGCAGCAGTTCGACCCCATTGGGGTCGTTGGGCGAGGTCAGTGTCAGCCAGCGATGCCGGCCCATCGGGATGTCATGTTTGGGCTCGAAACCGAGTACGTAGTGGTAGAAAGCCAGGGCCTTGGCCTGGTCGTCGACGAGGATGCTGGTGACCACAATCTTCATAAGCGCACACCGTTTACCTGGGGCCGATGACTCTCAGTAAAGACGTTCAGGCGTTTTTGACCAGTGGCTGCATCGCTCCTTGGGCTTGTTTCCAGCTGGGTGGCAGCAGAGGCGCGTCCTATCGTTGGCCTGGCGTTACCAACCCACCAAGGAGTGAAATGCATGCAAGAAGAATCGATGAAAGACCTGCCGGACGCCCATGATGAGGATCAAGCGGAAACCACCGCGCCGTCTGCAACGCTGTCCCGACGCAAGCGCGGTGCGGCTCCGGTTGTCGGAATGCCCTGTGAGTCGGGGTACAAGCAGATTGGGGACGACTGCATTCGGGCGAACCCCGGGTTTGAGTGATGCACTGGGCCGGGGCAACCCGGCCCTTACAAAAAACCTGCTCAAGGCATAGGTAAATCCTTCAGCTCCCAGCGCCCACCCACCGCGAGTCGGGGGTACAGTGTGAGGCATGATCCCAGTCTGCCCAGACCAGCGTCGGAGAGGTCCCCTGTGGCTGCCTATACCTTGCGACAACTGAAGTACTTCGTCACCACCGTGGAAGCGGGTAGTGTGGCCGAAGCGTCACGCCAGCTGTACATCGCTCAGCCGTCCATTTCCACGGCCATCAAAAGCCTGGAGGAAAGTTTCGGTGTACAGCTGTTCATCCGCCACCACGCCCAGGGCGTGTCATTGACGCCCAGCGGCAAACGTTTCTATGCCAAGACCAAGTCCCTGTTGCAGATGGCCCATGAGTTCGAACAGAACGCCCTGGCCGACAACGATACCGTCGCCGGGCAAATCGACATTGGCTGTTTCGAAACCGTGGCCCCGCTGTACCTGCCGCGCCTGATCGCCGGCTTTCGCCAGCGCTACCCAGGCGTGGACATTCGCCTGCGCGACGGTGAACAGCAGGACTTGATCCAGGGCCTGACCGCCGGCACATTCGACCTGGCATTTCTCTATGACCACGACCTGGACGGCACCATCGAGGCCGAGCCCTTGATGCCGCCGCAGAAACCCTACGTGCTGCTGCCGGAGCACCACCGTTTTGCCGGCCAGGCCCAGGTATCGCTGCGCGACCTGTGCCCCGAGCCGATGATCCTGCTGGACGTTGCTCCCAGTCGCACCTACTTCGTCAGCTTGTTCAACGAATTAGGGCTGACACCGAACATTGTCTTCAGCTCACCCTCGATCGAGATGGTGCGTGGCATGGTGGGGCAAGGCTTCGGGTTTTCGCTGCTGGTGACTCGCCCGCATTCGGAATACACCTACGACGGCCAACGCCTGGTCATGCTGGATATCACCGAACCGGTAGCGCTGTCGGGGCTGGCCGCTGCGTGGTTGAAGCGGGTGCAGTTGACCAAACCAGCGCAGTTGTTCGTGGAGTTCTGCCGGGAAGAGCTGGCGAAGTTCTAAGGCCCGCTCTGCATCGCCCCCGGCAGGTTTACGCAAGCCGGTGGCTCAGAACCAGCGATCGTTCTTTTTGCGCCCGCGGGTGAGCGCCGGCAGGATCAGCCCCGCGAGCAAGCCCGCGCCGGCGATGCTGCCGCCATAGACCATGTAGCGCATCATCACCTGCTTGTTCTCGTCCCCCAGGCGCGCCTGGGTATCGCGCAACGCCGACTGGCTTTGGTCGAGCTGCTCGTTCAGGGCTTTGTTGCGTGTCTCCAGTTCGTCGATCAGCTGTTTGCGCGAGTCGAGCGTTTCCTGCGTGCCTTGCACGCGGCGCTTCCAGCTGTCGTCGATGGTATTCAACTGTCCGGTGAGTTCCGCGACCTTGGCTTCGAGCTCCGGCAGCCGCTCGTTCTGCCCAGGCACCGCCTGCAAGTCATTGCTGAGGATCCATACCACGTCGCCATTCTGCCCGCGTACCTGGCTGTAGTTGCCCTGGCTGCCGATCAAGGTGAGCTTCTGGCCGGACTTGAGCGTGCCGACGATGCGGTGGCCGTCGGTCGGGCCGCTGCGCACGTAAGTGCTCAGGCTATCGCTGACCCAGCGTGCATCGCTGGCAGGCTCTTCGGCGTGTACCGGTGCGGCCAGGGCCACGAGTGTGGCGATCAGGCCGCCGCGCAGTGCAGTGAGGGCGGAGGCAGTTGGGCGGGAATCGGGCATGTTGGGTCTTCGCTGAAACAGGACAAAAGTAGGCCCGGTGACTGGGCCGGTGAACCGGTCGGTGGGTTGACCGTCAGCGAAAGACCGTATTTTTGTCAGCAGGTTCATCACCGGAGGTCGGAAATGTCTGCAGAATGTTGCAGCACCCGCCCTATAGCCCCCTGGGTATCCCGCAATACCGGATGGCCGTAAGCCCCTATGGCCAATGGCAGGGCTAGACTCAAACGCTCATACACGTTCATGGAGCAGGGCCATGACTGCCAAGAACACCATCTGCCTCTGGTATGACCACGACGCAGAGCAAGCGGCACATTTCTACGCCAGCGTTTTCCCCGATAGCCAGGTGGGTGCGGTGCACAAGGCACCGGGTGACTACCCCTCGGGCAAGCAAGGTGATGTGATTACCGTGGCGTTCACCGTAATGGGGATTCCCTGCATAGGGCTCAATGGCGGCAAGGCGTTCAGCCACTGCGAAGCGTTTTCGTTCCAGGTGTGTACCGAGGATCAGGCCGAGACCGACCGCTTGTGGGATGCCATCGTCAACAACGGTGGCGAGGCCAGCGTGTGCGGCTGGTGCAAGGACAGGTGGGGGATTTCGTGGCAGATCACGCCGCGGGTCCTCATCGAGGCCTTCGCCCACCCCGACCCTGCGGCGGCCAAGCGCGCGTTCGACGCCATGCTGCAGATGGGCAAGATTGATGTGGCTGCTATCCAGGCGGCGCTGGCGGGCTGACGCAGGCGCCAATGATGCGCCTACGCTACTCCAGCTCGCGGCTCTGGCAGGTTTTCGCTCAACCCTGCCAGCCACCCCCCAATACCTTGTACAAAGTCACCCGGTTCTGTTGTTCGACCAGTTCCAGGCTGATCAGCGTCTGCTGTGCCGAATACAATGAACGCTGCGCATCCAGCACCTCCAGAAAACTTTCCGACCCTTGTTTGTACAGCGCCAGCGACAGGTCGTAGCTCTTCTCGGTAGCGCTGGTCAGGCTGCGCTGGGCGTCCAGCCGTTCATTGACATGCCCGCGCACGGCCAAGGCATCCGCCACCTCACTGAACGCGGTCTGCAAGGTCTTTTCATAAGTGGCAAGCTCGATATCCCGGCTGACCTTGGCCGCATCCAGCGCTGCACTGTTGCTGCCGGCATTGAAGATCGGCAGATTGATCGACGGCGCAAAGCTCCAGGCACGGCTGCCGCCAGCGAACAACCCCGACAGCTCGCTGCTGGCAGTACCACCGCTGGCGGTCAGGGTGACGCTGGGGAAGAACGCCGCTCGCGCCGCGCCAATGTCAGCATTGGCTGCCTTCAATGTGTGCTCGGCGGCCAGCACGTCCGGGCGCTGTTGCAGCAGGCTCGAAGGCAGGCCCGCCGGTACGCCGACCAGCAGCGCTGCATCGAGGCGGGCACCCCGGGGCAACAGCGTGTCATCCACGCGGCACCCTGCCAGCAGTTCCAGGGCATTGCGGTCCTGTTCAACCAGGCTTTGGTAGTTGGCGACGTCCGCCCGCGCCGACTCCACGGTACTCAATGCCTGTGCCAGGCTGAGGCCGGACTCGCCACCCAGCGCGTGGCTCTGCTGCACCAGATCGAGGGTCTTCTGCTGGCTGGCATAGGTCTCGCGGGCCAGCGCCAGCAACTGCTGGTCGGCGGCCAAGGTCATCCAGGCGCTGGCGACTTCCGCCACCAGGCTGATCCGCGTACTGCGCCGGGTCTGTTCCAGCGCCAGGTAGTCCTCCAGCGCGGCGTCCTTGAGATTGCCCAGGCGGCCGAATAGGTCCAGCTCGTAACTGCTCACCCCCAGGCCAACGCTGTACTGGCTGCTGACCGCGTTGCTGCCATTACTGACGCTACGCTGGCGGGTGCCGTCAGCGGTAGCGGACACCGCCGGGAATAGGGCCGCCCGCTGGATGCGATACTGCGCGCGCTGGTACTCGACATTGAGCGCCGCTACCCGCAGGTCGCGGTTGTTGGCCAAGGCCAGGGCGACGGTGTCGCGCAGGCGCGTATCGACGAACAACGACTGCCAGCCGATCTCGGCACTGGTGCTGCTACTGGCGGTGGGGGTTGGCCACTGCTCGGCCACGGGCGCCGCCGGGCGCTGGTAGTCAGGGGCCAGGTTGACGCAGCCGCCAAGGGCCAGCACCAACATCAACAGAGGGGGCATGCGCATCAGGCTTCTCCTGCGACAACGTTGCGGCGTGGGGCGTTGCTGCGTGTGGCCAGGCGCTGCACCTGCACATAAAACAAGGGGATGAAGAACAGGCCGAGCAAGGTGGCGGCGAGCATGCCACCGAGTACGCCGGTACCGATGGCCTGGCGCCCGCCGGCCCCGGCGCCGCTGCTCAGGGCCAGTGGCAACACGCCAAGGATGAACGCCAGCGAGGTCATCAGCACCGGTCGCAGGCGAACACGCACGGCTTCCAGGGTGGCGGTCAACAGGTCCTGGCCACGCTCGTAGCGTTCCTTGGCGAACTCCACGATCAGGATCGCGTTCTTCGCCGCCAGGCCCACCGTGGTCAGTAGCCCGACCTGGAAGTACACGTCATTAGCCAGCCCGCGCACCCCGGTCAGCAACACCGCGCCTAGGATGCCCACTGGCACCACCAGCATCACCGCGAACGGCACCGACCAGCTTTCGTACAATGCCGCCAGGCACAGGAACACGAACAGGATCGAAATCGCATACAGCAGCGGGGCCTGGTTGCCGGCCAGGCGTTCCTGGTATGACTGGCCGGCCCAGGCATAGCCGATACCTTCAGGCAGCTGTGCCATGATCTCTCCGACTGCCGCCATGGCGTCGCCAGAGCTGACGCCCGGGGCCGGCTCGCCAACCAGTTCGTACGAACCAAAGCCATTGAAGCGCTCCAGCAGCGGCGAAGCCGTGCTCCACGAGGTGCGGGTGAACGCCGACAGCGGCACCATGGCATCGCTGTCGTTGCGCACGTACCAGGCACCGATGTCTTCGGCCAGCATGCGCTTGTCGGCTTCGCCCTGCAGGTAGACTTTTTTCACCCGGCCGGCATCAACGAAGTCGTTGACGTAGCTGCCACCCATGACCGTGCTCAGGGTGTCGTTGATGTCGCTGGCCGCCACACCCATGGCGCCGGCCTTGCGGTCATCGATGCTGACGTTCAGTTGCGGCGTGTCTTCCAGGCCCTGGGCGCGCACATTGGCCAGGCGGGGGTCCTTGGCAGCCAAGGCGATGAACTGGTCACGCGCCTTGAGCAGCTCGGCGTGGCCGAGGCCGGCCAGGTCCTGCAGTTGCACGTCGAAGCCGGCACTCTGGCCCAGGCCCTGGATGGCCGGCGGGGCGATGACGAAGACATTGGCGTCGAGGATCTTCGACAGCGCCCTGTTGGCCCGCTGCGCCACGGCGGCAGCACTGTGCTGTTCGCCCTGGCGTTCGCTCCAGTCCTTCAGCTTGATGAAGCCACGCCCGGAGTTCTGTGCGTTGCCGCCATTACCCAGGCCGCGCACGGTCAGCAGTGAAGCCACTTCAGGTTGCTGCAGCATGTAGTCCTGCACCTGGCGGCTGACTTCCTGCAGCCGCTGGTCGGTGCCGCCCACAGGCAGGGTCATCTGCATCATCAGCATGCCTTGGTCTTCCTCGGGCAGGAACGCGGTGGGCAGCTTCTGCAACATCAGCACCACGCCACCGAGCACCAAGGCGTAGACCATCAGGCCCCGCAGCGGCCGCGCCAGCACCTTGGCAACCCCCTGCTGGTAGCGCAGGGCATTGCGCTCGAAGGTGCGGTTGAACCAGCCGAAAAAGCCCTGGCGCGGCTCGCCGTGGGCGGTTACTGGCTTGAGCAGGGTGGCGCACAAGGCCGGGGTCAGGGTCATGGCCACCAGCACCGACAGCGCCATGGCTGCCACCAGGGTGACCGAGAACTGCCGGTAGATCACCCCGGTTGAGCCGCCGAAGAACGCCATTGGCACGAACACGGCCGACAGCACCACGGCAATGCCGACCAATGCGGCGCTGATCTCGCTCATCGACTGGCGCGTTGCTTCGCGCGGCGACAGGCCTTTTTCCGCCATGATGCGCTCGACGTTCTCCACCACCACGATGGCATCGTCGACCAGCAGGCCGATGGCCAGCACCATACCGAACATGGTCAGGGTGTTGATCGAGTAGCCAAGGATGGCCAGTACGCCGAAGGTACCCAGCAGCACCACCGGCACGGCGATGGCGGGGATCAGCGTGGCGCGCAGGTTCTGCATGAACAAGTACATGATCAGCACTACCAAAGCGATGGCCTCGAACAGGGTCTTGACCACTTCCTCGATGGAAATCTTCACGAACGGCGCGGTGTTGTAGGCCACCTCGCTACGCAATTGCAGCTTGCCGGGGAAGAACTGCTCAAGCTCGGCCAGCTTCGCCTGCACCGCTTCGGATACGTCCAGGGCATTGGCGCCCGTAGCCAGGCTTACCGCCAGGCCGCCGGAGGGCCGCCCATTGTGTTCGGCGACCACGTCATAGCTTTCACTGCCCAACTCTACCCGGGCCACGTCGGCCAGGGTCACCACGGCACCGGCGCTGTTGTGCTTGAGCACCAGTTCGCGGAATTGTGCAGCGGTCTGCAGTTTGCTGCGGGCGTTGATGGTGGCATTCAGTTGCTGGCCGGCACGCGCGGGCAGGGCACCCAACTGGCCTGCGGAGGTGTCGACGTTCTGCGCCTCCAGGGCACTGCTCACGTCCGACGGCATCAGCGCATACTGCTTGAGCTTGTCCGGGTCGAGCCAGATGCGCATGGCGTAGCTCGACCCCAGCGTGGTTACCTGCCCGACGCCGCTGACCCGGCTGATCTGGTCGTACAAGGTGCTGGAAATGAAGTCGCTGATATCGGTGGCGCTGACGTCCGGGTTGTCCGACACCAGCGACAGGATGATCAGGAAGTCGCTGGCCGAGTTGTGGATTTCGATGCCTTGCTGCTGCACGGCTTCGGGCAGCCGCGCCTTGGCCTGCTCCAGCTTGGTCTGCACCAGCATTTGCGCGGTGTTGATGTCGGTGCCGGCCTCGAAGGTGAGGGTGATCGAGGCACTGCCCGCCGAGCTGCTGCTGGAGGACATGTAGGTGAGGCCGTCGAGGCCGGTCATCTGTTGCTCGATCACCTGGGTTACCGAATCTTCCATCGTCTTGGCCGATGCACCGGTATAGCTGGCCTTAAGGCTGATCTGTGGCGGAGCGATGTTGGGGTACTGGGCGAGCGGCAGCTGGAAGATCGCCAGGCCGCCACCGAGCATCACCAGAATGGCGATGACCCAGGCGAAGATCGGCCGGTCAATGAAGAATCGTGCCATGTCATTCGCCTCGCTGGCTGTCGTTGCGGGCCGTCAGGCTGCTGTCCTGCACTTGCACCTGCACTTGCTGGCCGACGCGGACCTTCTGCAGGCCCTGTACGATCAACTGGTCACCCGGCGCCAGGCCCTGGCTGACCCACCAGCGGTTGCCAACGGCGCGGGCCAGGGTCAGCTCGCGTTGCTGCACCTTGCCGTCGACCACCACCAGTGCGGTAGCGCCGCCACGCTCATCGCGGCTCACGCCCTGCTGCGGCACCAGGACCGCATCGGCCTGCACGCCTTCTTGCACCGTGGCTTTCAGGTACATGCCGGGCATGAGCAGGCCGTCGGGGTTCGGCACCACGGCGCGAAAGGTTACGCTGCCAGTGCTTTCATCCACGCTCACGCCGTTGAAGGTGAGGGTGCCGGCATGGGCGTAGGTGCTGCCGTCCTCCAGTTCCAGGCTGATGCGCGTGGCGTCCTGCTGTGGGCTCGGTGCCAGCTTGCCCTCGGCCAGCTCGCGTTTCAGGCGCAGCAGGGTGCTGCTGGGCTGAGTGAAATCGACGTAGATCGGGTCCAGCTGCTGCACGGTGGTCAGCGCCGTGGTCTGTTCGGCGGTGACCAGTGCGCCAGGGGTGACCGACGAGGTGCCGGTGCGGCCTTCGATCGGCGCATTGATGCGGGTGTAGTCGAGGTTGATCCGCGCGGTGCGCTGCGCAGCCTGGGCCGATTGCAGGCTGGCGCGGGCTTCTAGCAGGGCGGCCTGTGCGCTTTCGTTGTCTTCGGCGCTGATGGCGTCGAGCTTCACCAGCTGTGCATCGCGTCTGGCCTTGAGCTGAGCAGCCTTGAGCGTGGCACGCGCGGAGCTGACAGTGGCTTCAGCCTGGGCCAGGGCTGCCTGGTAGGTTTGCGGGTCGATCTGGTACAGCGCCTGGCCGGCCTTGACCCTGTCGCCTTCGTTGAACAGGCGTTTCTGGATGATGCCGCCGACTTGCGGACGGATCTCGGCAATCAGGTGGGCGCTGGCGCGGCCGGGCAGGGTAGTGGTCAGGGCCTGGGCGGCGCTGGTCACTTCATACACCGCGACCTCTTGCAGCGGTGGTTGCGCGGCAGGGCTTTCGGCCTCGCGGCAACCGCCGATGACCAGCAGACCGGCCCCCAGCAGCAGGGCACGCGCCAGCGGCGAACGGGCGAACATCAAGGAGTGGAATAACGTAGGCATCGCAGGCTCCGAGCCAGGGGTTTCGATGCCGCCAGCGTGCGCGGCAATTGTGCAGGCAATGTGCAGAAAGCAAGGAGATTGCCCGGCATACCTTGCGGCACCCCGGCCTGCGCGCTTCAATACGGGCCATTCCAATGTGCCGGCGGTGCCATGAAAGTCAGCCTATCGCGCAAGTTCTTCTTCGCCATGCTCGCGGTGTGCGCATTCGCCGTGCTGGGCATGGTGTTTGCCGCCTACCTGAGCCTGAAATACGGTTTTCTCGGCTACCTCAACCAGCAGGCGGAAGAACGCATGGAGCGCATCGTGCCGCGGGTCGAGCAGGCCTATGCGCGCCATGGCAGCTGGGATTTCATCCGCCGCGACAAGGACCAGTGGTTCGAGCTGCTGCGCCCAGACGACGCCCAGCCAGACAAGGTCTTCGACCCCAGCCAGCTGACCGTCTCGGACCTGACCGGGGCATTCGTGCGCTTTGCCTTGCTCGACGCCCAGCGCCAGCCGATCATTGGCTACCAGGCGGCGCCCGCCGACATGCTGCTGCGGCCCATTCGCCATCAGGGCCAGGTGGTCGGCTGGATGGCCCTGGCGCCGCTGCAGTCGGTGACCAGCATTGGCGACCAGCGCTTCCAGCTCAACCAACTGCGCTCAAGCCTGCTGATCGGCCTGGCCTGCCTGCTGGCCACGGCGGTGATCGCCTGGTGGTTGAGCCGCGCCTTGCTGCGGCCGATTCGGGAAGTGGCCAGCGCCACCCATCGCCTGGCGGCGGGTGATTACGCCATCCAGCTGCCGGTGCGCTCGGCGGACGAAGCCGGGCAGTTGGCCGAGGACTTCAACCGCATGGCCGCCACGCTGGCCAGCAACGAGCGCCTGCGGCGCGACTTCATGGCCGATATTTCCCACGAACTGCGCACGCCGCTGGCGGTGATGCGCGCCGAACTGGAGGCCATGGAAGACGGCATTCGCCCGCTCGATGGCAATGCTTTGCGTTCGCTGCAAGGCGAAGTGGGGGCCCTGAGCAAGCTGGTCGACGACCTGTTCGAGCTGTCACTGGCCGAGGTGGGTGGCCCCACCTATCGCCGTGAACGCATCGACCTGTGCGTGCTGTTGTCGGTTGTTGCCGAAGCCTTTCAGGCCGGTTTCACCGAGCGTGGCCTGGAACTGCGTGTGGAAATACCCGGCGAACCGTTGTGGGTACTGGGCGACGAGGCACGCCTGGGCCAGTTGTTGCACAATTTGCTGGAGAACAGTCGCCGCTACACCGATGCCGGTGGCCACACGGTGTTGCGGGCACTCCAGGAAGGGGATCAGGTGCTGGTGCAGTGTGAAGATACCGCCCCCGGCGTGGACAGCGCCTCGCTGGCGCGCCTGTTCGAGCGTTTTTACCGGGCTGAGCGCTCGCGTAACCGCGCCAGTGGCGGCACCGGGCTGGGCCTGGCGATCTGCCGTGGTATCGCCGAGGTGCATGGCGGCCGGTTGACGGCCAAAGCCTCGGCCATGGGTGGGCTGTTGCTGGCGTTGACCTTGCCGGTCGCGGGAGAGCAGGCATGAGCCGGATTCTGCTGGTGGAAGATGAGCCCAAGCTTGCGGCATTGGTGGGCGATTACCTGCGCGCGGGCGGCTATAGCGTCGAGCACCTGGCCGACGGCCTGGCGGTGATTCCGGCCATTCGCCAGGGCCAGTACGCGCTGGTGTTGCTCGATCTGATGCTGCCGGGCCGTGACGGCCTGGATATTTGCCGCGAGCTCCGCGGTTTCAGCCGCGTGCCGTTGATCATGATGACTGCCCGTGTCGACGAGATCGACCGCCTGCTGGGCCTGGAGCTGGGCGCGGACGACTATATCTGCAAGCCGTTTTCGCCGCGTGAGCTGGTGGCGCGGGTCAAGGCGGTGCTGCGCCGCAGTGGCGAGCAGCCTGGCAGCCTCGGCCTGGAGCTGGATGCTCGGGCGTTCCAGGCACGCTATCGGGGTGTGGCACTGGAACTCACGCCCGTGGAGTTCCGCATGCTGGCGGCGCTGGCGGTGCGCCCGGGGCAGGTGCTGTCGCGCGACCAGTTGATGAACCACATCTACCAGGACCACCGGGTGGTGGCTGACCGCACGGTGGACAGCCATGTGAAGAACCTGCGGCGCAAGTTGACCGCGATTACCCCGGCGCATGACCCGATCCGCTCGGTGTATGGGGTGGGGTATAGCCTGGAGTTCGAATAACCCGTGTGAAAGCTTGCGCGGTCCTGCAGGGGACCGCGCAGGCCTCAAGGGTCAGGTTTCGGACATTTCGCTTGCTGCCGCCGGTTTCAGCGAAGCCTTCTTTTCCTGCACCACGATGTAGAACTCCTCGCCATGTTTCACGGCGCCGTACAGCACGGCCTTTTCGATCAGTTCGTTGCCACGCAGGTGACGCAGCATCATCGGGTCCTTGCGCAGGTCGCGGTACAGCGCCAGGCACAGCAGCACCATCACCACCACGAACGGCAGGGCCACGACGATGGTCAGGTTCTGCAGCCCGGTCAGCGCCTTGCCGGGGTCACGCGGGTCGCCGATCGCCAGCATGATCGCCGCCACCGTGCCGGTCAGCGCGCCCCAGAAAATCACCGTGCGCCGGGAGGGCGTGGTGGTGCCATGTTCCGACAGCGTGCCCATCACCAGCGAGGCCGCGTCGGCACCGGAGACGAAGAAGATACCCACCAGCACCATTACCAGCACCGAGGTCGCCGAAGCCAGCGGGTAGCTGTCAAGCAACTGGTACAGCGCATGGTTGCTGTTGACCGCGCCGTTGGCCAGCTGGAACGCGCCTTCGCGCAGTGCATCGATGGCGGCGCCGCCGAACACGGTGAACCACACCAGGCTGACCAGGCTCGGTACCAGCAGTACCCCGGTAACGAACTGGCGGATGGTGCGGCCGCGGCTGATGCGGGCGATGAACATACCCACGAATGGCGTCCAGGATATCCACCAGGCCCAGTAGAACACGGTCCAGCCGGCCAGCCAGCTGTCCATCTGTTCACCGCCGCTGGCGTTGGTGCGGGCCATCATTTCCGGGAGCATCTTGATATAGATGCCGAGCGAGGTCGGCAGCAGGTTGAGCATCAGCAGGGTCGGCCCGACCATGAACACGAACACCGCCAGCACCAGCGCCAGCACCATGTTGATGTTGGACAGCCACTGGATGCCCTTGCCGATGCCCGACACCGCCGAGGACACAAAGGCAACGGTCAGCAGGGTGATGATCGAGATGTAGAACAGCTTGCCGGGGCTTTCGACCCAGCCGTTGTACTCCAGGCCACCGGCAATCTGCAGGGCACCCAGGCCCAGCGAGGCGGCTGAACCGAACAGCGTGGCGAAGATCGCCATCATGTCGATCAGGCGGCCGAGCGGGCCGTTGGCGTGCTTGCCGATCAATGGCCGGAACGCGGCAGAAATCAACTGTGAGCGGCCCCGGCGGTAGGTGCCATAGGCAATCACCAGGCCGACGATGGCGTACATCGCCCAAGGGTGCAGGGTCCAGTGGAACAGTGTCGTGGCCATCGCCACCTGCATCGCTTCGCTGGTCTGCCCGCTGGCCGAACCTGGCGGTGGTGACACGTAGTGCGACAGGGGCTCGGCCACGCCGAAGAACATCAGGCCAATGCCCATGCCGGCGCTGAACATCATTGCCACCCACGACACCGTACGAAATTCTGGCTGTTCGCCATCACGGCCCAGCGGTACCCGGCCATAGCGGCTGGCCGCCAGCCACAGCACGAACACCACGAACAGCGTGGAGGTGAGCACGAAGAACCAGCCGAAATTCAGAATGACCCAGGATTGTGCACCTGAGGCGCTGTTGGCCAGGCTGGCCTGGTTGAACAGGCCCCAGAGCACGAAGGCGATGGCCAAAAGGCTGGTGAAACCGAAGACGATCCAGTCCAGCTTGCCCTCGAAATGCCGGTCTTGGCGGGCTTCTGCGGTTTTCGAGGGGTCGGTCACGCCAAGGTCGAGTGTTTCGTTGATGTGTTCCTTTGCCATGAATGATGAGGCCCCTGAGTGGCTTACCTGCGCGGGCAGGCTTGTTGTTGTGTGGGCTACCGAGGGCGCTGATGGCCTCGGCGGGGTGAGGTGCTGGCGCGATTATCCTGCGCGGTAAACGGCGGCACCTGTCCCGATAACGCCCTGGGGCGTCCATTGCGCGACTTGGCAAATACTTTTAGTTCTGGGGGCAGTGGCCCATTCTGCCTCGGCTTCTGGTACCCTGATGGGCATTACCCCGGCCCGCACATTCGAGCCGCGTAGAAGCGCTGCTGCCTGTGGGCTTGGCCGTACCAGGAAACGGAGATTCGTCAACATGGCCACTGACCGTGTGAGCCTGATTCATTTCGATAAATTGAGCATGAGCCCTGCCGCTGCCGATCGGTTCCAGAAAGCCCTCGACGCGCTGGAAACACTCAAGCTGCAGGACCGTTACGTGTACCTCATCGCTCCTTATCTGGGTGATATCGCTGACGCCTCCGATGCCGAGCAACTGGCCACTGCAGTGGATCAGGGGCTGCGCGTGGTCGATGAACTCGTGGCTGCCCACTCGGTGAGCAAGGGCAAGGCCGAGGAAGTGCGCCAGGTATTCAATAACGCCGGCGAGCGTGCACGGGCAGAATTGACTGGCTGAGTGG
This sequence comes from Pseudomonas sp. BN607, assembly GCF_029871175.1. Lineage (NCBI taxonomy): Bacteria > Pseudomonadati > Pseudomonadota > Gammaproteobacteria > Pseudomonadales > Pseudomonadaceae > Pseudomonas > Pseudomonas sp. BN607. Next base: position 145,411 of record NZ_SSOE01000061.1, read on the forward strand.
TGGCATGGCCAAAGGCATCGACAACCCCTGTGTTTCGTTATGCCAGCTCAATAGCGAGCTGTGCGTGAGCTGCGGCCGTACCCGAGAAGAAATCCGCAAATGGCGGGGCATGAAGCGCCCCGAGAAGATGGCCACCGTGCAACGCGCGGCGACGCGTATGAAGGCCATCACCAAGAAAGCGGCCAAGCGGCAGAGTGCCGACTGAGCGCGCAGGCCCGCGAACGCCCCCCCCACACAGTGCTTCTGGCCGATGAAAGGCTGTCCTCCTCGCCGCTGATGGTCCAGACTGTCTCTGGCACGCATCGATGATTGCTGCAGTCGACCACAGGAGGTGGCAGCCTTTCGCCACCGCGCGGGGTCGCCGGATGTTACATGTGCCGAGGGTCGTAGATGATCGAGCGTTGCTTTCGCCACGCCCTGCTCCTGTTGTGCCTGTCGCTGCTGCCCGTGGCGGCGGTAGCGGACGATGCCTGCCGACGGCTGACCGCTACTGGTAACCCTGAATACCCGCCCTACCTGTGGCGTGACCCGCTAAACCCTCAGCAATTGATTGGTGCCAATGCCGACCTGCTCAAGTACCTGGGCAAGCAATTGGGGCTCGAAGTCGAGGTGGTCTACGGAGGGCCGTGGTCGCGTGCCCAGGAAGAAGTTCGCACCGGGCGTATCGACTTGCTCGCCGGTTATTTCCAGACCGACGCGCGCCGCCAGCAGATGGACTTCATTGCCCCGCCTTTCCTGTACACCCCCAGCGTGATCTGGGTGCGTCAGGACAATGCCTTCGCCTACCGGCAATGGTCCGACCTCAAGGGGCGCAAGGGCGGTACTTTGGTCAATAACAGCCACGGGCAGCAGTTCGATGACTACGCCCATGCCAACCTCACCCTCGAAGCGGTGCCCGGCGCCCGGCAGGCGTTCGAGAAATTGATGCACAAGCGCAGCGATTACGTGGTGTACGAGCAGTACCCCGGCATGGCGCTGGCGCGGACCTTGGGTATTGCAGGCACTGTGCAGGTGCTGCAGCCCCCTGTGTCCAGCGAAGGGTTGTACCTGGCAATTTCGCACGATTCGCCCTGCAACCGGCCGCAGTTGCGCGAGGCACTGGCGCGCGAGATGGCGAAGATCGTGAGTGGAGATTTGCCCGAGCAACTGGTGAAGCAGAACCTGGAGCGCTGGCAATAACTGCCTGTGCGCGCTTTTACAGGGACTGCGCCAGCTGTTTGGCTTCCTTGGCCTTGGTCACGTCGACGGCGCTGGGCAAACTGACATCGTTCTTGGCCGCAAGAATCTCGGCCATGACGCTGACGGCGATTTCCGCCGGGGTCTTGCTGCCGATATAGATGCCGATTGGACCGTGCAGGCGCTGCAGCGATGCTTCGCTTTCCCCAAAGTGCTCGATCAGCCGCTCCCGGCGCAGCTGGCTGTTGCGTCGCGAGCCAATGGCGCCGATATAGAACGCCGGGCTGTGCAAGGCCTCGAGCAGCGCCAGGTCGTCCAGCTTGGGGTCGTGGCTGACGGCGACGATGGCACTGCGCACATCTGCGCTGAAGGCGCGGACCACATCGTCCGGCATGCCGGGCAGCAAGGTGACCCCGGCGATGCTCCAACCCGCCGTGTACTCCGGGCGCGGGTCGCACAACGAAACGCTGAAGCCATTGAACAAGGCCATGGTGGCCAGATACTCGGCCAGTGCCCCGGCACCGATCAGCAGCAGGCGGTAACCGGGGCCGAGGGTGCTGAGCAGGCGCTGGCCATCGAAACTGAACAGTTCAGGTGTGGCAGTGGCAGTGAGGTTGGCTGCGCCGCTGTGCAGGTCGAGGTCGCGGCGTACCAGGCTCCCGCTATCCAGGCAGGCCAGCAGCTGCTCCAGGTGCGGTAATGAAGGGGCGAACTCCAGCACCAGTTCGAGAGTGCCGCCGCAGGGCAGCCCGAAGCGATGGGCTTCATCGGCGCTGACGCCATAGCGCACCACCTGGGGCAGGCTGGTGGGCATGCCCGGGCCGCCGTAGGCACGGGTGTAGCGATGGATGAGATCGTCCTCGATGCAGCCGCCGGAAACACTGCCCACCACCCGGCCATCGCTGCGCAAGGCCATCATCGAGCCGACCGGGCGGGGCGAGGAGCCCCAGGTGCGGGCAACGGTGGCGAGCAGGGCGCGGTGGCCGGCGGCGAGCCAGTCACGGGTGGTGCGTAGGACCAGCAGGTCGATGCTTTCCATTGGGGCTCCATTAACCCGGATATTCAAAGGCCGGCACAGGCACCCGGCGTCAGCGCATATGCAAGATGATGGGACTGCTGCTGGCCGGGTCGGTATGCCCGCGCAGTTTGCCCACCGCCTGCGCATTCACCGCGCCACCATGGTTACCCCAGGCTGAACGCACAAAGCTCAGCACCTCGGCAATCTCCTGATCCCCCAGCTGTTCGCGGAAAGCCGGCATGCGGTAGGCATCCGGCACCCCGGCAGTCACCACCCGCTGCGACCCGTTCAGGGTGATATTGATCGCCGAGGCGTCCTCCTGCGCCAGTGCCGACGTGGCCCCGGCCAACGGCGGCATCCATTCGGCCTGGCCTTTGCCATCCAGGCCGTGGCACGAGGCGCAGCGGGTCACGTAGGTGTGCGCCCCCGGCGTGTCGAGCCGCACGGCTGCCGATTCTGCCTGATACTGCCACGGTGGGCCATCACGCTGCGGGTCGCCCGGCAGCGACTTCAGGTAGTGGGCAATGGCAGCCAGGTCGCCGTCAGTCATGAACTGCGTGGAGTTGTTGAACGCCTCGGTCATCGAACCGAACACCACCGCATGCCGGTTGCGGCCGGTTTTCAGGAACTGGGCGATTTCCGCCTCGCTCCAGCGCCCCAGCCCGGTGTTGTGGTCAGTGCGCAGGCTGGGTGCGTACCAGCCATCGAGCAATGCGCCGGCGAGGAACGATTCGCCGCTGCCATCCAGGGCTTTTTCGTTGAAGGCCAGGCCGCGTGGGGTGTGGCAACTGCCGCAGTGGCCGGGCCCCTGGACGAGATAGGCGCCACGGTTCCATTGTGCGTCCTGACCGGCCTTGGCGGCGTACGGCGTGTTGGCGGCGTACAGCCCATTCCACAGTGCGATGGGCCAGCGCAGGTTCAGCGGCCAGGGGATGTCGCTGGCCAGGTTGGCCTGCTTCACTGGCTGTACGCCGTGCATGAAGAACGCGTAAAGCGCCTTCACATCGTCATCGCTGAGCTTGGCATAGGACGGATAGGGCATGGCCGGGTAAAGCCGCCGACCTGCGGGGGCGACACCATGGCGCACGGCGCGGTCGAAGTCGGCCAGGCTGTAGTTGCCGATACCCGTGCCCTGGTCGGGGGTGATGTTGGTGGCATGAATGGCCCCCAGCGGCGTGGCCATTTGCAGCCCGCCTGCAAACGGCTTGCCGCCTGGCACGCTGTGGCAGGCCACGCAATCGCTCAGCCGGGCTACATACTCGCCCCGGCTGACCAGCGCCGGGTCGGCAGTGCTGGCCTGTGCATCGGTAAACGGCGAGGCGGGCTCGCGGGTGACATACCAGGCCAGCAGGCCTGCCGCGACCAGGCACGGCAGCGCCAGCCAGCCAGCGGTTCTTGCGAAACGGTGGGTCATGGGGCATTCCTTGTGCGCTAGCTGAAGGTGTGACGGCTCATTGGCAGGCTGCGTACGCGCTGGCCGGTAAGCTGCGCGACCGCATTGGCTACCGCTGGCGCCACTGCGGGCAGCGGTGGCTCACCGATACCGCCCATCTTCGCCCCGCTTTCGACAATGCGTACATGCACCCGGGCCATGCGCGAAGGTGGCAGGATCGGGTACAGGTCATAATTGCGCGCGCGCGGCTTGCCGTCGACATACACCGCTTCTTCCACCAGCGTCTGCGAAAGGCCCAGGGCGACAGCGCCGTTGACCTGGTGCTCGATGATCGCCGGGTTGACGATGCTGCCCGGGTCGATGGCTTGCCAGATATCGTGCACCCTGACCTGGCCGTTCTCTATCGACACCTCCGCGATGACTGCTGCCTCCGAGCCGAACGGTGAGGCCATGGCCACGCCACGTGCCCGCTTGCTGCCATCTTCGGCAGTGAAAGGCCCGCGCTTCCAGCCACCGGACAAGTCGGCCACTGCATTCAACAGGTTGGTCAGGCGCGGGTTGTCGCGCAGCAGGTGCAGGCGCAGTTCAAATGGGTCCTTGCCGCCTTTGTCAGCCAGTTCGTCCAGGAATGATTCGTAGAAGAAGTCGTTCAGCGAGTTACCGACCGAGCGCCAGTAACCGAGCATGGCCGGGCCTTTGACGTAGATCTGGGCGATGCGTTTGTTGGCAATGGCGTAGGCCTTGCCCGACAGCCCTTCAAGCGCGGTCGGGTCGATCTTGTCACCTTGCTTGCCAGCGAGGGCCTCCGTCGGGCCTTCGGTGGCGCTTACCGCTTCGATCGCCACCGGCATGCCATCGGCATCCAGCCCGGCGCGGAATTTCACCACGGCGACCGGGCGCAGCACATCGCGCAGGAACTCCTCTTCGCGGCTCCAGATCAGTTTCACCGGCCGGCCCACCGCCTTGGCCAAGGTTATGGCCTGCGGGTAGGGATTGGCCGAGTCGTACAGGAAGTGGCGGCCGAAGAAGCCGCCCAGCAATGGCGAATGCAGGTTGATCTGCCCGGTTTCCAGGCCGGTGCGTTTGGCAATGTCGTCACGGAACATATCCGGTGCCTGATTGGGCAACCACACGTCGAGGGTGCCATCGGCGTTGAAGCGGGCGAGGGCGGACGGTGGTTCCAGCTGGGCATGGTTGAGGTACTGGTTGTGGTAGCTGGCCTCGACCTTGGTCTTGGCATTGGCCAGGGCGCCGGCGATATCACCCTCGTTCTCTTCATCCCGGGCGGGGCCGTCGACCGAGGCCAGGTGCTCGCGCCAGCCGTCGCTGGAGAAGTCGGCCGGCATCGGCCGTAGCTTGCTGTCGGCGGCTGGCTCTTTCCAGTCCACCTGGAGGGCTTCTACGGCACGCTTGGCGTGCCACCAGCGTTCGGCGACCACCGCCACGGCGCCTGGCAATTGATGCACCGAATGCACGCCTGTCATGGCCTTGACCTGTGCTTCGTTGCGCAGGCTGCCCACGGTCATGCCCAGGCGCGGTGCATGCTGCACGGCGGCGTGGAGCATGTCATCAACCTTGATGTCGATGCAGTACTGGGCCTTGCCGGTAGACTTGTCGTAGGCATCCAGGCGGCGCACGGGCTTGCCGATCCAGCGGAACTGGCTAGGGTCACGCAGCTTGACGCTGGACGGGTCGGGCACCGGCAGGTCCATGGCGCGCCCAGCGAGTTCACCATAGGGCAGCGAACGGCCAGTCGTGGTATGTACCACGTTACCCGGGGTGGTGGAGAGCTCCTCGATCGGTACGCCCAGTTGCTCGGCGCCTGCCTGCAACAGCATGGCCCGGGCGAGGGCGCCGAGGCGGCGCATGGTCGGGTAGCTCATGCGTACCGACATACTGCCACCGGTGATGCGCATGCCGTTTTCCATCACCACATAGGCTTCGCCGGGGGGCGCGCTGTCGACCACGAATTGGGCCGGGTCGACGTCCAGTTCTTCACCGACGATCTGCGCCATGGCAGTGAACGGACCTTGCCCGCCCTCCACGAACGGGCTGAGCAGGCGCACCGTGCCATCCGGGCGAATTTCCAGAAACGCCGGCACCTGGGTACCGCGTTCTGCAGTTGACGCAGCTGCTGCCTGCACGCGCGCCGCGCCCATGGGCAGGCCAAAACCCAGCACCAGGGCGCCGACCGCAGTGCCGGCCAGAAAGCGCCGGCGTGAGAGGTTGACCGTTTCGCCGAGCTGCAGCCTGAGCAGTTCGGCGGGGGTATCGACGGGCGTGTTCATCAGGCCTGCTCCCCTTGGGCCAGGTCATGCACGGCGGCATGGATGGCGTTGTAGGTACCGCAGCGGCACAGGTTGACCATGGCGGCGTCGATCTGCGCATCACTCGGCTTGGGCGTGTGCTTGAGCAGCGCCGTGGCCGCCATCACCTGGCCGGACTGGCAGTAGCCGCACTGCGCCACCTGGTGCTCGACCCAGGCCGCGACCACCCGTTTGCCGACGGCATCAGCCTCGATAGCCTCGATGGTGGTGACCTCGCGGCCGACCACGCCGGCCACCGGGGTGACGCAGGCGCGTACCACGTTGCCGTCGACCAGTACCGAACAGGCGCCGCATTGGGCCAGGCCGCAGCCATACTTGGTACCGGTCAGCCCCAGATCATCGCGAATCACCCACAGCAGGGGCGTGTCGGCGTCTGCCTCGACCTGGTAGGTCTTCTGGTTGATGCGTAGTTCCATGGTTCACCTGCCAGTCATCGGTTGTTGTCGCTGTGTAATTTTCGAGTGGGAATACGTTGTTCCCAACTTGCAAACGCTAGCACAGGGGGGTGACCGCTGGTCTGGTCGCGCATGCAGGTTCAGAGGATCGGGCAAGCAATCCGGTGGAATGCGCAAGCGTGGCAGTCAAACAGGACTTCCGCTGTGAAAACCCGGATAATGCCGGCAATTTCGTTTTGCACGCTTAAATCACGGTAATCCCGCATGGAAATCAAGGTCAACTTTCTCGACAATCTCCGTCTCGAAGCCAAATTCGACGACTTCACGGTGATCGCCGACCAACCCATCCGCTACAAAGGCGATGGTTCGGCCCCAGGCCCATTCGACTATTTCCTGGCGTCTTCGGCCTTGTGCGCGGCTTACTTCGTCAAGCTGTACTGCCAGACCCGCGATATCCCTACGGAAAACATCCGCCTCTCGCAGAACAACATCGTCGACCCGGAAAACCGCTACAACCAGATCTTCAAGATCCAGGTCGAGTTGCCCGAGGACATTTCCGATAAAGACCGCCAGGGCATCCTGCGTTCCATCGACCGCTGTACTGTCAAGAAAGTGGTGCAGACCGGCCCCGAGTTCGTCATCGAAGTGGTCGACAACCTCGACGCCGATGCCCGGGGCCTGCTGATGCCGGTGTCGGACACCAGCACCTACATCCCCGGCAAGGACCTGCCGCTGGAGCAGACCATCGCCAACATGTCGGGCATCCTCGCCGGGCTGGGGATGAAGATCGAGATCGCCTCGTGGCGCAACATTGTGCCTAACGTGTGGTCGCTGCACGTGCGTGACGCGCAGTCGCCGATGTGCTTCACCAACGGCAAGGGCGCCACCAAGGAAGCCGCGCTGGCCTCGGCGCTGGGCGAGTTCATCGAGCGCCTCAACTGCAACTTCTTCTATAACGACCAGTTCTGGGGCGAGGACCTGGCCAATGCGCCGTTCGTGCATTACCCGAACGAGCAGTGGTTCAAACCGGGCCCGCGCGACGCGCTGCCGGCCGAGATCCTCGACGAGCACTGCCTGGAGATCTACAACCCGGACGGCGAGCTGCGTGGCTCGCACCTGTACGACACCAACTCGGGCAACACCGCGCGCGGTATTTGCTCGCTGCCGTTCGTGCGCCAGTCCGACCAGCAGGTGGTGTACTTCCCGTCCAACCTGATCGAGAACCTGTTCCTGAGCAACGGCATGAGCGCCGGCAACACCCTGGCAGAGGCACAGGTGCAGTGCCTGTCGGAAATTTTCGAGCGTGCGGTGAAACGCGAAATCCTCGAAGGTGAGCTGTGCCTGCCGGATGTGCCACACGAAGTCCTGGCCAAGTACCCGGCGATCGTCGCCGGCATTCAGGGCCTGGAAGAACAGGGTTTCCCGGTGCTGGTCAAGGACGCCTCGCTGGGTGGTGAGTTCCCGGTGATGTGCGTGACCCTGATGAACCCGCGCACCGGCGGCGTGTTCGCCTCGTTCGGTGCCCACCCGAGCCTGGAAGTGGCCTTGGAGCGCAGCCTCACCGAACTGCTGCAGGGCCGCAGCTTCGAAGGCCTGAACGACCTGCCGCAACCCACGTTCGAAAGCCACGCACTGACCGAGCCGAACAACTTCGTCGAGCACTTTATCGACTCGAGCGGCGTGGTGTCGTGGCGCTTCTTCAGCGCCAAGGCGGATTTCGAATTCGTCGAGTGGGACTTCTCCGGGCACGGTGAGGATTCCAATCAGCAGGAGGCCGCGACCCTGTTCGGCATCCTCGAAGACCTGGGCAAGGAAGTGTACATGGCGGTGTATGACAACCTTGGCGCCACCGCTTGCCGCATCCTGGTACCGGGCTACTCGGAAATCTACCCGGTCGAGGACCTGATCTGGGACAACACCAACCGCGCCTTGTCGTTCCGCGCCGACATCCTCAACCTGCACAGCCTCGACAACCGCTCGCTGAAACTGTTGCTCAAGCGCCTGGACAACTGCGATGTGGACGATTACACCACCATCACCACGTTGATTGGCGTGGAGTTCGACGAGAACACGGTATGGGGCCAGTTGACCATTCTTGAACTGAAGCTGCTGATCTGCCTGGCAGTCCAGCGCTTTGAAGATGCCAAGGAACTGGTCGAAGCGTTCCTGCAGTTCAACGACAACACCGTCGAGCGCGGCCTGTTCTACCAGGCGTTGAACGTGGTGCTGGAAGTGCAGCTGGATGACGAACTGGCGCTGGAAGATTACGAAGCCAACTTCCGCCGCATGTTCGGCAATGCGCGCATGGACGCGGTGTTGGGCTCGGTGGATGGCAGCGTGCGTTTCCATGGCCTGACCCCGACCAGCATGAAACTCGAAGGCCTCGATCGCCACCTGCGCCTGATCGAGAGTTACAAGAAACTGCATGCCGCCCGGGCCAAGCTCGCCTGACGACCGCTGTTCGCTCGGTAGGGGCCGGTGTTACCGGCCTCATCCCCAGCAAGCCAGCACCCACAGGTGTCGCGCAGGCCTCAGCCCTGTTGCAATTCTGCGGGCGCTGGCCTGCCGGCGATACAGGCAGCCGCCTTCATAGATCGCTTCAATCTTGCCTTTATCCCCATTTGGTCTTGCTGCTTCGCCTGCCAAGCGCGTACTGTTTTTGCCCCCACTCCTCGATCCACGGCGCGTACACCGCCAGAAGGACCTCGGCCGCGCACGACTAGAAGGCGCAGACCATGAGCACCCCTTTGGATACCAATGCCCTCAAAGCCCGCCAGCAAACCGCCTGGGCCAGCGGCGATTACGCGGTTATCGGCACCACTCTGCAACTGGTCGGCGAACGCTTGGCCGAAGCCTGTGACCTGCGCTGGGACGAGCAGGTGCTGGATGTTGCCGCCGGTAATGGCAATGCCACCCTGGCCGCTGCCCGTCGCGGTTGCCGCGTTACCTCCACCGACTATGTGCCCGAATTGCTCAAGCGTGGTGAGGAGCGGGCCCGGGCCGAACACCTGAATGTACTGTTCCAGGTTGCCGATGCCGAAGCGCTTCCGTTTGCCGATGGGGCCTTCGATGCAGTGCTTTCCACCTTCGGGGTGATGTTCGCCCCAGACCAGGCGCAGGCCGCCCGTGAGTTGGCGCGAGTATGTCGGCCTGGTGGGCGCATAGGCTTGGCCAACTGGACCCCACAAGGCTTCGTCGGGCAGATGTTCAAGGTCCTCGGGCGGCACGTGCCGCCGCCAGCCGGCGCGCTACCGCCGTCACGCTGGGGCGATGAGGAGCAGTTGCGGGTGCTGTTCGAAGGGGCGTTGGGTGACGTGCAGGTCAGCCGTCAGCAGTTCAACTTCCGTTACCGCTCGCCAGCGCATTTCATCGAGGTGTTCCGCACCTGGTATGGGCCGGTGCACAAGGCGTTCGCTTCGCTGGAGCAGGAGGCGGCCAGGGAGTTGGAGAGGGACCTGACCCAGTTGCTGGATGAACGCAACATCGCCGGCCCTTCGTCGTTGGTAGTACCGAGTGAATACCTTGAGGTGGTGCTCACCCGGAGGTAGCAGTTGGCCGGCTGTTCAGTTCTTGCACTTGGCCATCACCACCTGGCAAGTCCTCGGCGCGCCCCCCGAGCGGCTGGCATAGCGTATGCAATTGTTCATAGATTTCTGCCGGGCAATGCTCAGTGTATTGCCCCAGGCCAGCCCCCCTTCACCGGTCGTGGGCACGGCTTTGGCGAAGCAGTTGGAGCCCACCGCAGGTGTGGCATAGCGGGCTTTGCTGGAGCATCCAGCCGTGAGCGCCAGGCTGAGGGCGAGCAGGGTGGTCAGCACCCAGGGTGTGCATGGGCCTATCGGTTTGCTGCTCATGCGTTGTCTCCTCGGTGTCAGCAGGGCCGCTGTCATCTGCCGGCGTGTGTTCACTCGCGGTCAATGGCAACGGCGGTGCCATGCTCCGTGTTGCGACCTTTACGGGTGAACCCGCCCCTCCACCCTATTCCATTTGAGCGAAGCGGTGAACTATCGCGTCGTCAAGGTGCTCCCTTGCTAAGCGCACGTTGCGCTCGCCTGATGGCACAAGCCCATCAGCCCTGGGTCACTGAATGAAAGGGAGGCACCGTGACCGTATCTGACCAAACCCTCTACCGCTGTACGCCCAGCCCGCTGCACGCCCTGCTGTTGGCAGGCAGTGTGCCGTTGTTCCTGGGCGCGCTGCTGAGCGATGTCGCCTACTACAACAGCTACCAGATCCAGTGGAGTAACTTCGCCGCCTGGCTGATTGCCGGTGGCCTGGTGTTCTGTGGGCTGGCACTGTTGTTCGCGCTGGCCAACCTGATCCGTGCCCAGCCCAAGGGCGGGCGCCCTACGCTGTACTTCGTGCTGCTGCTGGTGACCTGGGTGCTTGGGCTGATCAATGCGTTTGAACATGCCAAGGACGCCTGGGCGGTGATGCCTGCCGGGCTGGTGTTGTCGGTGATCGTGACCGTGCTCGCGGTGGTGGCCGCGTGGACCGGTTTGAGCAACCTGCGTTCGGGAGGTGTGGCATGAAGCCTGTTCACGCACTTGGCCTATTGGGCGTGGCGGTCTTGCTGACTGCCTGTGGTGGCGACGGCGAGCCGACCCAGGCACATGGCCCCGACCCGAAGTTACCGGAGCCGCAACGCGGCTTGCTGCCGAGCATGAAGATTGCCCAGCCGGTTTCCTGGGGTGAACAGAAACCGACCGTGCCTGAGGGCTTCAGCGTAACGGCCATCGCCACCGACCTGAAAATCCCGCGGCAGAGCCTGGTGTTGCCCAATGGCGACATCCTGGTGGCCGAAGGCCGGGGCGGTAGCGCGGCCAAGCTCAAGCCCAAAGATGTGATCGCCAGCCAGATCAAGGCCAAGGGCAATACCCAGGTCAAGGGCGGTAACCGCCTGACGCTGCTGCGCGATGCCGATGGTGATGGCAGCTACGAGATGCAGACGGTATTCGCGCAGAACCTCAACGCACCGTACGGCTTGGCTTACGCCAATGGCAAGCTGTATGTCGCCAACCAGGACGCGCTGGTACGCTTTGATTACCAGGCAGGCCAGACCCAGGCCGACGGCCCGCCAACCAAGGTCACCGACCTGCCGGCCGAGATCAACCACCACTGGACCAAGGCGCTGACAGTCAGCCCGGGTGGTCGCTATCTGTACGTGGGTATCGGCTCGAACAGCAACATCACCGAGCGTGGCCTGGAAGTGGAGATCGACCGCGCCATGGTCTGGCAGGTGGATGCCGAAACCGGCGCGCACCGCCCTTACGCCACTGGCCTGCGCAACCCGACGGCATTGACCATCCAGCCGCAGACCGGGCAGTTGTGGACGGTGGTCAACGAGCGGGATGAATTGGGCCCCGACCTGGTGCCTGATTACCTGACTTCGGTACGCGAAGGTGGTTTCTATGGTTGGCCCTATAGCTACTGGGGGCAGCATGTGGACGAGCGGGTGCGGCCGCAGAATCCGGACAAGGTAGCGGCAGCGATCAAGCCGGACTATAGCCTGGGTTCGCATGTGGCGGCATTGGGTGTCGACTTCTCGATCCCGGCCATGGGCGAGCGCTTCGCCGACGGTGTGTTCGTGGGTGAGCACGGCAGCTGGAACCGGCCCAACCCGGTGGGCTACAAGGTGGTGTTCGTGCCATTCAGCAATGGCAAGCCGGCGGGTGACCCGATCGATTTTGCGACAGGCTTTCGCGGTGAGGACGGTAAGACCCGTGGCCGGCCGGTGGGGGTGACGGTGGACCCGCGTGGGGCGTTGATCATTGCCGATGATTTGGCCAACACCCTGTGGCGAGTCACGCGTAACCGCTGAGCCAGGCCATCCCCGGCAACCTTGCCGGGGATGGCTATGCTTGTTGGCGCGTGAACGTTTCACGCGCCCTTGGACTTGATTACACGGAAGCAGGCCTATGAACCCGATTCGCACTCTTGCTCGTGCTGTAGCCCTTGCCACCCTGGCCTCTGTTGCCAGCTTCGCAGTGCAGGCTGCCGATGTCCCCATCGGTAGCGAGGCGCTGGAAAGCCATGTCACCACCCAAGTCACCGCCATTGACCTGGCCAACCGCCAGGTCACGGTGAAGGGCCCGGATGACAAGCAGGATGTAACGTTCCAGCTGACCGAGAAGGCCAAGGCGCTGCCCAACCTCAAGGTGGGTGACCAAGTCGACATCTATGTGACGCGCGCGGTTGCGTACGTGCTGAACACCGAGGTGGGCGGGGCACCCAAGGCAACTGAAGAGTCCGGAACCATTCGTGCTACAGCGGCAAACCCCAACCCTGGCGGCGAGGCATTCCGCCAGGTCAGGGTGACCTCGCAGATCAAGAAGATCGACCTCGACAAGCATGAGGTAAGCCTGCTGCCCCCGGAAGGCAAGCTGCAGGTAGTCAAGGTCGAGAACCCTGACCTGCAGGCGCGCATGAAGAATCTCAAGGTAGGCCAGACAGTGGACGCGATCTATACCGAAGTGCTGCGCATCGAAACCTCGCGCTGAGGGTTGAAGGGCAAGCGAGCAGCTGGCCACCTGTGAAGCTGCTCAATCATGCATGTTGCGAATGCTCTGGGTGCAGGGTTTTGATTTCCATCAGCAAAGCTGATTGGCGATCATGAGCGGCATCGACAGGTGGGAAGCCGTTAGCCATGTTCAGTAAGACAATGCTTGTACTGGTTCTACCGGTGGCCATGGCGCTGCTTGCCGGTGCCGTGTTGCCATTTCAGGCTGCGGCCAACGCTGCCGTGGGCCGGGCGCTGGGCCACTGGTTATGGGGGGCGTTCGCATCGTTGACGGTGAGTTCTCTGGTGGTGATTGCCGCGTTACTGGTCCTGAGGGTGCCGGCGCCGGACATGGGCAAGGCGCTGCAGGGGCCCTGGTGGCTATGGATCGGTGGTGTGCTGGGGGCGATGTACGTAGCCGCCGCGGCGGCGCTTACCCATAAGTTGGGTGCAGCCGGGTTTCTGGTGCTGGTAGTGGCGGGGCAGATCATCACGGCAGTGCTCGCCGACCACTTCGGGGTAATGGGGCTGGGCGGCAAGCCGCTCAGCCTGGCCAGGCTGGCGGGCGTTGTGCTGATCCTGTGCGGCATGCTGTTGGTACAGGGCAACTGGGGCGCTGGGCCTGCAACCAGCAGCACAGCTGCCGTGAAACACCCTGAAGGGTGATCAGCGCCCTGGCTGGCTACAGGCCCACACGGTCTCGCGCAACCAGCGGTGCCCGGGGTCGCGGTCCTTGCGGCTGTGCCAGGCTTGCTGGTAATCGAACGCGGGGATGACCAGCGGCGGGGTGAACTGACGCAACGTCTTGTGCTGGCGCAACGAGCCTACAGCGCGGCTGGCCACGGTCAGGATCAGGTCGGTACCGGCCAGCACCTCCAGGGCTGCGCTCCAGTGTGGCAGGGCCAGGGCTATACGGCGCTGCAAACCTTGGGCAGCCAGCGCACGTTCTATCTCATCGAAAGCATCAGGGCGCATGGCCATCAATACATGTGGGCGTGCCAGCCAGTCCTCCAGGGCCAGGACGCCGCTGGCGGGCAGCACCTGGCGATCGGCCACGCTGACGAAGCTGTCGGCGAACAACGGCTGGGCAGTAATGTCGTGGGGCAGGTCGGGGAACAGCCCCAGGGCCAGGTCCAGTTCGCCGTCGAGCAACTGGGCCAGCATGGTTTCACGGCTGGCCTGGCTGATCGCCAGGTCTATCCCAGGGGCGACTTGGCGCAGGTGACGCATCAGCGGTGGCAGGACGATGCGCGAAGAGTAGTCGGACAGCGACAGCCGGAACCGACGCCGGGCGCTGGCCGGCTCGAACTGCGGCGTGGCCAGCAGGCCGTTCAGATTGCCCAGTGCGTCCTGCAGCGGCTGCGCCAGCGCCTGGGCCCGGGCGGTCAGGGTCATGCTGCCACCTTGGCGGACCAGCAAGGGGTCGTCGAAGTGCTTGCGCAGCTGTGCCAGGGCGTGGCTGACCGCCGGCTGACTGCGGTGCAGACGCAGGGCGGCACGGGTCACGTGCTTTTCGCTGAGCAGGGCGTGCAGGGCGAGTAGCAGGTTGAGGTCGATCTTGCGCAGTTCATCCATGGGGTGAATGCTCTTGGTCAGTTTTGGCACTGCCGATTAGCTTAACAAATACCTTGACCTCTCGAGGCCCCCCCCTACAAGGACCGCGTCAGCTGTTGGGGGTATACTCCCCATCCGTTTCATTGTTATCCGAGTAATCCGATGGGTCTTTCCGCAACTGCCACACCCGAACCGCGTCGCCTTGGCGCCCCTCTGATCGCCTTGGGCCTGCTGCTGGCCGGTGCCTGGTTCCTCAACCTCAATGCCGGCTTCAAGCAGGTCTTGCTGCTGCTGGTCGGCGCCGCGCTGGGCCTGACGCTGTACCACGCCGCCTTTGGCTTCACCTCGGCCTGGCGGGTGTTCATCAACGAACGCCGGGGGGCGGGCCTGCGTGCGCAAATGGTCATGCTGGCCCTGGCTGTGCTGCTGTTCTTCCCGGCGCTGTCGGCGGGCAGCCTGTTCGGCAATCCGGTCACCGGTCTGGTGGCCCCGGCAGGTGTTTCGGTAGTGTTCGGTGCGTTCATTTTCGGCATCGGCATGCAACTGGGAGGCGGTTGCGCATCGGGAACACTGTTCACCGTGGGCGGCGGTAATGCGCGCATGCTGGTGACCCTGTTGTTCTTCATCATCGGGTCGGTCACGGCCACCCACCATGCCGACTGGTGGTTCGCCTTGCCGTCGTTCCCGGCCACCTCGATCGTGCAAGCCTGGGGCGTAGCGCCGGCGCTGCTGGTGAGCCTGGCAGTGTTCGGGTTGATCGCCTGGGCCACGGTGGTGCTGGAAAAGCGCCGCCATGGCGGGCTTGAAGCGCCGGGCGCCAGCGAGCACCAAGGCCTGCGCCGCTTCCTGCGGGGCCCATGGCCGCTGCTGTGGGGCGCGGTCGCCCTGGCCTTGCTCAATTACGCAACGCTGGCGCTGGCAGGGCGGCCGTGGGGTATTACCTCGGCCTTCGCCTTGTGGGGTGCCAAAACCCTCAGCGGCCTGGGTGTGGATGTCGGTAGCTGGGTGTTCTGGCAGGCGCCGGCCAATGCCAAGGCATTGGCTTCGCCACTGTGGCAAGACATCACCACCGTCATGGACCTTGGCATCGTGCTGGGGGCGCTGCTGGCGGCGGGGCTGGCCGGGCGCTTTGCACCCAGCCTGAAAATCCCGCTGCCGTCGCTGGTGGCTGCGGTGATTGGCGGCCTGTTGCTGGGCTACGGCTCGCGCCTGGCCTATGGCTGCAACATCGGTGCGTACTTCAGCGGCATTGCCTCGGGCAGCGTGCACGGCTGGCTGTGGCTGGTGGCGGCGTACACGGGCAACCTGATCGGCGTGCGCTTGCGCCCGCTGTTCTTTGCCGGTGAACGCCGCCCGGCGGTGCTGAACGGCTGCTGAGACGGTATCGCAGCATGGCTGTGAAACTGCTGCAAGCGGTGCTGTTGCAGAGCGTTAACTTTCATTCGTAACACTATGAAAATAATACGTTATCGTTTTGCTACAGCATGCTGCACACACTGCTCGTAATACGTCTGCTTTATCGCCGCAGGTTTCAGCCTTGAACGGCTGTTGTAGGTTTGCTCGGTAATGCCGAATGCTGTCATGCGCATCCAAGGCTTGGGGAATTTACGCACCTGAAGCTTCTTGCGCGTGGCATACAAGGTTACCCCGGCTAGTTTGGCCTGTTGGGCTTCACCCGCTATCTGTGCGCCCCAGCTGCACGTGTGGCGATCATTCTGGCTTAGCGCCCGTGCCTGGGCGCCGAAGGCGAGCGTGGCCAGCAGGCAGCCGGCCATCGTTGCTAGAAGTACTCGCATGTTGCTGTCCTAAGCATCTGAAGGAGAACGAAGTTTGCCTTCGCTTTGACAGGCTGGGGGCCAGCAATTTGCCCTCAGATCGCGGCCATGCGCAGCGGGCTGACCGCTGGCCTGCGCAGGCTGGCCCAGGCCAGGCCGGCGACCCACAGTACCGCTACCCCATAGTTAAGGCGCTGGTACAGGCCGAACAGCTGCCCGCTTTGGGCCGCCTGGCCCATGAGCGCGACGGTGACGATGGCCAGGATCACGCAGGCGAGGGAAAACAGCGCCAGTGGCCGGCTGCCGGCGATACGGTTGCCCAGCCAGGCCCACAGGGCGCTAGCCAGTGTCAGCGAGAGGAACATCAGCAAGCCTGACAGGTTGTGCAGTTGCTGTGAGGTGGACGGCTGGGCCGGGGCGCAACCTTGGTCGCAAGAAAACCAGCCTGCGCCCAGGCTGCCAAGGCCATGCAGCAACACCAGGCCTGCGCTGAGCAACGCCAGCTTGGAACCCTGCCAGCGTCGCGCCAGGCCCCAGGCAAACAGGATGAACAACGCCGCGAGGGGGAAGTTGTTGACCCGTGGGGACCAGTCGTGAGTTGGCGAACCTACAGCGCCGAGCTGGCTCATCGCCTGTTGCAGGTGGTCGTAGCCCGGGTAGGCCTGGGCGGTGAGCCATACCCCCGCCAGCAGCCAGAGGGGAATCAGCAAGCCGCTGCCGAGCAACAGACGGTCGAGGGTTTTCATGCTGCGGTTTCCTTCCATGGATAGGTGAGCGTGAACCTGCACGGTACAGGCTTGCGCAGGCTCCAGGCCAGTATTTCCGCCGCTTTTTTCGGGGTACCCCGCGGGAAAACTGGGTGATAAATACCGCACCGGGTGTATGTGATCGTACAACCGCTTGCGCTATGATGAGCGCTGTCTTTCAAGGTGAAATACAGGGCAATGACAGAGCAGCAGGTACAGGCAAGGACCCGGCGCAAGCCGCGCAGTCTGGCCCAGGAACTGGTCACGGTGCTGACCGAGCGCATTCGCAGCGGCCAGCTCAAGCGCGGCGACAAGCTGCCGACCGAGTCGCAGATCATGGCCGAAGAGGGCGTCAGCCGCACAGTGGTGCGCGAGGCGATCTCGCGGCTGCAGGCCGCCGGGCAGGTCGAGACGCGTCATGGCATCGGCACATTCGTGCTGGATGCCCCGGCTACCGGGGGCTTTCGCATCGACCCGGCGACTGTGGTCACCCTGCGTGAAGTGCTCGCGGTGCTGGAATTGCGCATAGCCCTGGAAATCGAATCGGCTGGCCTGGCGGCACAACGGCGCAGCGATGAAGAGCTGGCCGGCATGCGTGCGGCGCTGGACGAGTTGAACGAAGGGGCAGCGCACGCCACCGATGCAGTGTCGGCGGACTTCCAGTTCCACCTGCGCATCGCCCAAGCCAGCGGCAACCATTATTTCGCCGACATCATCAACCACCTGGGTACCAGCATCATCCCGCGCACCCGGCTGAATTCGGCGCGGTTGGCGCATGATGACCAGGCGCATTACATGAGCCGCTTGAGGCATGAGCATGAAGCCATCTACGAAGCCATTGCCAGACGTGACAGCGAAGGGGCGAAGATGGCCATGCGCATGCACTTGAGCAACAGCCGCGAGCGCTTGCGCCAGGCGCATGAGGAGGCAGAGGCGCAAGGCGCCTGAAGCCCGGTACAGGCACATGAAAAAGCCCCGTTGATACGGGGCTTTTCTGTTTTCAAGTGGGGTGAATTCAGATCGCTTCGTCAGTCCACTGCCCATTCACCAACCGCCGCAGCCCCAGCGGGTTGCCGTCGCGCAGTGCCTCAGGCAGTAGCGCCTGAGGGTAGTTCTGGTAGCACACTGGGCGCAGGAAGCGGTCGATGGCCAGGGTGCCGACCGAGGTGCCACGCGCGTCGGAGGTGGCCGGGTAGGGGCCACCGTGGACCATGGCATCGCACACCTCGACACCGGTCGGGTAACCATTGATCAGGATCCGCCCGACTTTTTCTTCCAGCAGCGGCACCAGCCAGGCAAAGGTCTCAAGGTCCTCTGGCTCGCCGATCAGGGTAGCGGTCAGTTGGCCACGCAGGCCGAGCAGGGAGGCGCGCAACTGGTCGTTGTCCTGTGCTTCCACGGCCACTGTAGTGGGGCCGAAGACTTCTTCCTGCAGCAGCGGATCAGACTCGACCAGCAAACGGGCATCGGCCTTGAACAGCTGGGCACGGGCCTGGCTGCCTTCTTGTGCCTGGCCGGCCAAGTGGTCGATACCGGCATGGGCGTGCAGGTGCGCCAGGCCAGCGACGTAGCTGCGCAGGCCACCGGCGTTGAGCATGGTTTGCCCGGCCTGCTGGCCCAAGTGCTGGCCCAGGTCGGCCAGCAGCTGGCTGTACTGTGGCGATTGCAGGCCGATCACCAGGCCCGGGTTGGTGCAGAACTGCCCGGCCCCCATGCACACGGAGCCGGCCAACTCCTTGGCAATGGCTTCGCCACGCTTGGCCAGGGCGCCCGGCAGGATGATCACCGGGTTGATGCTGGACATTTCGGCGAACACCGGAATCGGCTGTGGGCGCTCGGCGGCCATGCGACACAGGGCATCGCCGCCCTTCAGCGAGCCGGTGAAGCCAACGGCCTGGATGGCCGGGTGTTTGACCAGCCACTCGCCCACACCGCCACCGAACACCATATTGAACACACCCTTGGGCATGCCGGTACGCTGCGCGGCACGCACGATGGCGCAGCCGACCAGGTCGGCGGTGGCCATGTGGCCGCTGTGGGCCTTGAACACCACAGGGCAACCGGCGGCCAGTGCTGCGGCCGTATCGCCGCCTGCGGTGGAGAAGGCCAGGGGGAAGTTGCTGGCACCGAACACCGCGACCGGGCCGACGCCAATGCGCATCTGGCGCAGGTCTACGCGTGGCAGCGGCTGGCGCTCGGGCAGGGCGAGGTCGATGCGTGCACCGAGGTAGTCGCCACGGCGCAACACCTGGGCGAACAGGCGCATCTGGCCGCTGGTGCGACCGCGCTCGCCCTGGATACGGGCGGCAGGCAGGGCGGTTTCGCGGCAGACGATGGCGACGAAGGCGTCGTCCAGTTCGTCGAGTTCAGCGGCGATGGCGTCGAGGAATTCGGCGCGACGGACCGGGGCCAGTTGACGGAATTCGGCGAAGGCGGCGGCAGCGGCCTTGGCGGCCTGGTCCACTTCATGTTCGGTGGCCTGGGCGAAGCTGTAAGGCAGGGCTTCGCCAGTGCTTGCGTCCAGGCTTTGCAGGCGCTGGGCGCCAGCGGCGCTGCGCTGGCCGGCGATAAAGTTGTGGCCGAGGATTTCAGGCATGGGGTGCTCCTGTAGAAGTCGCTTAAGGAAAAGGGCTATTCAGGCATCCTGACTCATCAGGTGATCGGCGCCGGGTTGAACAGCGTAATGTCGTTGTGCAGGCGGTGCTGTTCGGCCCAGGTCTGCTTGCGACCGCTGGCCACGTCCAGGTAGTAGTGGAACAGCTCCCAACCCAGTTCCTCGATGGACGAGCGGCCACTGGCGATGCGCCCGGCGTCGATGTCGATCAGGTCGGGCCAGCGCTGGGCCAGCTCGCTGCGGGTACACACCTTGACGACCGGTGCCATGGCCAGCCCATAGGGGGTGCCGCGGCCAGTGGTGAAGACGTGCAGGTTCATGCCGGCAGCCAGTTGCAGGGTGCCACAGACAAAATCGCTGGCAGGGGTGGCGCAGAAGATCAGGCCCTTGCGGTTGACGCGCTCGCCCGGGCCGAGTACGCCCTGAATGGCACCGCTGCCAGACTTGACGATCGAGCCCAGTGATTTTTCGACAATATTCGACAGGCCGCCTTTCTTGTTGCCCGGGGTGGTGTTGGCGCTGCGGTCAGCGGCGCCTTGCTGCAGGTAACGGTCGTACCAGTCCATCTCGCGTACCAGCGCGTCGGCGACGTCCTGGTTCTCGGCGCGCGAAGTCAGCATGTAGATGGCGTCGCGCACCTCGGTCACTTCCGAGAACAGTACGGTGGCGCCGGCACGGACCAACAGGTCGGCGGCATAGCCCAGCGCCGGGTTGGCGGTGATGCCCGAGAATGCGTCGCTGCCGCCACACTGCATGCCGAGGATCAGTTCGCTGGCCGGCACGCTGACGCGGCGGCGCTGGTCGAGCTTCTTCAGCCGGGTTTCGGCCAGTGCCATGATCTGCTCGATCATTTCCACGAAGCCCAGGCTGGCGTCCTGCAGGCGGTACAGCCACGGGTCGCTGAGGTCCACCGAAGGGTCGTTGTCGTGCATGACCTGCCCGGCCTGCAGTTTTTCGCAGCCCAGGCTGATGACCAGTGCTTCGCCGCCCAGGTTGGGGTTGCGCGCCAGATTGCGCACGGTGCGGATCGGGATATAGGCGTCGCGGGCGTTGATTGCCACGCCGCAGCCGTAGCTGTGGGTGATGGCCACCACGTCATCGACGTTGGGGTATTTGGGCAGCAGTTCGCTGCGGATGCGCTGGACCGCGTGCTCCAACACGCCGGTTACGCATTGCACGGTGGTGGTGATGCCAAGGATATTGCGCGTGCCGACAGTGCCGTCGGCGTTGCGGTAGCCTTCGAAGGTAAAGCCTTCCAGCGGCGGCAGTGGCGGTGGCACGGCATCGCAGCGCGGCAGGCTGTCCAGCTCCGGGGCAGCGGGCATGGCCAGCTGGCTTTCTTGCACCCAGCTGCCCTGGCGCAGGTCTTCCAGCGCATAACCGATGATTTGCCCGTAGCGGCGCACGGGCTCGCCCTTGGCGATGGCCACGGTGGCAACCTTGTGGCTTTGTGGCACGCCTTCGACCAGGGTCAAGCCGTCGGCGAAGCGGGCGCCTTCGCCCAGGCCGCCGTCGTTGACCACAACCACAACGTTATCGTCGTCGTGCAGGCGGACGTAGCGGGGCGAGTCGGAATGTTCGATCAACTGCATGTTTGGGCCCTACTTGTCAGGTTCTCAGGCTTTTTTGTACATCCGCCCGCACCGGACCAGCCGGCGCGGGCGTGTTCACTCAGTGACGCGAGCTGGCCAGTTCGCCGTTGGCAGCAGGCTCAGCCTGTGGCTTCGGGGCATCGTCGCGCAACTCGATACGCTTGATCGGGCCGACAATCACTAGGTAGCTGAACACGGCCACCAGGGCGTTGGCGCCTACATACACCAGGGCCCATTTGAACGAGCCGGTAGCGCTGATGATGTAGCCGATGACGATCGGCGTCGTGATCGAGGCGATATTGCCGAAGGTGTTGAACAGGCCGCCCGACAAACCGGCGATCTGCTTCGGCGAGGTGTCTGCCACTACCGCCCAGCCCAGCGCGCCGATGCCTTTGCCAAAGAAGGCCAGGGTCATGAAGCCGACCACCATCCACTCGGCGTCGACGTAGTTGCAGAACACCATGGTGGTCGACAACAGCAGGCCACAGACGATCGGCAGCTTGCGCGAGAAGGTCAGCGAGTTGCCACGGCGCAGCAGCCAGTCCGAGATCACCCCACCCAGCACGCCGCCGATAAAGCCGCATACCGCCGGCAGCGAGGCAATGAAGCCAGCTTTGAGGATGGTCATGCCCCGCTCCTGCACCAGGTACACCGGGAACCAGGTAAGGAAGAAGTAGGTGATGGCGTTGATGCAGTACTGGCCCAGGTACACGCCCAGCAGCATGCGGCTGGTCAGCAGTTGCTTGATGTAGCCCCATTTCGGGCCATCGTTGCCGCGCTTCTGGTCCATGTCGACCAGCCCGCCATTCTGCTCGATATGTTCGAGCTCATCCTGGCTGATGCGTGGATGTTGGCGCGGGTTGTAGATGGTCTTCAGCCATACCATCGAGAAGATGATGCCCAGTGCCCCCATCACCACGAACACGTGCTCCCAGCCGAAGCTGAACACGATCCAGCCCATGATCGGTGCGAACAGGGCGGTGGCAAAGTACTGCGCCGAGTTGAAGATGGCCGAGGCAGTGCCACGTTCCTGGGTTGGGAACCAGGCCGCGACGATACGGGCGTTGCCCGGGAACGACGGGGCTTCGGCGAAACCGACGAGGAAGCGCAGGGTGAACAGGGTCACCACCGCCCAGGCCACTGGCAGGCCGCCGACAAAACCCTGCAACAGGGTGAACAGCGACCAGGTGAAGATGCTGAAGGCGTAGACGTTCTTGGAACCGAAGCGGTCGAGCAGCCAGCCACCAGGAATCTGGCCAGCCACGTAAGCCCATCCGAAGGCGGAGAAGATATAACCGAGGGTTACGGCGTCAATGCCGAGGTCTTTTTGCAGGCTGGAGCCTGCGATTGCAATGGTAGCGCGGTCGGCATAGTTGATCGTGGTCACCAGGAACAGCATGAACAGGATCAGGTAGCGCACATGCGTCTTCTTAGTCGCTTGCATGCTGGTAATACTCCCACTAGTTATTTTTGTGCGGGCTCACGAATTGTAACCGGAGTGGGGCTAGCCCACTCCGGGCGCGGCATCTGGCAGGCCGCAGGCGGCTTACTGCGGGCCCATCTTGTCCATCAGCGCGGCGAGCATTTCGTACTCTTCGGCGGTGAGGTCGGTCAGCGGGGTACGTACCGGGCCGGCGTCGTAACCGGCAATTTTGGCGCCGGCCTTGACGATGCTCACGGCGTAGCCGGCCTTGCGGTTACGGATGTCCAGGTACGGCAGGAAGAAATCGTCGATCAGCTTGGCCACGGTGGCGTGGTCGTCGCGGGCGATGGCGTTGTAGAAGTCCATGGCAGTCTTCGGCACGAAGTTGAACACCGCCGAGGAATAGACCGGTACGCCCAGCGCCTTGTACGCGGCAGCATACACTTCGGCGGTCGGCAGGCCACCCAGGTAGCTGAAGCGATCGCCCATGCGGCGACGGATCGACACCATCAACTCGATATCACCCAGGCCGTCCTTGTAGCCGATAAGGTTGGGGCAACGCTCGGCCAGTTTTTCCAGCAGGTCGGCGTTCAGGCGGCAGACGTTGCGGTTGTAGACCACCACGCCGATCTTCACCGATTTGCACACGGCTTCAACGTGGGCGGCGACGCCGTCCTGGCTGGCTTCGGTCAGGTAGTGCGGCAGCAGCAGCAGGCCCTTGGCGCCCAGGCGCTCGGCTTCCTGCGCATATTCGATGGCTTGGCGGGTGGAACCACCGACACCGGCAAGGATCGGTACCGAGGTGGCGCAGGTGTCGACGGCAGTCTTGATCACCTGGCTGTATTCGCTGGCCGCCAGGGAGAAGAACTCACCGGTACCACCGGCGGCGAACAGGGCGCTGGCGCCGTACGGGGCAAGCCATTCCAGGCGCTTGATGTAACCGGCCTGGTTGAAGTCGCCCTGGGCTGTGAAGTCGGTGACCGGGAAAGACAGCAGGCCGTGGGAAAGGATGGATTTGAGTTCTTGAGGGTTCATTGTTGTTGGCATCCTGTGGCGCTTGGGTGAAGGTGTTGTTTTGCGTTGGAGGTAAGTTATCGTACAACCTCAAAGATGACTAGTCCCTTTTCGGAATTTTTTGTTTTGGTGTTCAGGTGTTCAGGTGTCGAGGTGTTCAGTTCGAGAATGGCGGTGGCGCGGATATCCAGCGCCGCCCGCGCGGCGCATCGCGAGCTGCGCTCGCTCCTACGTTTGTTTCGGGCCAGTTACGCCTGTGACAGGCGCGCGCGACCGCTTGGTTTGTACGACGCGATTTCGCGCCATGCGCCAAGGCGTACGCGCGCAAATCCCCCAGGAATGATTGGCCCGAAACAAACGTAGGAGCGAGCGCAGCTCGCGATGCGCCGCGCGGGCGGCGCGCGATCTCACCGGCGCAGCAGATATGACGACAACCACATGGGAGTCATCGTATCTCTTGAGGTGGGGAGAAAAAACGATCGCGGAGACAGGCACAAGCCTACCGCCCGATTCCACGGGAAGCGTTCTGGGACCAGCAGAGGGTGACCGGGGAAACGGGGGCGACCTTGCGCCGCCCCGCGATCAAAGCAGAGGAAACTGAAGGTCAGGCTGCGCGCTTGATCTGCGCCTTGCGTACCTGGGCCCGGCAGGCATCACCGAACGCCTGGAAAATCTTGATCGAATCAGGGTTCTTCGCCGCTTGCCACTCCGGGTGCCACTGCACGGCGAACAGGAACGGCGAGATGCTCGGGGCATGAATGGCTTCGACCAGGCCGTCTTCGGCGTGGGCGATGGCCTCAATGCCAGCGCCGAGCTTGTGCAGGCCCTGGCCATGCAGCGAGTTGACGCGGATCTCGTCAGTACCCAGGGTGTCACGAAGCCAGCTGCCCGGCTTGATCTTCACGCTGTGTACCTGGGCGTACTGCACCTCGACTGGGTCTTCGGGGTTTTCCCGGTGGTCGTTGAAGCCAGGCTCTGCGTACACCTTCTGGTAGATGTCGCCACCCAGCGCCACGTTGATTTCCTGCATGCCACGGCAGATGCCGAAGATGGGCAGGCCACGCTTGAGCGCTGCCTTGACCAGCGGAATATCGAACAGGTCGCGATTCTGGTCCTGGCCTTTACCGGGGGTCTGGTTTTCCTGGCCGTACAGGGCCGGGTCGATGTTGCTGCCAGCGCCGGTCAGGTACACGCCGTCGGCCATGTCCAGGTAGGTGTCGAGGTCTTCGGTGCCGCAGCAGGTTGGGACCAGCACCGGGACGCAATCGGAGAATTCGACCAGCGGGGTAATGTATTTGTGGGTCATGACCTGATAGTCATGGCCTTTGCGCTCTTGGCTGCCCATGGTCATCAGGACGACGGGTTTGCGCAGGGAAGGTTGCTTGTTGCCAATGTTGCTGTTGGACATATGTCACCTTGGGACAGGTTCAGCCTGTCGTTGTTGTGCAGGCGCACGGCGCGGGGCTCTGAGTGCTGCCTGTAGCCCCGAGCACTGCCGGCTCGTCGTGGTGACGATTCCGGTCGGGGCCTGTAGATAGCTTGCCAGAGCCGTTCGATATGTCAAACGACGGACGCGGGCTTTACCGCAGGGGAGGCGCCGGTTTTCGGGGGCTGAAACCGATGCGGGCCTGTCGTGGCGTGGGTTTGGCGGGGGGTAAGGTCAATAATATTTAACGATGCAGTTGGGTCTTTGCAGCCGTGCAATGTTTAGGTCGCTTGAAGTCACCTCGGCCCTTGTGGGGCCGGGGTGACAGGCCTTCGATCAGTGCAGTATCTGCGCCAGAAACCCCTTGGCCCGCTCGGTGCGCGGCTGGTTGAAGAACACCTGCGGCGGGCTGTCCTCGATGATCTGCCCGCCCTCGAGGAACAGCACCCGCTCGGCCACCTGCCTGGCGAAGCCCATTTCATGGGTCACGCAAAGCATGGTCATGCCGGTGCCGGCCAGTTGCACGAGCACATCCAGCACCTCTGCCACCATCTCCGGGTCCAGCGCCGAAGTCGGTTCGTCGAACAGCATGATCCGCGGTTTCATGCACAGCGCCCGGGCAATCGCCACGCGCTGCTGCTGCCCGCCAGACAACTGGCTGGGGTACTTGTGCGCCTGGCTTTCGATGCCGACTTTGCTCAGGTACATGCGCGCCCGTTCCTCGGCGTCCTTGCGCGATAGCCCGCGCACGCTGGTAGGCGCCAGCAGGCAGTTGTCGAGTACGCTCATGTGCGGGAACAGGTTGAAATGCTGGAACACCATGCCGATGTCGCTGCGCACCTGCGCTGCCTCCCGGCCGGTGGACGCGAGGTCGATGCCGTCTACCTGGATGCTGCCCTGCTGGGCCACTTCGAGGCGGTTGATGCAGCGGATCAGTGTCGACTTGCCCGAGCCCGACGGCCCGCACAGCACGATGCGTTCGCCTTCGCGCACCTGCAAGTCGATGTCACGCAGCACGTGGAACGCCCCGTAGTGCTTGTTCAGGCCTTCGATGCGGATCAGCACCTGGCGCGGGTCGGGTTCGGGGGCAAGGTTGGCAAGGCTCAAGGGTGCGGTCATCTTGTTGTTCTCCCGCGTGGGTTCAGTCGAAACGGGTCGCGCTGTACGGCGCGGGGTCGGTGAAGGGGCGCTCGCCGGTGACCAGCTCGGCCAGCAGGCGGCCGCTGACCGGGCCCAGGGTGAGGCCGTGGTGGGCGTGGCCGAAGTTGAACCACAGCCCCGGGTGGCGCGGCGCCGGGCCGATCACCGGGCGCATGTCGGGCAGGCAGGGGCGGCGCCCCAGCCACGGTGTGTCATCCAGGCGTTCGCCCAGGGCCGGGAATAACTTGCGCGCCAGGGCCTCACAGCGCCCCAGCTGAATCTCATTGCCAGGCGCACTGGCGGCGTCGAACTCGATGCCGGTGGTCAGGCGCACACCGCGCGCCATCGGCGCCAGCACGTAGCCACCCTGGGTATCGCAGATCGAGTGCTCCAGCTGCGCGCCATCACGGGTGCCGTAGTGCATGTGGTAGCCACGTTTGATCGCCAGCGGGATCTGGTAGCCCAGGCCGCTGAACACGTCGGCCGACTGCGGGCCAAGGCAGGCTACCACCTCGTCGGCGATGATCGGGCCGCGGCGGCTGTCGATCTGCCATTTGTCGCCTGCCTGGCGCAGGCTGCGCGCATCGCCATGCAGGAACTCCCCGCCGCGTTGCTTGAACAGCGCGGCATAGCCACGGGTGAGGGCGCCGGGGTCGTTCACGGTCTTCGGGTCGAGCCAGTGGATGCCGCCGACCACGGTGGCGTCCAGTTGGTGCTCGCGGGCTTGCAACTGGGCGCATTCGAGAATTTCAAACTGCAGGCCATAACGGCTCAGGCCCTTGGCATCGGCCTTGGCTTGCTCGAACAACGCCGGGTCGCGGAATACCTCGATCCAGCCTTTGGCGTGCACCAGGCCCTCAAGGCCGGCAGCTGCAATCAGCGCATCGTGTTCTTCAACGCAGCGTTGCACGAGCGGCAGCATGTCGGCGGCAGCCCCCGCCAAACGCCCGGGGGCGGACTGGCGCCAGTAGCGCCACAGCCACGGTGCGGCCTTGGGCAGGTGCATCAGGCTGTAGCGCACATCGGGCTGGCGGTTCAGGCCGTAGCGCAGCAGCGCACCCAGTTGCCGTGGGAACGCATAGGGAATGACGCTGGAGCGTTCGATCAGCCCGGCGTTGCCGTGGCTGGTGCCGCTGCCCGGTTCGTCGCGGTCGATCAGGATCACCTGGCGCCCGCGGGCCTGCAAGTGCAGGGCGGTGCTGACGCCGACGATGCCGGCGCCGAGGACAAGGGTCTGGCAATGCATGGAACGTATCCTTCGGTCAGTTCAGGTGGCGGCCCAGGCGGGCTTCCAAGTGTTTCAGCAGGCGCCGCACCAGTTCGACGATCACCAGGTAGAGCACGGCAGCCCACAGGTAGATCTGGAAGTCGAAGCTGCGCGAGAAGGCCAGTTTGGTCACGCCCATGAGGTCGTAGATGGTCACCAGCGAAGCAATCGCGCTGGCCTTGATCATCAGGATCAGTTCGTTGCCCAGCGGGCCGATCGCCACCAGCAGCGACTGCGGCAAGATCACCTTGAAGAAGGTGGTCGAGCGCTTGAGGTTCAGTGCGCGTGCAGCCTCATGCTGGCCAGGGGCGACGGCCATCAGGCTGCCGCGGAAGATCTCGGCCTGGTAGGCGGCTGTGTTCAGGGTGAATGCCAGCAAGGTGCAGAACCACGCCTCGCGGAAGAACCACCACAGGCCGACGTCTTGCCAGAAGCCCTTGAGCGAGCCCAGGCCGTAGTACAGCAGGAACAGCTGGGCCAGCAGTGGCGAGCCACGGAAGAAGTACACATAGCCTGCGGCCATGCGCTGCAGCAGCAGGCTGCGCGACATGCGCGCCAGGGCCAGCAGCAGGCCGAGCACGGCGCCCAGGCTGAAGGAAATGGCCACCAGCTTGGCGGTCACCAGCAGGCCGTCGAGGAAGCGCGGGCCATAGCGCTCCAGCAAGTCGGGGTCGAGCACCAGTGCCAGCAGTTGATCAAGGCTCATGCGCGTGCTCCTTGCAGGTGGCGGTTGCTGCGCCTTTCGATGAAGGCGAACACCCGCCCGGACAGTGCCGCGAACAGCAGGTAGCCCAGGCAGGCGACGCCATAGAAGAACATCGGCTCCTTGGTCACGCTCACCGCCAGGTTGGTCTGGCGCATCAGGTCGACCAGCGAGATGGTCGACACCAGCGAGGTGTCCTTGAGCAGCGACAGCCAGTTGTTTGACAAGCCGGGCAGGGCGATGCGGGTCAGTTGTGGCAGCACCACCTTGAAGAACCCGGTGCGCTTGCTCAGGCCAAGCGCCGAGCAGGCTTCCAGCTGGCCCTTGGGCAGGGTCTTGAAGGCGGCCAGCCAGATCTCGCTGGAAAACGCAGCGAACACCAGGCTGAAAGCGATCATGGCGGCGAGGAAGGTGTTGATGATGAACTCACCTTGGTAGCCCATGGCAGCGAGGATCTTCTGCGCGCCAATCTGGCAGCCGTAATAGATGATCAGCAGCGTCAGCAGCTCGGGCAGGCCGCGGAACACGGTAGAAAAGGTGGTGGCCCAGGCCCGTGGCAGGCGTTTGCGTGAGCGCGCCGCCAGCGCGACTACCAGGCCCAGGGGCAGGCCGATGGGCAGGCAGGCCAGGGCCAGGGAAACGGTAACCAGCGCACCGGCCAGCAACGCCTGGCCCCAGCCTCCGCTGGCGAAAGACAGCAAGGACAATTGATCGAGCATGACGAACCTCTTGGGCAGGTTATGCGGCCTTGTGGGGGCGGCCTTGCGTCGCGAAAGGGCTGCGCAAGGCCGCTCCTACAGGGAGTTCGCACAACTTCCTGAAGATCAGTTGTAGATATCGAAAGCGAAGTACTTGCTGGCGATCTTCTGATACGTACCGTTGGCCACGATCTGTTGCAGCGCGGTATTCAGGCGCTGGCGCAAGGCTTCGTCGTCCTTGCGCACAGCGATAGCGGCATCGGCCTTGGTGTCGGCCACGTCGCCAAGGATCTTGCAGCAATCCCCGCCGTTCTTGCTCATCCACTCGTGCAACGGGAATTTGTCGGCAATCACGCCGTCCAGGCGGCCTGCCGCCAGGTCTGCGTTGGCTTCGTCCATGGTCGGGTACAGTTTCACGTCGGCACCGGCCTTGCCATAAACGTCTTCGGCGTAGATGGCCTGGGTCGACGATGACTGCGCACCGACGGTGTAGCCGACAAAGTCGGTCTGGGCGCTGTCGATCTTGCTGTCCTTGGCGACCGCCACGGTCAGTGGCGTGCGGTAGTAGTGGTCGGTGAAGGCGATCTTCTTGCGTCGCTCTTGGGTGTCGATCATCGACGCCACCACCGCATCGTACTTGCGCGCCATCAGGGCGGGGATGATGCCTTCCCAGTCCTGGGCCACCAGCGTGCATTCGACTTTCATCTGCTCGCACAGGGCATGGGTGATGTCGATATCGAAGCCATGCAGCTTGTTATCGGCGTCTACATAGTTGAAGGGCGGGTAGGCACCCTCGGTGGCGAACCGCAGGGTTTCAGCGCTGGCGGCACCCGCCAGCAGCAGGGCGCACGCACCCACCAAGGCCATGGACTTGTTCATCTCGCACCTCATTGCACTCTTGCTATTGTTGTTTTCCCGCCGACCACGAGGTGTAGCCGACGAATGCGTTATGTAGAGCGGCAGTTGCTTCCAAGCGTTTTTCAACATCCGGTCCGAGCTTCTTGCAGACCTCGTTGACCATCAGGTGCACCCACGACAGCATCGCCGAGGTGGATTCCCAGAACAGATTGAACTCGGTGGGGATACGGAACACCTCGTCGGCGTTGGCATCGGCCCAGTCGCAAAAGGTGTCGGTCACCAGGGTGACCGCAATGCCAGCCTCGCGCGCCTTCTGGCACAGCAGCAAGGCGTGGCGCGAATAGCGGCGCGCCTCGAACACCACCAGGGCGCTGTCTTCGGCGCGGCCTAGCAGCACTTCGCCGAAGTGGCCGGCGCCAAGGTCGACCAGTTGCACGCCGTCGCGCAGGTATTGCAGCAAGTGGCTCATGCACATGGCGACGCCACGCTCGGTCTGGAAGCCGGCGACGAATACCCGCGGTTTGCTCGCCAGGCGTTGCGCCACACTGTGCCAGGCCGGGCTCTGGCGGTACTCGTGTACGCGTACCAAGGCGGCGATTTCCAGCTCCAGGCTGCCGCCGTTGTCGCTGGCGTCCTGGCTCTGGCGGTAATCCTGCAAGCGGTCACCCACCAGCCACGGGCCATCGCCCAGGTCGTTCTGCAGGTCTTGCTTAAGTGCCTTGAGATGGGCATAACCCAATGAGCGGCAGAAGCGCCCGACACTGGATTCGCTGACGCCTAGCTTGGCGGCGATGCTGGCCGACGTCTGGAACGGCAACTCGTGCAGGTTGGCGAGCATGTAGGTGGCGATCTTGCGGCCTGAGGCAGCAGCCCCTTCGAGGCTGTTTTCCAGGCGTTGCTTGATCGGTTGGCTCATGCTGCGGCTCCAGAGGGTAAGGCTTGGGAAGAAAATGAATGTTTTCTGTCATCAAGTCAACATTTGACAGATTGCTGTCACATGCAGGAAAGTTTTTGTCGTTGCAACGCTGTAGCCATTCCAAAATCAACAAGGAGCTTCAGATGTCCGCACCGTCCACCAGCACCGTCGTGCGCGTGCCTTTTACCGAGCTGCAGGATCTGTTGCAGGCCATTTTCCAGCGCCACGGCTGCAGCGACAGCGTGGCCCAGGTGCTGGCCTATAACTGCGCCAGCGCCCAGCGCGATGGCGCCCACAGCCATGGGGTGTTCCGCATGCCTGGCTATGTCTCCACGCTGAACAGTGGCTGGGTCAATGGCCAGGCCCGGCCGAAGGTGAGTGACATAGCTGCCGGCTATGTCAGCGTCGATGCCGCCGGCGGCTTTGCCCAACCGGCGCTGGCAGCGGCCCGCGGCCTCCTGGTGGCCAAGGCGCGTAATGCGGGCATTGCCGTACTGGCGATTCACAATTCGCACCACTTTGCCGCGCTGTGGCCAGATGTGGAGCCGTTTGCCGAAGAGGGCTTGGTGGCCCTGAGTGTGGTCAACAGCATGACGTGCGTGGTGCCACATGGCGCGCGCAAGCCACTGTTCGGTACCAACCCCATCGCCTTTGCGGCACCTTGTGCCGAACATGACCCGATCGTCTTCGACATGGCCACCAGCGCCATGGCACACGGCGATGTGCAGATTGCCGCGCGTGCGGGCCAGCAGTTGCCTGAGGGCATGGGCGTGGACGCCAATGGCGAGCCCACCACCGAGCCGAAGGCGATTCTCGAAGGCGGCGCCTTGCTGCCATTTGGCGAGCATAAGGGCTCGGCACTGTCGATGATGGTCGAGCTGCTGGCAGCGGCACTGACCGGCGGTAATTTCTCCTGGGAGTTCGATTGGTCCGGGCACCCGGGGGCAAAAACACCATGGACGGGGCAGTTGATCATTGTCATCGATCCGGGCAAGGCCGAAGGCGAGCGGTTTGCCCAGCGCAGTCGCGAGCTGGTCGAGCAGATGCAGGCTGCGGGGCTGACGCGGATGCCGGGCGAGCGGCGGTATCGTGAGCGTGAGGTGGCCGAGGAAGAGGGCGTGGCGGTGACCGAGCAAGAGTTGCAGGGCCTGAAAGAGTTGCTGGGCTGATCCGCTGTGGGAGCGGGCTTGCCCCGCGAACACCGGCAAGGCCGGTGCCATGCACCGCGCGCTTCCCTTCGCGGGACAAGCCCGCTCCCACAATGACCAGTGTTCTCTGCGTGACAGCGCAGCAATTTCCCAGTCATGCAATGTTGCATAGACAACCTTGCACATTAGTGGATGTTCCTGAGCCCGCACTCCGGGTATGCTCAGGGCTGACTTTTCGTACTGTCCTGATCCAAGGAGCTGCACGCTGTGTTCAAACATGTCGATGCCTATGCCGGCGACCCGATCCTCTCGTTGATGGAAACCTTCAAGGCCGACCCGCGCGCCGACAAGGTCAACCTGAGCATCGGCCTGTACTACGATGAGGCCGGCGTGGTGCCGCAGCTGGCGGCTGTGGATGCGGTGGAAAAACGCATCGCCGGCCAGGACCACGAAGCCTCCCTGTACCTGCCGATGGAAGGCCTGGCCAGCTACCGCCAGGCGATCCAGGCGCTGCTGTTCGGTGCCGATCACCCCGCCGTGACCGGCGGCCGCGTAGCCACCGTGCAGACCGTGGGCGGCTCCGGCGCACTGAAAGTCGGTGCCGACTTCCTCAAGCGCTACTTCCCGCAGTCGGAAGTCTGGGTCAGCAACCCGACCTGGGACAACCACCGTGCCATCTTCGAGGGTGCCGGGTTCAAGGTGCACACCTACCCGTACTTCGACCAGGCCACCCGCGGTGTGGACTTCGACGGCATGCTGGCCACCCTGCAGTCCCTGCCGGCCAACAGCGTGGTGCTGCTGCACCCGTGCTGCCACAACCCCACCGGTGCCGACCTGGATCAACATCAGTGGCAGCAAGTGGTCGAAGTGGTCAAGGCGCGCCAGCTGATCCCGTTCCTGGACATTGCCTACCAAGGCTTCGCCGAAGGCCTGGTGGAGGACGCCTACGCCATCCGCGAAATGGCCCGCGCTGGCGTGCCCTGCCTGGTCAGCAACTCGTTCTCGAAAATTTTCTCGCTGTACGGCGAACGGGTTGGCGGCCTGTCGGTGGTCTGCGACGACGAGGCCACTGCCCAAAGCGTGCTTGGCCAGCTGAAGGCTACCGTGCGCCGCAACTACTCCAGCCCGCCCAACTTCGGTGCACAGCTGGTAGCTGGCGTACTCAGCGATGCCGGCCTGAATGCCCAGTGGGCCGAAGAAGTCGAAGTGATGCGCAAGCGTATCCTCGACATGCGCCAGGCGCTGGTCGATGCCTTGGCCGTGCTGCTGCCAGGCAAGGACTTCCAGTTCTTCCTGCGCCAGCGCGGCATGTTCAGCTACACCGGCTTCAGCGTCGAGCAGGTGCGCCGCCTGCGTGACGAGTTCGGCGTGTACCTGATCGACAGCGGCCGTGTGTGCATGTCCGGCCTGCGCCCGGCCAACCTGCAACGGGTTGCCGAAGCGTTCGCTGCCGTTCAGAAGTAACTCGCCAAGGGGCCAGCTGCGGCCCCTCCTGTGGGGCGCGGTTGGACTTTGTGGGAGCGGCCTTGCGTCGCGAAAGGGGGCGGAGCGCCCCCACGATTGTAGCTTTGCCGCTGACATTGCTGGGGCCGCTTTGCGGCCCTATCGCGACGCAAGGCCGCTCCCACAGGCCGCCCCCACAGGCCCGCAGGCCGCTACATTCCATCGAACGACTCCAGCCATGCCTTCCACTTGTAAAGACAAGTGCAACCGCTCCTCGGAAAAGGGCTTCGCAAGTGCAACCTTTCCGTGCACAATCGCGCCCCTCTTTTCCGGTTGAGTTGGGCGAAAGGTCTATTTCGCCATTCTCAGCCTGTTGCAGTCTTGCGAGTGGAGCTTCACCCGGAATGAATGAGCAGGCCCCAAGCGTTGAACAACGCTTTGCAGAATCGACCCCCGCCGCCCTCGGCACTTGGGCGCGTCACGACACCACCTGGATGCTGGGCCTGTTCGGCACAGCCATCGGCGCCGGGACACTGTTCCTGCCGATCAACGCCGGCCTTGGCGGCTTCTGGCCGCTGCTGATCCTGGCCGTGCTGGCCTTCCCGATGACCTATTTCGCCCATCGCGGGCTGACCCGTTTCGTCCTTTCCGGGCGTGATGGCGGCGACATCACCGAAGTGGTCAAGGAGCATTTCGGCAGTCACGCCGGTGCCTCGATCACCGTGCTGTACTTCTTCGCCATCTTCCCGATCCTGCTGATCTACAGCGTGGCGCTGACCAACACCGTGTCCAGCTTCATGGAACACCAGCTGCACATGCAGCCGCCACCACGGGCAATCCTGTCATTCGTGCTGATCCTCGGCCTGCTGGCCATCGTGCGCTGCGGGGAGCAGGCCACGGTCAAGGTCATGAGCCTGCTGGTCTACCCGTTCATCGTCGCCCTGGCGTTGCTGGGCCTGTACCTGGTGCCGCACTGGACCGGTGGCATTCTCGACAGCGCCACTCAGGTGCCGCCGGCCTCGGCCTTCCTGCACACCCTGTGGCTGGCCATTCCGGTGATGGTGTTTTCATTCAACCATTCGCCGATCATCTCGGCCTTTGCCGTCGACCAGAAGCGCCGTTACGGTGAACACGCCGATGAGCGCAGCGGCCAGATCCTGCGTCGTGCCCACCTGCTGATGGTGGTGATGGTGCTGTTCTTCGTGTTCAGCTGCGTGCTCACCCTGAGCAGCGCCCAGCTGGCCGAAGCCAAGGCGCAGAACCTGTCGATCCTGTCGTACCTGGCCAACCATTTCAGCAACCCGACCATCGCGTTCGCTGCGCCGCTGATCGCCTTCGTGGCTATCGCCAAGTCGTTCCTCGGCCACTACATCGGCGCCAGCGAAGGCCTGAAGGGCATCATCGCCAAGACCGGTGCGCGCCCAGGCGCCAAGGCCCTGGACCGCGTGGTTGCCGCACTGATGCTGGTGGTGTGCTGGATAGTCGCCACCCTCAACCCGAGCATTCTCGGCATGATCGAGTCGCTCGGCGGCCCGATTCTCGCGGTGCTGTTGTTCCTGATGCCGATGTATGCCATCCGCCGGGTGCCATCGATGCGCAAGTACAGCGGTGCGGCCTCCAACGTGTTCGTTGTGGTGGTGGGCCTTGTTGCGCTGACTTCGGTGGTGTACGGCCTTGTAAGCTGATTCACCGTTTCATTCAAGAATGCCCGGGTCGCTTGTCGCCACCCGGGCATTTTTTTGCCTCATCAAGGTTTCAGCAGCGTTGCATTGCATCGTCCTTGGTGCACGCAAGCAGCCACCCTCCGCACAGGCTGGCCATCACGAACAGCACAGCCAGGCCCGCCGGCAGCGCGCTTTCGAAGCCTGTGACCAGACTGCTCGTCAAACCGCCGCCAGCAAACAGCAGTGTCGTATTGAGCGACGCTGCCGCACCTGCCTGACGCGGATAGCGCGCCAAAGCCTGGGTCGTTGCAGCGGGGCGTACCAGGGTTGTGCCGGTGGTACAGACAATCATCGGCAGTAGAACCCCTAGCACAGATAAACCTGCCACCCATTCCCACGTCAAAAGGGTAATGCCGGCAGTACTTATAAGCAGCAGGCCTGCTTTTATTTGAGCTTGCGTGCTTACGCGACTGTTCAGGTAGGTCGCAGCCATGCCGCCAGCGATGTAGGCCAACCCATAGCCGATAAGTACAATAGAAATTGATAAGTCGTGAGCTCCAGCCTATCCATCAGCAGCAATGGCGCTATGACGATGAAGGAAAAATGGCAGGCAAAGGCGAGGCTGGACAGTATGGAGTGCGCGAGATAGTTGGTGTCTCGCAGCATCACCCGATAACTGGATATACTTGGCGCCCGGTCATGCGACGCAGGTGTGTCATGAAGCAGCACACACGATAAAAGTGAAACGATTACAGCGATTACCACGAATACCGTAAAGCTTGCCTTCCAGCCAAAAGACTGTTGAAGAAAAGCGCCTGCCAGCGGTGACAGGGAGATGAACAACCCACTAGCGCTTGTTAACAGGATGCGCATGGCATTGCGTTGCGTACCGCTGTAGAGGTCCTGCACAAGCGCCTGGCCTAGCACGAGGCTGCCGCAACCCAGGGCCTGCACCAGACGAAAGACCATGAACGTTTCATAGCGGGTTGAAAATACGCAACCGAGCGCCCCCGCAATGGATACGCCCAATCCGGCAAGCAGCAAACGCTTGCGCCCGATGCGATCTGAAAGAGGGCCAATCACTATTTGCGCCATGGCGACACCAATAGCGAAAGCACTCACCGAATACGCTATTTGCTTGGGGTCGACCCGAAATGTGTCTGCGAGCGCTGGGAATGATGGCAGGATCACATCTAACGGAAATACGCCTAAAAGACACATCAGAATTAGCAACACAGAATTCAAATGGCATTGTAGGGAAGCCGGATGGCGGCTCATACGACTAATCCCGCCGACGGCCGAGTTTTGAAAAGCAAAAAATAGGACCTTTTCATTTCATCTAGGTATCCCCAATTAAGTGTTGTTTTTGCCGCGCACCTGATGGTAGCGTCATCTTGAAGATGCACAAGGTGAACTTGTTGGCGAAAGTTCCGATAGGGCTGTAGGAATCTTTACTTCAAGAGTGATGGCAGGCTTGTACAGCCCTGAGCAATTAGATATCCCGCGTTGTAGCGGGCCCATACCTGGAGCTCTGGACAGGCGCTCGCGAACTGAAAAGTAACAGGGGCGTGACGGCTGATTGCGGCATGGTTTGTCCACAAAAATAGTCCGGAATTGGAACAATTTCACATCCCCCCATAGGCACCCGGCCGCCTTCATGCTTAACTCAGTGTCCTTTTCAAACCCCGCATAAGGATTTCGTCATGGCTCAAGTGACTCTCAAAGGCAACCCGGTCCAGGTCAACGGCAACCTGCCACAGGCCGGCGCCCAGGCACCGGCTTTCTCCCTGGTAGGTGAAGGCCTGGCTGAAAAGTCGCTGAAAGACTACGCCGGCAAGCGCAAGGTGCTGAACATTTTCCCAAGCGTGGACACCCCGACCTGCGCCACCTCGGTGCGCAAGTTCAACGCCCAGGCCAACGAAGTGGGCAATACCGTGGTGCTGTGCATCTCGGCTGACCTGCCGTTCGCCCAGGCACGCTTCTGCGGCGCCGAAGGCCTGGAAAACGTGAAGAACCTGTCGACCCTGCGTGGCCGCGAGTTCCTCGAAAACTACGGCGTAGCCATCGCCGACGGCCCGCTGGCCGGCCTGGCCGCCCGTGCCGTGGTGGTGCTGGACGAGAACGACAAGGTGCTGCACAGCGAGCTGGTTGGCGAAATTGCCGATGAGCCGAACTACGACGCCGCGCTGGCTGTACTGAAGTAAGGGTTGTGGGGGGCAGGGCGGGCACTTGTTGCCTGTTCCGGCGTTGGCGCGGGCTTGCCTGCTTCAAGGCCGGTAAGGCCTATGGAAACCTTTAAGCCCGCCACCGCTCCAAGCAACAACCTGTAACGGCCCGGAACACGTTCCGGGCCGTTTTCATTTAAAATTCCGCATCTTGGCTACGTCAGCCAAAGGTAAACCTCTGGTAAAGGCCCTTTGCTAAAACAATGCCAGTGCTTATGGTTCATCCTCCCCAAGTCGTCATTCCGAACAAGGTTCGTTCAACCCATGCAAGCGTCCAATTCCCGTTCCCCTCGTCGCTGGCTCGTCGGCCTGCTGATCCTGCTGCTGGTGGCGGCCCTCGCCTGGTGGTTGTGGCCCGCAGCGGCGCCTGTGCATAAAGAAGCCGGTGGCGGGCGCGGTGGCAAAGGCGTGGGCATGGGCATGGGCGGCCGCCCAGGTTTTGGCGGCTCCACCGATCCGGTGCCCGTGCGCGTCGAGCCGGTGAAGGTGGGGGATTTCCCGCTGTACTACAAGGCCTTGGGTACGGTCACCGCGACCAACACCGTCAACGTGCGTAGCCGTGTGGCGGGTGAGTTGGTGAAGATTCACTTCAAGGAAGGCCAACAGGTCAAGGCCGGCGACCTGCTCGCCGAAATCGACCCGCGCCCGTACCGTATTGCCCTGCAACAGGCCGAAGGCACGCTGGCGCAGAATCAGGCTCAGTTGAAGAACGCCCAGGTCGACCTGGCCCGCTATAAAGGCCTGTATGCCGAAGACAGCATCGCCAAGCAAACCCTCGATACCGCCGAAGCCCAGGTCGCGCAGTTCCTCGGCTTGGTCAAGACCAACCAGGCGCAGGTCAACGATGCTCGCCTGAACCTCGATTTCACCCAGATCCGCGCACCGATCAACGGCCGTGTAGGCCTGCGCCAGCTCGACCTGGGCAACCTGGTAGCCGCCAACGACACTACCGCGCTGGTGGTGATTACCCAGACCGAGCCAATCAGCGTCGCCTTTACCCTGCCGGAAACCGAGCTGAGCACCGTGCTCGAGCGCTACCGCAGCGGTGCCAGCCTGCCCGTCGAGGCCTGGGACCGCAGCGACAGCAAGCTGCAGTCCACGGGTGTGCTTGGTAGCATCGACAACCAGATCGACACCACTACCGGCACCTTGAAGTTCAAGGGCCGCTTCGAGAACAAGGACCTGGCCCTGTTCCCCAACCAGTTCGTCAACGTTCGCTTGCTGGCCGATACCCTCAAACAGGTGGTCCTGGCTCCGGCAGCAGCCATCCAGTTCGGCAACGACGGCACCTTCGCCTACGTGGTCAACGCCGACAATACCGTGAACGTGCGCAAGCTCAAGGTTGGCGCCAGCGATGGCGAAAACAGCGTCATCCTCGACGGCCTCAAGGCCGGCGACCGTCTGGTACTGGAAGGCACCGACCGCCTGCGTGAAGGCACCAAGGTGGAGGTGGTCGAAGACAGCTCGCAAGTGCCCACCACGCCTGGGCAGCACCTGCAGGGGCAGGATGCCAATGGCTCGGCGCAGGGCGGTGAAGCGCACCCTGGTAAAGCAGCAGGCAAGGCGGGCGCATGAACCTTTCGCGCCTGTTCATCCTGCGGCCGGTCGCCACCACGCTGAGCATGCTGGCGATCGTCCTGGCCGGCCTGATCGCCTACAAGCTGCTGCCGGTGTCGGCCTTGCCGCAGGTCGACTACCCTACCATCCGCGTCATGACCCTGTACCCCGGGGCCAGCCCGCAAGTGATGACCAGTGCCGTCACTGCGCCACTGGAGCGTCAGTTCGGCCAGATGCCGGGCCTGGAGCAAATGGCGTCGACCAGCTCCGGCGGGGCCTCGGTGCTGACCCTGCGCTTCAACCTCGACATGAACATGGATGTGGCCGAGCAACAGGTGCAGGCCGCGATCAACGCTGCCAGCAACCTGCTGCCCAGCGACCTGCCGGCACCGCCGGTGTACAACAAGGTCAACCCGGCCGATACGCCTGTGCTGACCCTGGCCATTTCCAGCAAGACCATGCCGCTGCCCAAGCTCAACGACCTGGTCGATACCCGCGTGGCGCAGAAGCTGGCGCAGATCAGTGGCGTGGGCATGGTCAGCATCGCTGGCGGCCAGCGCCAGGCCGTGCGGATCAAGGTCAATGTCGATGCCTTGGCGGCCAACGGCTTGAACCTGGATGACGTGCGCACGTTGATCGGTGCTTCCAACGTCAACCAGCCCAAGGGCAATTTCGACGGCCCGACCCGGGTGTCGATGCTCGATGCCAACGACCAGCTGCGTTCCCCCGAGGAATACGCCAACCTGATCCTGGCGTACACCAATGGTGCGCCGCTGCGCCTGAAGGATGTGGCAGAAATCGTCGATGGCGCAGAGAACGAGCGCCTGGCCGCCTGGGCCAACGAGAACCACGCCGTCTTGCTGAACATCCAGCGCCAGCCGGGTGCCAACGTGATCGAAGTGGTCGACCGCATCAAGGACCTGTTGCCGTCGATTACTGACAACCTGCCGGCCGGCCTTGACGTTTCGGTACTGACCGACCGCACCCAGACCATCCGCGCCGCGGTCAAGGACGTGCAGCATGAACTGCTGATCGCGATCGTCCTGGTGGTCATGGTCACCTTCGTTTTCCTGCGTCGCTTCAGTGCCACCCTGATTCCGTCGATCGCCGTGCCGCTGTCGCTGATCGGCACCTTCGGTGTGATGTACCTGGCGGGTTTCTCGGTCAATAACCTGACCCTGATGGCGCTGACCATTGCCACCGGTTTCGTGGTGGATGACGCGATCGTCATGCTGGAGAACATCTCTCGTCATATAGAAGAAGGCGAGACGCCGATGCAGGCCGCCCTCAAGGGCGCCCGGCAGATCGGCTTCACCCTGATTTCGCTGACCTTCTCGCTGATTGCGGTACTGATCCCGCTGCTGTTCATGGCTGACGTGGTCGGCCGCCTGTTCCGCGAATTCGCCATCACCCTGGCGGTGGCCATCCTGATTTCCCTGGTGGTGTCCCTGACCCTGACGCCGATGATGTGCGCCCGGCTGCTCAAGCGCGAACCCAAGGAACAGGAGCAGGGCCGCTTCTACCGCGCCAGTGGCGCCTGGATTGACTGGCTGATCAAGCAATACGGCGGCGCCCTGCAGTGGGTGCTCAAGCACCAGCCGCTGACCCTGTTGGTCGCGGTGGCGAGCCTGGCGCTGACCGTGTTCCTGTACATGGTGGTGCCCAAGGGCTTCTTCCCGGTGCAGGACACCGGCGTGATCCAGGGGATTTCAGAAGCGCCGCAGTCCGTGTCGTTCGCCGCCATGAGCGAACGCCAGCAGGCGCTGAGCAAGGTGATTCTGCAGGACCCGGCCGTGCAGAGCCTGTCGTCCTACATCGGCGTCGACGGCGACAACGCGACCCTCAACAGCGGCCGCTTGCTGATCAACCTCAAGCCCCATGGTGAGCGCGATGTCACTGCCGGCGAGGTCATCAGCCGCTTGCAGCCACAGGTCGACAAACTGGTCGGTATCCGCCTGTTCATGCAACCGGTACAGGACCTGAGCATCGAAGACCGGGTCAGCCGCACCCAGTATCAGTTCAGCCTGTCGTCGCCCGACGCCGACCTGCTGGCGCAATGGAGCGGCAAGCTGGTACAGGCGCTGCAGCAGCGCCCGGAACTGGCCGACGTGGCCAGCGACCTGCAAGACAAGGGCCTGCAGGTTTACCTGTTGATCGACCGTGACATGGCCAGCCGCCTGGGCATCAGCGTGTCGCAGATCACCAACGCCCTGTACGACGCCTTTGGCCAGCGCCAGATCTCGACCATTTACACTCAGGCCAGTCAGTACCGGGTGGTGCTGCAGTCCAGAGATGCAGCAGTCATCGGCCCACAGGCGCTGGAGTCGATCCACGTCAAGGCCGCCGATGGCGGCCAAGTGCGCCTGTCGGCCCTGGCGCGGGTGGAACAACGCCAGGCGCAACTGGCCATTTCCCATATTGGCCAGTTCCCGGCGGTGACCATGTCCTTCAACCTGGCGCACGGTGCTTCGCTGGGCGAGGCGGTGCAGGTGATCGAGCAGGTGCAGAAGGACATCGGCATGCCGCTAGGGGTGCAAACCCGCTTCCAGGGCGCGGCAGAAGCCTTCCAGGCGTCGCTGTCGAGCACCTTGCTGCTGATCCTGGCGGCGGTGGTGACCATGTACATCGTGCTGGGGGTGCTGTACGAGAGCTACATCCACCCGGTGACCATCCTCTCGACCCTGCCCTCGGCAGCGGTGGGTGCCTTGTTGGCCTTGCTCATCAGCGGCAACGACCTGGGCATGATCGCCATTATCGGCATCATCCTGCTGATCGGTATCGTCAAGAAGAACGCGATCATGATGATCGACTTCGCCCTCGAGGCCGAACGCCATCAGGGCATGACCCCGCGCGATGCCATCTACCAGGCCGCGTTGCTGCGCTTCCGGCCCATTCTGATGACCACCCTGGCGGCGCTGTTCGGGGCCGTGCCGTTGATGCTCGCCACCGGTTCCGGCGCCGAGTTGCGTCAGCCGCTGGGCCTGGTGATGGTGGGCGGGTTGCTGGTCAGCCAGGTGCTGACGCTGTTCACCACCCCGGTCATCTACCTGTACTTCGACCGCCTGGCACGCCGCTGGCGCCCGGCCACTGACGCGAAGCAGGCCGAGGCATGAACCTGTCGGGACCCTTCATTCGTCGCCCGGTGGCGACCATGCTGTTGAGCCTGGCAATCATGTTGCTGGGCGGTGTCAGCTTCAAGCTGCTGCCGGTTGCACCGCTGCCGGAAATGGACTTCCCGGTGATTGTGGTGTCGGCCAACCTGTCCGGCGCCAGCCCCGAGGTGATGGCCTCTACCGTGGCCACGCCCCTGGAGCGCAAGCTGGGCAGTATCGCCGGGGTGACCACGCTGACCAGTAGCTCCAACCAGGGCTCGACCCGCGTGATCATCGGCTTCGAGATGGGGCGTGATATCGACGGGGCGGCGCGCGAGGTGCAGGCGGCAATCAACGCCACCCGCAACCTGCTGCCCAGTGGCATGCGCAGCATGCCCACCTACAAGAAGATCAACCCGTCGCAAGCGCCGATCATGGTGCTGTCGCTGACCTCGGACGTGCTGCAGAAAGGCCAGTTGTATGACCTGGCCGACACCATCCTGTCGCAGAGCCTGGCGCAGGTGTCTGGGGTAGGGGAGGTGCAAATCGGTGGCAGTTCGTTGCCGGCGGTGCGCATTGCCGTCGAGCCCCAGCTGCTCAACCAGTACGGCCTGTCGCTGGATGAAGTGCGCACTGCCGTGTCCAACGCCAACCAGCGCCGGCCCATGGGCTTTGTCGAGGATGCCGAGCGCAACTGGCAGGTGCGGGCCAATGACCAGCTGGAAACGGCCAGGGACTACGAGCCGGTGGTGATCCGCCAGCAGAACGGCACCATCTTGCGCTTGACCGACGTGGCAACCATCACCGATGGGGTCGAGAATCGCTACAACAGTGGCTTCTTCAACGACCAGGCTGCGGTATTGCTGGTGGTCAACCGCCAGACGGGTGCCAACATCATCGAGACGGTCGACCAGATCAAGGCGCAGCTGCCAGCCTTGCAGTCGCTGCTGCCAGCCAGTGTGCAACTGAACGTGGCCATGGACCGCTCGCCGGTGATCAAGGCAAGCCTCAAGGAAGCCGAGCATACCCTGTTGATCGCGGTGGTCCTGGTGATCCTGGTGGTCTACCTGTTCCTCGGCAGCCTGCGCGCCTCGCTGATTCCCAGCCTGGCGGTGCCGGTGTCGCTGGTGGGTACCTTCGCGGTCATGTACCTGTGTGGCTTTTCGCTCAACAACCTGTCGCTGATGGCGCTCATCCTCGCCACCGGCCTGGTGGTGGACGACGCCATCGTGGTGCTGGAGAACATCTCCCGGCATATCGAGGACGGCCAGCCGCCGATGAAGGCGGCCTTCCTCGGCGCCAGGGAAGTGGGCTTCACCTTGCTGTCGATGAACGTGTCGCTGGTGGCGGTGTTCGTCTCCATCCTGTTCATGGGTGGCATCGTGCGCAACCTGTTCCAGGAGTTCTCCATTACCCTGGCCGCGGCGATCATCGTCTCGCTGGTGGTGTCGCTGACCCTCACGCCAATGCTCTGCGCACGCTGGCTGAAGGCCCACCAGGCCGAGCAGACCCGCCTGCAGCGGTGGAGCGACAAGCTCCACCAACGCATGGTCGACGCCTATGACCGCAGCCTGGGCTGGGCGCTGCGCCACAGGCGTCTGACCCTG
Source organism: Pseudomonas sp. BN607 (assembly GCF_029871175.1). Taxonomy (NCBI): domain Bacteria; kingdom Pseudomonadati; phylum Pseudomonadota; class Gammaproteobacteria; order Pseudomonadales; family Pseudomonadaceae; genus Pseudomonas; species Pseudomonas sp. BN607. The sequence continues at coordinate 188,681 of NZ_SSOE01000061.1, forward strand.
TTCAGCCTGCTGGCCACCATTGGCCTCAATATCGCCCTGTATGTGGTGGTACCCAAGACGCTGATGCCACAGCAGGACACCGGTCAGCTGATGGGCTTTATCCGGGGGGACGATGGCCTGTCGTTCGGCGTGATGCAGCCGAAGATGGAAATCTACCGCCGCGCCTTGCTTGCCGACCCCGCGGTGCAGAGCGTTGCCGGCTTCATCGGCGGCAACAGCGGCACCAACAATGCCATGGTGCTGGTGCGCCTGAAACCGATCAGCGAGCGCAAGCTGGACGCCCAGAAAGTGATCGAGCGCCTGCGCAAGGAAATGCCCAAGGTGCCGGGCGGGCGGCTGTTCCTGATGGCCGACCAGGACCTGCAACTGGGCGGCGGTGGCCGTGACCAGACCTCGTCGCAATACCTGTACACCCTGCAAAGTGGGGACCTGACGGCCTTGCGCGAGTGGTTCCCCAAGGTGGTTGCGGCCCTGCGCGCCCTGCCGCAATTGACCGCCATTGACGCCCGCGACGGTGCCGGCACCCAGCAGGTGACGCTGGTGGTCGACCGTGACCAGGCCAAGCGCCTGGGTATCGACATGGACATGGTCAGCAGCGTGCTGAACAACGCTTACAGCCAGCGGCAGATCTCCACCATCTACGACAGCCTCAACCAGTACCAGGTGGTGCTGGAGATCAACCCGAAATATGCCTGGGACCCGAGTACCCTGGAGCAAGTGCAGGTGATTACCGCCGACGGCGCGCGCGTGCCGCTGTCGACCATTGCCCACTACGAGAACAGCCTGGCCAACGATCGGGTCAGCCACGAAGGCCAGTTCGCCGCCGAGGACATCGCCTTCGACGTTGCCGAAGGCTATAGCCCCGACCAGGCCATGGCTGCTGTGGAGCGGGCAGTGGCCACCCTTGGCCTGCCCGAGGAGGTGATTGCCAAGCTGGGTGGCACCGCCGATGCCTTTGCCAAGACGCAGCAGGGCCAGCCGTTCATGATCCTGGGGGCGTTGCTGCTGGTGTACCTGGTGCTGGGCATTCTGTATGAAAGCTACATCCACCCGCTGACCATCCTCTCGACGCTGCCTTCGGCCGGCGTCGGTGCCTTGCTGGCGCTGTATGTCACCGGTGGCGAGTTCAGCCTGATCTCGTTGCTGGGGCTGTTCCTGCTGATTGGCGTGGTGAAGAAGAACGCCATCCTGATGATCGACCTGGCCCTGCAGCTTGAGCGCCACCAAGGGCTATCGCCGGAGGAGTCGATCCGCCGCGCCTGCCTGCTGCGCCTGCGGCCGATCCTGATGACCACCCTGGCGGCCATCCTTGGCGCCTTGCCGCTGCTGCTGAGCCAGGCCGAAGGCGCAGAAATGCGCCAGCCGCTGGGCCTGACCATCATCGGCGGCCTGGTCTTCAGCCAGATCCTCACCCTTTACACGACACCGGTGGTCTACTTGTACCTCGACCGCCTGCGTCACCGTTTCAACCGTTGGCGCGGCGTGCGCACCGACGCCGCCCTGGAAACCCCGCTATGACTTTTGCCCAGACCCCACTTCACCGTGCCCTGCAAGCGCTGACCCGTGGGCGTGGCTCGCGCCTGCTCGGCGCCGGGTTGTGCGTGGCCCTGCTCAGTGCCTGCACCCTGAGCCCGGACTACCACCGCCCCGAGCTGAACAGCACGGCGGCGCAGTTCAAGCACGCCGAAGGCTGGACCCAGGCTACGCCTTCCGATGCCATCGCCCGTGGCGCCTGGTGGGAAATCTATGGCGATGCCGGGCTCAATGCGCTGGTCGAGGAGCTCAACCGCAGCAACCAGACCGTGGCCCAATCGGAAGCCCAGTATCGCCAGGCCCAGGCGTTGGTACGCAGCAGCCGTGCGGCCTTGTTCCCAAGCCTTGACCTGAGCGCCAGCAAGAACCGCTCGGCGCAGGGTACCGGCAGCTCCAGCTCCAGCCTTTCCAACAACAGCAGTGGCATTCGCAATACCTACAACGCGCAGTTGGGCGTAAGTTGGGAAATCGACCTGTGGGGCAAGCTGCGGGAAACCTTGAATGCCAACGAGGCCAGTGCCGAAGCCAGTTTCGCCGACCTGGCGTCGATCCGCTTGAGCCAGCAGTCGGAACTGGTGCAGAACTACCTGCAATTGCGCGTCATCGACGAGCAGAAACGCTTGCTGGAAGCCACCGTGGCGGCCTATGAGCGCTCGTTGCGGATGAACGAAAACCAGTACCGCGCCGGTGTTGCCGGCCCGGATGCGGTGGCCCAGGCGCGTACCCAGCTGAAAAGTACCCAGGCTGACCTGATCGACCTGATCTGGCAGCGCGCGCAGTTCGAGAACGCCATTGCCGTGTTGCTGGGCAAGACCCCGGCCGACTTCGCCCTGGCCGACAGCAAGGATATTCCGGCGCTGCCGCAGATACCGGTTGCGCTGCCTTCGCAATTGCTGGAGCGGCGCCCGGACATTGCCGCTGCGGAACGTAACGTCATGGCCGCCAACGCCAACATCGGTGTCTCGCGGGCGGCGTACTTCCCGGACCTCAGCCTGAGCATGAGCGGCGGATACTCCAGCAGCAGCTTCAGCAACTGGATCGAGTTGCCCAACCGCTATTGGTCGGTAGGCCCGCAGCTGGCGCTGACGCTGTTCGACGCCGGCAAGCGCAGCGCCGAGGTGGACCGCACGGTGGCGGTGTATGACCAGACCGTGGCGCAGTACCGGCAGACCGTGCTGGACGGTTTCAAGGAAGTGGAGAACCTGCTGGTGCAGTTGAAGGTGTACGGCGATGAAGCGGTGGTGCGCCAGGAGGCACTGGACGCTGCCCGCGAGTCGTTGCGCCTGACCGAGAACCAATACCGCGCGGGCCTGATCGGCTACCTGGATGTGGTCAACGTGCAGACCACGGCGCTGAGCAACGAGCGCAGCGTGCTGAACCTGCTGCAAGGGCGGCTGGTGGCCAGCGTGCAACTGGTGGCCGCGCTGGGCGGTGGCTGGGATGCAGGGCAGGCATTTGCCGAGCAGGGCCGGTAATCTGGTCCTCGTATTGACCGTGCAGGCCGCAGCGCCGGCAAACCAGCTCCAGCCGCTCAGGCGCAGGCCTTTGCAGCGGCGCACTGGCAGTGGCAGTGGGTTTGCCAGCGATGGGCTACACATCGGTGTTTGGCGGAGCGTATCGGGTTCTTCCTTTGGATCCATTCCCATTCGCAAAAACCCCGTGCGTTTCGCCAACGCTTGAGTACAATCGTCAGCCTTTTCCGGGCCCCCTTGTCCCGATGCTGGTACTCCCAATGCTGACCGGTAGCTACTCCTCTTCGCTGGTGTTGATCTCGCTGTGCGTGGCGATCCTGGCGTCCTACACCGCCCTTGACCTGACCGGCCGCATCGCCACGGCCAAGGGCCGCGCTGCCTACCTGTGGATGGGCGGCGGGGCGCTGGCCATGGGCATCGGTGTGTGGTCGATGCATTTCATCGGCATGCTCGCCTTCAGCCTGCCCATCGACCTGGGCTACGACTTGGCCCTGACCGCGTTCTCGTTGCTGATTGCCGTGTTGTCTTCGGGCTTTGCCTTGTGGCTGGTCAGCCAGCCGAGCATGCCGGGGCTGCAGCTGGCGTTTGGCGCGCTGATCATGGGCGCCGGTATCGCGTGCATGCATTACACCGGCATGGCTGCGCTGCGCATGCTGCCGGGCATCGACTATGACCCGACGCTGTTTGGCGCCTCGCTGCTGATCGCCGTGGGGGCCTCGGCAGCGGCGTTGTGGATCGCCTTTCGCCTGCGTGCGCACACCCCCTATGTGCGGCAGATTCGGGGCCTGGCGGCGGTGGTGATGGGCTTTGCGATCGTTGGCATGCATTACACCGGCATGGCGGCAGCGAACTTCCCTGATGGCAGCTTCTGTGGTGCGCTGGCGGGTGGCGGCTTGCAAGGCGACGGCCTGGTTTACCTGGTGCTGATCACCACCCTGGCGGTATTGGCGGCGGCCTTGCTGACCTCGGTGCTGGATGCCCGCCTGGAAGCGCGTACTGCCGAGCTGGCCCGCTCGCTGACCCTGGCCAACCAGGAACTCACCCAGCTGGCCCTGCACGATACCCTCACCGACCTGCCCAACCGTACCCTGCTGGCCGACCGCATCGAGCAGGCGATTGCCAAGGTGGCGGAGCAGGGCGGCTGCTTTGCCCTGATGTTCATCGACCTGGACGGCTTCAAGCCGGTCAACGATGCCTTTGGCCACCACATCGGCGATTTGCTGCTGAAGGCCGTGGCGGCGCGCCTGCGCGGCCACCTGCACAGCCAGGACACCCTGGCGCGCATCGGTGGCGACGAGTTCGTGCTGCTGGTAGAGCTGCAGGAACCGGACGATGCCATGGACGTGGCGGTCAAGCAGGTCAACCTGGTGTCGCGCCCATTCCGCGTGGCCGAGCATGACCTGCAACTGTCGGCGAGCCTGGGCATCGTCCTGTACCCGGGCAATGGCCAGGACCAGCATGAACTGCTGCGCAATGCCGACGCCGCCATGTACCACGCCAAGAGCGCCGGCAAGAACGGCTACAGCTTCTTCGACGTGTCGATGAACAGCAACGCCCGCCAGCAATTGCAACTCTTGCAGGATTTGCGTCAGGCCCTGGAGCAGCGCCAGTTCCGCCTGCACTACCAGCCCAAGTTCGACGCCCAGGCCTGCCAGCCGATCGGGGCCGAGGCGCTGCTGCGCTGGGAGCACCCGCAGCAGGGCCTGCTGCTGCCTGACCGCTTTATCGGTTTGGCAGAAAAGACCGGCCTGATCATCCCTATCGGTGAGTGGGTGCTCGATGAAGCCTGCCGGCAAATGCGCCAGTGGCTGGACCAGGGGCATCATGGCTGGCGCATGGCGGTGAATTTGTCGGCTATCCAGTTCTGCCACGCCGGGCTGGTCGAGAGCGTCGCCCGGGCCCTGCAGCAGAACGGCCTGCCAGCCAACTGCCTGACCCTGGAAATCACCGAAACCACCGCCATGCACGACGCGGATGCCAGCCTGACCGTGTTGCAGCGCTTGTCCGACATGGGTGTGGACCTGTCCATCGATGACTTTGGTACCGGCTATTCCAGCCTGATGTACCTCAAGCGGCTGCCGGCCAACGAATTGAAGATCGACCGTGGCTTCGTGCGCGACCTGGAGCACGACAGCGACGATGCGGCGATCGTCTCGGCGATTGTCGCGCTGGGCCAGGCGCTGGGCCTGCGCATCGTTGCCGAAGGGGTAGAGACCGACCGGCAGCAAGATTTCCTGACCCGACTGGGCTGTGATTCGCTGCAGGGCTACCTGTTGGGCCAGCCAGTACCGCCCGAGCAGTTCATGGGCAAGTTGCAGGCCATTGGCCAGGAAAGCAGGGCTACGGGTTAAACAGCGTCACGCAAGGTGAAGGCGGGGATGAACGCATCCATCTCCGCCTCGACGGCCTCGATGATACGCTCTACATCGGCGGCGGCCATGATTGCCGCGCAGGGGATGCCGGCTATCGCCAGCACGGTTTCACCGGTGGCGCGGTCGAACAGCCGCGCGATCATGCTGCGTGGCGCATCCATGCTGGCCTCGAACCCCAGCGGGTGGAAATGCCAGCGCATCACCTGGCAGGCGTTTGGGAACGTCATCTTGTTCATGCCTGCCTCCTTGTCCGTGCCTGGACGTGGTGAGCGGGTGGCCACATCGATGCGGCCGCCGGGAAGGTAAACATAGCACTTGGCACGCGCGATTCTCGGCTGCAAATACGACAAATGTGCTAATGCATGACTAGCGTCACATCATTGTCTCGGCTGCAGGTTTTCAAGGGGCCGCATGGCAAACGTTTTCCCGGCCGGAATGCCCCCTTGGTTCCGGTGGTTTTTACCGATTTCACCGACGCTGCACGCCCAGCGCTTTCAGACGAACGGTGCGCTTAGCCCAGCAAGCCAGCGGCGATATTGATGGTAAAACCCAAAATCGCCGTGTTGAACACAAACCCCACCAGTGAATGCGCCAGCACCACGCGCCGCAACCCCCGCCCGGCAACCCCCACATCGGACGTTTGCACGGCCACGCTGATGGTGAACGAGAAATAGTGGAAGTCCCAGTAATCCGGGTTGCGTTGGCCATCGGCGAAGCGCAGCGGTGGTTCGTGGTTTTGCCCGGTGTAGAACAGCCGGGCGTAGTGCAGGCTGAAAATGCAGCCGATCAGCAGCCACGAGCCAGCCACGGTCAGGCCGGTGTAGAGGTAATGCAGTGCCAGCGCGCTGCCTTGCAGGCCACGGCTCGACACCAGCTGCAGGGTGACTGCAGCGAGGCTGGCGATGGCGGCGATGCACACGGTGAGCAGGACGATGCCTGCGTTTTCGTCTTCGACGCGGGCAACCTTGCGGACCTTTTCCGGCCTGGCGGTACAGGTCAGGTAGAGTACCAGCAGCAGGTACAGCCACACGCCAAGGTTCCAGCCAGCGAGGATGTGCTGCACGGTGTCACCGGCGGGGATCAGCCAGGCGCCGAGAAGGCCAACGGCGGCGGCCAGGCTAAGGCGGGGGTGGGTTCGGGTCAGGCGGTGGAAAGCCATGGGGCCTCATTTACTGTGGGTGTGGCTTCTACTCTAGACCGTTGCGGCCTGGGTACTGCTTCACAGGGTGTTTGTGGGGTCGCCCTTGCGGCCCTTGGGCGACGGCAGTCCGCTCCCAGGAAAGGGGCGCGTTACCTGCTGTTTTCTTTGAGGTCGCCCATCGCACGGCATTGCAACTCTCAGTACACTGCATGCTCAAATACCAACATCCGTTGAACTCGAGGTTTTTGCATGACGCTCAGTCCTTTGGCAGGCAAGCCGGCTCCGGCCAGCGTGCTGGTCGATATTCCCCGGCTGCTCACCGCCTACTACACCGGCCGCCCCGACGCTGCCGTGGCGGCCCAGCGGGTGGCCTTCGGCACCTCGGGGCACCGGGGCACTTCACTTGAGTTGAGCTTCAACGAGTACCACGTCCTGGCCATTACCCAGGCCATTTGCCTGTACCGCCAGGAAAAGGGCATCGATGGCCCGCTGTTCATTGGCGCCGACACCCATGCCCTGTCGGCACCGGCCACTGCCAGCGCCCTGGAAGTGTTGGCCGCCAACGGCGTGCAGGTGATGCTGTCCAAAGATGACGAGTACACGCCAACGCCGGCCGTGTCGCACGCCATCCTCTGCCACAACCGTGACCGCGCCCAAGGCCTGGCCGACGGTATCGTCATCACCCCGTCGCACAACCCGCCGCAAAGCGGTGGTTTCAAGTACAACCCGCCCAATGGCGGCCCGGCCGACAGCGACGTCACCAAGTGGATCGAGGCCAAGGCCAACGAGCTGCTGGCGGCAAACCTGGCGGGCGTGAAGCGCATGGACCATGCCCAGGCGCTGCAGGCAGCCACCACCCAGCGCCATGACTACCTGAGCAACTATGTGGCCGACCTGGAGAACGTCATCGACTTCGACGTCATCCGTAATGCCAAGTTGCGCCTGGGCGTTGACCCGCTGGGTGGGGCAGGGGTGCGCTACTGGTCGGCGATTGCCCAGCACTACCAGCTCGACCTGGAAGTGGTGAACACCGAGGTCGACCCAACCTTCCGCTTCATGACCGTCGACTGGGACGGCCAGATCCGCATGGACCCGTCCTCGCCGTACGCCATGCAGGGCCTGATCGGCCTGCGCGAGCGCTTCGACGTGGCCTTTGCCTGCGACCCTGACCACGACCGCCATGGCATCGTGACCGCCGACGGCCTGTTGCAGCCGAACAACTACCTGGCCGTTGCCATCGACTACCTGTATCGCCACCGCCCGCAATGGCGCAGCGACGCCGCCGTTGGCAAGACCGTGGTTTCCAGTGGCCTGATCGACCGCGTTACCCAGCGCCTGGGCCGCAAGTTGTACGAAGTGCCGGTTGGCTTCAAGTTCTTCGCCCAGGGCCTGTTCGATGGTTCGCTGGGCTTTGGTGGCGAGGAGAGTGCGGGTGCTTCGTTCTTGCGCCGCGATGGCTCGGTGTGGGCCACCGACAAGGACGGGCTGATCCCGGCCTTGCTTGCCGCCGAAATGACCGCCCGCACCGGGCGCAACCCGAGCCAGGCCTACGCCGACCTGACCGAAGCCCTGGGCAAGCCATTCGCCACCCGTGTCGAGGCCAAGGCCGACGCCCGGCAAAAGGCCCTGTTGAGCAAGCTGGCGCCGGAGCAGGTGAAATCGACCGAACTGGCCGGTGAGCCGATCGTGCAGATTCTCAGCCACGCCCCAGGCAACGGGCAGGCCATTGGCGGCCTGAAAGTGATGACCGCCAACGGCTGGTTCGCTGCGCGCCCGTCGGGCACCGAAGACATCTACAAGATCTACGCCGAAAGCTTCATCGACGAGGCGCACTTGCAGCGCCTGGTGCAGGAAGCCCAGGTGTTGGTGGACGCGGCAATTGCCTGACCGGTAACAAACCGCTTGGTTCTGTGGCGCGATGTAAATTAGAATTAATCCTATTTACGCCGCCGCAGGGCCTTCCCCATGATCGACGCCGCGCCGCCACCGGAGCCTAGCCTGCCTGCCCTGTACCGGGAGCATCGTAGCTGGCTGGAGAGCTGGCTGCGCCGGCGCATGGGCAATGCCTGGGATGCCGCCGACCTCAGCCAGGATACGTTCCTGCGCGTGCTGGCCAGTGCCCAGCCGCTGGCAGACATTCGCGAACCACGCGCCTACCTGCTGACCGTGGGTAAGCGCCTGCTCAGCAACTTCCATCAGCGCCGCAGCCTTGAGCAGGCCTACCTAGATGCCATCGTGCAACTGCCCCGACAGCATGTGCCCTCGCCAGAGCAACGCTGGATAGTGCTGGAAACCCTGCAAGCACTGGATGAACTGCTCGACGGCCTGAAGGCGCCGGTACGCAAGGCCTTTCTCTGGAGCCAGCTGGAAGGCCTGGGCTACGCCGAAATCGGCAAGCGCCTGGGCGTTTGCGAGCGCTCGGTCAAGCGCTACATGGCGCAGGCCTACGAGCATTGCCTGCTGGCCGACCTGCAGTGACCCAGCATGCTCCCGAAACCCGCGAGGCGGTGCGTGCTGCCGCCCGTTGGCTGGCGTTGCTGGATTCTGGCGGCGCCAGTGAAACAGACTTGCGGCGCCTGGCGCAATGGCGTGCCAGCAACAGCCTGCACGAAGACGCCTGGCAAAAGGCGGCGGCGTTGCGTGCGCGGTTCTCCGGGTTGCCCGGGACGTTGGCGATGGCCACCCTGGACCGCCCGGATGCTGGCCGCCGTGCGTTGCTCAAACAGGCCCTGGGCGTGGCGGCGCTATTGCCCGCAGCATGGCTGGTGAGCCGGGAACTGCCGCTGGATGCCTGGGCTGCCGACCTGCGCACGTCGGTAGGGGAGCGACGGCAGGTGCTGCTGAGCGACGGTACTTTCGTGCAGTTGAACACCGACAGTGCCGTGAATATTGACCTGGGCGCCCGCCGCCTGACACTGCTGCGGGGCGAAGTGGCGGTCAAGGTGCCCGCCGACTTGAGCCTGGCCTTGCAGGTGCCTTACGGCCAGGTGATGCTCAGTGACGGTGAGGCCTGTCTGCGTCTGATCGATGATGCCTGCCAGGTGTCGGTGCTCAACGGTGCGGCCCGCCTGCAGCCGTTGCGGGCCTCGACGGTGCTGCTGCAGGCCGGGCAGCAGGCCAGCCTGCAGGCGGTGGGCGTCGGCCCTGCGAGACCGTTTGACACCTGGCCGCTGGGCTGGCGCGAAGGCGTGCTGCGGCTGGACGACCGCCCGCTGGGCGAGTTGCTGCAGGAACTGCGCAGATACCGCCCCGGGCTTTTGCGCTGGGCGCCAGCGCTTGAGCGCCTGCGCGTGACCGGCACCTTCCGCCTGGACGATACCGACCGGGTGCTGGCCTTGCTTGCTGCCAGCCTGCCGTTGCAGGTGCAGTCACGCACACGTTATTGGGTCACCCTGTCTGCGCGAGAAAATCGTGCGTAAGGCTGTCCCCTTTTTTTCACTCGCCGGTCATTACCGGTAGGAGAAAATAAAGGGGAGCCTTGTTCAATGCCTGCAGTAAAGTCTTGCCGCCTGCGCCCACTGGCGCGTGCCGCGCATCCGTTGTTCGCCATGAGCCTGTTGATGTGTTCACCGGCCTGGGCCGATGAACCCGTCCGCCGCACCTATCAGGTAGCGCCAGCCAGCCTTGGGGCCGTACTGACCCACTTCGCCGATCAGGCGGGCGTGAGCCTTTCACTGGACCCGGCACTGGTGCAAGGCCGGCAAAGCAACGGCCTGTCTGGCAACTACAGTATCGACGAAGGCTTCGCCCAACTGCTGCGCGGCAGCGGCCTGCAGTTGCTGCCGGTGAGTGAGCGCGCCTTCACATTGGTGCCTGCGCCCCAGGCGGGCGAGGCGCTGGAAATCGCTCCGACCAGCATTGTTGGCGGCCTGGCGACTGGCGGCGAGGCGCAACCTTATGCGGGCGGGCAGGTCGCGCGCCAAGGGGCGCAAGGTCTGCTCGGCTCTCGTGACTTCATGGAAACGCCATTCAGCATCACCAGCTATACCAGCGAGCTGGTAAAGAATCAGCAGGCGCGCACCTTGGGCGAGCTGATTGCCAGTGACCCGTCGGTACGCGCCACCAACCCGGCCGGCGGGCGTTTCGAGCAATTCACCATCCGCGGCTTCAGCCTGTTCAACAGCGATGTGGCCTACAACGGCCTGTACGGCATCTTGCCGACCTATTCCATCGACATGGAAATGGCCGATCGGGTCGACATCATCAAAGGCCCCAGCCAGTTGATCAACGGTATTTCGCCGCGTGGCAGCGTGGGCGGTGGCATCAATGTGCAGCCCAAGCGCGCAGGCGACACGCCGCTTACCGAGTTCACCGGCAGTTATGCCTCCGGCAGCCAGGCCGGCGGCGCCGTGGATATCGGGCGCCGCTTTGGCGAGGGCGACCAGTTCGGCGTGCGCTTCAACGGCGTGAAGCAGTCAGGTGATACCGAATGGGATCATCAAAGCGTCGAGCGTGAAATGGCCGTGCTGGGCCTGGATTTTCGCGGCGAGCGCCTGCGCCTGTCGGCAGACCTGGGGCACACCGAGCGCAATACCGATGCGCCGCAGGAGCGCGTGCTGGTCGGCGCCAATGCCCGGGTACCGGATGCCAGCGAGGTACGCCGGAACTATGCCCAGGCCTGGAGCAAGGCACGCACCAACGACACCTTTGGCGCGCTGCATGCCGAGTACGACATCAGCGAGTCGTTGCTGGCCTATGGCGCGGTCGGCGCGCGCAAGAGCAACCATGACTTCCTGCGCCACAACGTGTCGATCACCAATGATGCTGGCGACTTCACCGTGCAGCCACGCGACTTCACGCGGGACGAGTCGGTACGCACCGCCATGGCCGGCCTGCGCAACTGGTTCCATACCGGGCCGGTCAGCCACGAACTGAACCTGGCTGCCAGCTACTTCTACATGGACTTCACCAATGGCGGCGCGCGCTATGCCTCGGCGCCCAGCAACCTGTACAACCCGGTCGCCACACCGACGCCGGGCACGCCCACCCGCATCGACCCCGAGGTGTACACGGAAAACCGTTTCTCGGGTGTAGCCCTGGCCGACACGCTGGGCTTTTTCGACGACCGTTTGCTGCTGACCCTGGGCGCGCGCTGGCAGCGGGTACAGGTGGATGACTGGAGTGACGGGATCAAGGGGGCCACGGCCTACGACGAAGAAAAGGTGTCGCCCTCGGGCGGTGTGCTGCTCAAGGTCACCGACCAGCTGTCGGTGTACGCCAACTACATGGAAGGCCTGAGCCAAGGCAAGATCGCCCCGTCGACCTCGATCAACGAAGACCAGATCTTCCCGCCGTTCATCAGTCGGCAGGTCGAAGTAGGGGCCAAGTACGACTTTGGCCGGCTGGCATTCACTGCCAGTGCCTTCCGCATTCGCCAGCCGGCCTACGAGACCAACCCCACCACGCGGGTGTTCGGCGCCAATGGCAAGCGTGACAACCGTGGCATCGAGCTGAGTGTGTTCGGTGAGCCCGTGCAGGGCGTGCGAGTACTGGGTGGGGTGATGTACATCGACAGCGAACTGACCGACACCGTCGGCGGGGCCTACGATGGCAACCGCGCGCCGGCCACGCCTGAGTACAACGTCAACCTCGGTGCCGAGTGGGACGTGCCCGGGGTGAACGGCCTGACCCTGACGGCGCGCGGCATTCATTCCAGCTCGCAGTACCTGGACCAGAACAACAGCAAGCAGATCGATGGCTGGGAACGCTATGACGTGGGCGCGCGTTATGCGTTCAAGGTGGATGCAACCGAGGTGACCTTGCGCGCCAGTGTCGAGAACGTGCTGGATGACCGCTACTGGAGCTCGGCGGGGGCATCGGATGACAGCGAGCCGGGGTTGACCTTGTCCACGCCGCGCACCTATCTGCTGTCGGCGACAGTCGGCTTCTAGCTCAAACGCCCGGGGCCGTTGTGCGGCCCCCTAATGACCTCAATCTGAGATGGCCCGCCCCAGCTTCTGCGCCTGCCCCTGCAGCACCCTCATCAAATGCAGCGCTGCATGCGACGGGGGCTCGAAGCGCGAGTGGACGAAGCTGATATCAAAGTGAATCTCATCGGCCAGTGGCACCACCGCCAGCCCGCTGTCCTGTGCCACGAACTCGTCGATCACGCTGATGCCCATGCCTTGCCTGACCAGCGCTACAGCCTCGTTGGCGTTGGTAAACGACAACAGCGATTTCAGTTGCAAACCGCGCCGCTCGATATGCCCGGCCAGCAGTTTGCCAAACGGCATGTCGGGCCGGAACAGCAGCAGGGCATGGCCTTCCAGCTGCTGCAGGGTCAGCGCGGGCTGCCCGGCCAGCGGGTGGTCGGGTGGCATCACCACCACCATCCGCCCGCGCATGAACGCCTGTGAATGCAGGTGGTCGTGTACCACCGGCAGGGCGGCAATCGACAAGTCGACCTTCTTCGACAGGATCTGGTTGGGCATTTCGCCCATCAGCGAGGTCTGCCATTCGATGTTGAGCGACGGTGATTCACGCTTGAGCTGGGCCAGGGCGATAGGAATTACCACCGTCGACAACGATGCACTGCACGAGATACGCAGTTTGCGCTGGCCGCCAGCGCCCAGGGCAAGGGCGCACTCGTTGACCTCCAGCGCTGCCTGGTACACCCGCTCCACTTCGCGGAACAGCACCTGCGCCTCGGCCGTGGGCACCAGGCGGTTGTTGATCCGCTCGAACAACGGGTAGGTCAGGCGCCCTTCGATGTACTGGATAAGCTTGCTTACCGCGGGTTGCGACACGTAGAGCAACTTGGCCGCAGCGCTGATCGAGCCGGTCAGCATCACCGCCCGGAACACCTCCATGTGCCGCAGTTTGAACACCATAGGGCTGGTATCTGCGCCTTCGTTGCCAAGCAGCATGTGTATTACCTTTGGTTATGGTTTTCGCCATCTGGGTATGAGCGCCAAACCCCGCCACACAGTATCGTGAACCCGTCCTGATCGCCCTTGCGGCGCACAATAACAAGATCTGCAAGCAAGCGCAGTGGCGCTTGAAGGGAGTGCTGCGTGAACATCTTTGATGAAGCGAAGATCGATTGCCATAACCATCTGTTTGACCCTGAGCGTTTCCCTTACCACCCAGACGCGCCCTATGCACCCTCCGGCCAGGAAGTCGCCACCCAGGCGCAGTTCACCCGGGTGATGGACGCCTACGGGGTGCAGCACGCCTTGCTCGTGGGCCCCAACAGTGGCTACCACACCGACAACCGCTGCCTGTTGCACGCCCTGGCCACCGGCCAGGGGCGGTTCAAGGGCGTGGCGGTGGTCGAGGCGGATATCACCCTCGACGCGCTGGCGGCATTGCAGGCGCAAGGCGTGGTCGGCATCGCCTTCAACCCTGCGCTGTACGGCGTCTCCAGCCTGCAGGGCGTTGACCCGTTGTTCGGCAAGTTGGCCGAGCTTGGCATGTTCGCCCAGGTACAAGTGTGCGAAGACCAGCTGCTGGCCCTGCATGGCTTGCTGCAAAACGCCAAGGCACCTCTGCTGATCGACCACTGCGGCCGCCCCGAGGTAGCGGCCGGGGTGCAGCAAGCCGGTTTTCAAGCGTTGTTGCGGCTGGCCGACAGTGGCCGCGCGTGCGTGAAGCTGTCGGGCATGCAGAAGTTCGCTGCGGCCGATGCCTTGCTGGAAGAGAGCCGCGCCTATGTGCAGGCCCTGCTCGAAGCGTTTGGCGCCGAGGCCTGCGTGTGGGGCTCGGACTGGCCCTTCATTCGCCAGCGCTCGCGGGTGGACTACGGCCCGTTGCTGAAGCTTGCCGAACACCTGATGCCCGATGCCCGCCAGCGCCGCGCGGTGATGTGGGATACCCCCTGTCGGTTGTTCGGGTTCGGCTGAAGACTGATGTCTGTCAGCCAATGGCAGCCCCACGGACCCCACGCTTGCAAGCGCGCGATTTTGCCATTCCAATAACAAGAGAGCATTCGTCATGAACACTGAACAGAACGCCAGCCTCGGGGTGTTCGACACGCCGGCGCGCGCCCAGCAGCGCACACGCACCCGTTTCATGATCCTGGCGCTGATTTCCGGCGGCACCATGATCAACTACCTCGACCGCAGCGTGATGGGCATTGCCGCACCCAGCATCAGTGCCGACCTTGGCCTGAACGCAGCGATGATGGGGGTGATCTTTTCCGCCTTTTCGTGGACCTACGCCGCCGCGCAGATCCCGGGTGGCATCCTCATCGACCGGCTGGGTACCAAGCTGACCTACTGGCTGGCACTGACCCTGTGGTCGCTGTTCACCGGCCTGCAGGGGCTGGCACAGGGCTTTTTGTCCCTGCTGGGCATGCGCTTTCTGGTGGGCGCGACCGAAGCCCCGTGCTTTCCCACCAACAGCCGGGTGGTGGCCACCTGGTTCCCGCAGAGCGAGCGCGCCAGGGCAACCGGCATCTACACCTTCGCTGAATACACCGGCCTGGCGTTCCTGACGCCGCTTCTGTTCTGGGTGCTGCACACTTATGGCTGGCGCTTTTTGCTAATGGCCGTGGGCCTGCTGGGCATCCTCTATGGCCTGGTGTGGTGGCGCAAATACCACGAGCCGTACCAGTCGACCACGGCCAACCAGGCTGAGCTGGACTTCATCGCCGCGGGCGGCGGGGTCGTCGATGGCGGGCAGAAAGCCACGTCGTTCAGCTGGTCGCAGATACCGGCGCTGCTCAAACACCGCAACATGCTCGGCATTTGCCTTGGCCAGTTCGCCTGTAACTCGACCAACGTGTTCTTCCTCACGTGGTTCCCCACCTACCTGGTGACCGAGCGGCACATGCCTTGGCTCAAGGTCGGCTGGGTGGCGGTGCTACCGTTCATTGCCGCTTCGCTGGGCACGCTGGTCGGCGGCTGGCTTTCCGATGCCCTGCTGCGCCGGGGCTACTCGCTGAACGTGGCGCGCAAGCTGCCCGTGATCGCCGGGTTGCTGACCGCTTCGGTGATCGTGCTGGCCAACTATGTCGAGTCCGATGCCTTGGTGATCGCCATCCTGTGCGTTGCCTACTTCGCCCAAGGCATGTCGGCGCTGGCCTGGATGATCGTTTCCGACATCGCTCCCAAAGGCCTGCTGGGCCTCAGCGGCGGCCTGTTCAACCTGTTCGCCAACGCGGCCGGCATCGTCACGCCATTGACCATCGGCATCATCGTTTCGCTGACCGGCTCGTTCGTCTGGGCCCTGGCGTTCGTGGCGTCGATCACCGTGCTCGGGGCGCTGTGCTACCTGTTCATGGTCAGCGACCTGCGTCGCTTGCCGGATATTCCTTCTGCTGAAAATGGAGCAAGACAATGAGCCAGTACCTGCAAGGCCAGACCGCAATCGTGACCGGTGGCATGCGCGGCATCGGCCTGGCAATCGCCCAGCGCCTGCATGCTGCCGGCGCCCAGGTGGTGATCTGGGACCTCGCCGTCGATGGCTGGAGCCACGCCGAAAACGGCTTCGAGCCGGTGTTGCGCCAAGCGGTGGATGTTGCCTCGCTGGCCTCGGTAGAGGCGGCTTTCGCCGAGACGCTGGCGCGCCTTGGCCAGGTGCATGTCCTGATCAACAACGCCGGCATCAACGGCCCAGTGGTAGCCTCGTGGGAATACCCGCCAGAAGCGTGGGACAAGGTCATCGCCATCGACCTGAACGGTGTGTTCTATTGCTGCCGTACCGCCATCCCGCACATGCGCCAGAACCGCTACGGGCGCATCGTCAACATCGCCTCCATGGCCGGCAAGGATGGCGTGCAGTACATCTCGGCATACTCCGCCGCCAAGGCCGGGGTCATCGCCTTCACCAAGGCGGCGGCCAAGGAGCTGGCACAGGACGGGGTGCTGCTCAACTGCGTGGCACCGGCCATGGTCGAGACGCCGCTGATGGCCGAGATGACCGCAGAACACATCGCTGCGAGCAAGGCCAAGATCCCCATGGGGCGCTTTCTCAAGGCCGAGGAGATCGCCAACATGGTCAGCTGGATTGCCGGCCCGGAATGCAGCTTTACCACCGGCTTCGTGTTCGACCTCAGTGGCGGGAGGGCGACCTATTGAGAGGGCTGGGTGTCGCACACCTGACGGCGTTGCAGCTGGCGCCGGCCAGGCTGGTGCGTGAGGCGCGGCGTGCCGGCTTCAGCGCGGTCGGCCTGCGCCTGCACCCGGTGCTGCCGGGGGCCTTGGCCTACCCGGTGGCAGCCGGTAGCCCGGTGATGCGTGAACTGCGCGCGGTACTGGCGGGTGAAGGTGTGCGTGTTGCCGACATCGAGTTCGTTTCGTTGACGGCACAGACACAGGTCGCCGACTACGAGGCGCTGTTGGCAGCAGGCGCCGAACTTGGCGCGCACAGCCTGACGGTATCCGGGGACGATGACGACTTTGCGCGGCTGACCGGCAACTTTGCCGCGTTGTGTGAAATGGCGCGAGGCCACGGTTTGCGCGTGGACCTGGAATTCATGCGCTGGCGCCCGGTGGCAAACCTGCACCAGGCTTGCGCGGTGGTTGCAGGGGCGGCGCAGGGCAACGCTGGCGTGCTGGTGGATGCCTTGCACCTGTTCCGTTCTGGTGGCCAGGTGGCGGATATCGCGGCAGTAGACCCGCGTTTGCTGCAAGCGGTGCAGTTGTGCGATGCGCCTTTGCAGGCACCTGCCGACAGCCTGATCATTCCGGAAGCCCGTGAGGGGCGCCTGCTGCCGGGGCAAGGGCAACTGCCGCTGGCGCAGTTGCTCGCGGCCTTGCCTGAGGACCTGTGTATCAGCGTGGAAGTGCCTGGTGCCGGCGTGCACGCTGAACAGCGCCTGCAAGCGGCGGGGCAGGTAACCCAGGCGTGGTTGCGTGACGGGCGGCCGTCGCCACCCGCCACGCCGGCTGCCGGTCAAGCCTGATCGGGTACCACGGCGATCACATCGATCTCCATCAGCCACTCGGCTTGGGCCAGGCCCGCCACCACCAGCCCGGTGGAAATCGGGAATACCCCTTTGAGCCATTTGCCGACTTCCTTGTACACCGGCTCGCGGAAGCGCGGGTCGGTGATGTAGGTGGTGGTCTTGACGATGTGCGACAGGTCCGAGCCGGCTTCCTCAAGCAGTTGCTTGACGTTCTTCATCGCCTGTTCGGTCTGCGCCCGCGGGTCACCCAGGCCCACCAGCTTGCCTTCGAAGTCGGTACCGACCTGGCCACGCACATAGATGGTGTTACCGGCACGCACCGCCTGGCAAAGGTCGTTGTCCAGGGTCTGGTTGGGGTAGGTTTCCTTGGTGTTGAACATGCGGATGCGAGTATGGGTAGGCATCAGTGGGCTCCGAGGGTGCTGACGTTGCTGAACTTGGCGGGTTGTTGCTCATCCGCTGCGCGCTGATCGCGGTCGCGGTAGGCGGTGTAGGTACGCTGCGTGGCGATATGGCCAGCGACGTGCTTGGCGTCGTGCCACACGCCCCAGATGAATGACGAGCCACGGCGTGACAGCCATGGCAGGCCGAGGAAGTAAACACCCGGCTCGCGGGCCACGCCGCGCTGGTGCTGGGGCTTGCCGTTGGCATCGAAGGTATCGACCTGCAGCCAGCTGAAATCCACGCCGTAGCCGGTGGCCCAGATGATGCTGCTGACACCGGCCTTGGCGAGGTCCAGTTGCTGCAACGGGTTGACCATGCACGCTGGGTCGGCCAGGCGCTGGCGCGCTTCGGGCTCTTCCGGCAGGTCCAGGCCGTTGCGCTCGATGTAGGCATCGGCGGCATCCAATAGGGCCAGGTAGTTCTCGTCGCCACGGTTGATGTTGTCGACCAGGTTGTCCTGGAAGCGCGCCACGCCGTTTTCGAACGACTGGGTCAGGCCGACAAGGGTCATGCCCTGGTGGGCGAGGGCACGGAAGTCCACGGTGTGGCCGCCACGCGCGCCACTCACGGCGATGGTCACGTGCTCGCGGCCGGGCTTGGCGATTTCCGCGTCCCACTCACCCAGCACGCCCAGCCACCAGCAGAAGTCACGATTGCGGTAGGCGCGGGGCGGGCGATCGTGGGCGCCGACCGACAGGTACACCTGGCGGCCTGCACGCATCAGCTCCTCGGCGATCTGCACACCGGAAGAGCCGGCCCCCACCACCAGCACAGCGCCTTCAGGCAGTTGCTCGGGGTTGAAGTAGGCAGCGGAGTGGATCTGGTGCAGGTTGGGGTCTTTTGGCGCAATGGCCGGGATGACCGGTTTCTGGAACGGGCCGGTTGCGGCGACCACGCGGTTGGCGCGGATCACGCCTTCATTGGTTTCAATGGTGAAGCCGGGGCGGTCGCTGTTGCGCAGCACTTTCTTCACTTCGATACCGGTGCGAACCGGCAGGTTGTACTTGCGTACGTACTGTTCGAAGTAGTCGGCCACCTGGTCCTTGCCGGCGAAGGCGTCGGCGTCGAGGTTGAATTCCAGCCCCGGGAAGCGGTCGTGCCATACCGGGCCGTTGGCCACCAGCGAGTCCCAGCGGCCGGTGCGCCATGCTTCGGCGATGCGGTTGCGCTCCAGCACCAGGTGCGGCACGCCAAGTTTGCTCAGGTGTTCGCTCATGGCCACGCCGGCCTGGCCGGCGCCGACCACGAGGGTATCGATTTCGAGATTGTTCAGTGTCATGTCCGAGCCCTTGTTCAGGCGGTTTTTGTCAGGTCGGTTTGGAGGACCGCCGTTGCCTGGGGCCAGACTAGGGATGCTGTGGAAATGGCGAAAATAGTATTTAGCTGCTGCTTGCCGATAAAACGGCGAAGGCCTTGGATTTTGTGGCTTGCGGTGAGGGCGACCCAGTGCACGTCGTGGTTTTTGAAATGGCGCAGGGTTCGAACACCCCTCGGGCGGCGCTCGAACGCTGGCAGAACCTAGCTTTTTCCTGCCTAACCCCTAGGAAAATGTTGGTTTCGTGGTGAAGAACGTTGCGCCCAGAATGCCCTGTATCGCACAGCACAACAGGAACCAAGACATGACGTTCTCCATCATCGGTCGTTGCCAGGAAACCGGCCAGGTCGGTATCGCCATCAGCTCGTCGAGTATCGCCGTGGGGGCCCGTTGCCCGTGGGTGCGTGCAGGCGTAGGCGCAGTCTCTACTCAGAACATCACCCTGCCGGCGCTGGGCCCGCAGATTCTCGACGCCATGGAGCAGGCTCAGTTACCGCCCGCAGCAGCGCTGGACCGCGTGCTGAGCGCCAATGGCTGGAGCGAATTTCGCCAGGTGACGGTGATCGACAGTCATGGCCAGGTAGCCTTGTTCACGGGGCGCGAGGCGCTGGGTACGCACAATGCCGTGGCCGGCGAGCAATGCGCGGCGGCGGGCAACCTGCTGTCCTCGACCCAGGTGATCGAAGCGATGGTGCAGGCCTTCGAGCAGGCCGGCGGGCACCTGGCCGACCGCCTTCTGGCTGCCATGCACGCAGCGATGGCTGCTGGCGGTGAGGCGGGGCCGGTGCACTCGGCTGCGTTGAAAATCGCCGGTGAGTTGACCTGGCCGCTGGTGGACCTGCGCGTCGACTGGGCCGATAGCGACCCGATCGGGGTGCTCGATGGCCTGTGGCAAGCCTATCGCCCACAGATGCAGGATTATGTCACCCGCGCGCTCAACCCGACCGCCGCACCAAGCTACGGGGTGCCGGGCGATGAGTGAGTTCCCCAGCCGCGCGCTGCTGGCCCGGCTGATCGGCTTTGCCACGGTCAGCCGCGACTCCAACCTGGCGCTGATCGGTTTCATCCGTGACTACCTGGCAGAGCAGGGCGTGGTGTGCGAGCTGTTCCACAACCCGGAAGGCACCAAGGCCAACCTGTTCGCTACCATTGGGCCAAAAGATGTTGGCGGCGTTGTACTGTCCGGGCATACCGATGTGGTACCGGTGGACGGCCAGGCCTGGACCGTGGAGCCGTTCGCCCTCAGCGAGCGCGATGGCCGTTTGTATGGCCGTGGCACAGCCGACATGAAAGGCTTCATTGCCTCGGTACTTGCCGCTGTGCCCGCGTTTCTTGCCCAGCCGTTGCGCATGCCGGTGCACCTGGCGTTTTCCTATGACGAAGAGGTGGGCTGCCTGGGCGTACGCTCCATGCTCGCAGCGCTGGAGCAGCGCCCGCACAAGCCGCGCCTGTGCCTGATTGGCGAACCCACCGAGCTCAAGCCGGTGCTGGGGCACAAGGGCAAGCTTGCCATGCGCTGCCAGGTGCAGGGCGCGGCTTGCCACTCTGCGTATGCGCCATACGGGGTGAACGCCATCGAGTATGCGGCCAGGCTGATCGGCAAGCTGGGCGATATTGGCGATGCGCTGGCCTTGCCGGCGCATCACGACACGCGTTTCGACCCACCCTTCTCCACGGTACAGACTGGAGTAATCAAAGGGGGCAGGGCACTGAACATCGTGCCGGCCGAGTGCTCGTTCGATTTCGAAGTCCGCGCTTTGCCGGGGTTCGAGGCGCAGGCGGTGGCCGACCAGTTGCAGACATACGCCGAGGCCGAGTTGCTGCCGCGTATGCGACAGGTTCACGCCGACAGCGACATCCGCCTTGAACCGCTCAGTGCCTACCCGGGGCTGGCCACGCCGGAAGACAGCGAGGCCGCGCGCTGGATAGCGTTGCTCAGTGGTTCGGATGAATTCGGCACCGTAGCGTTTGGTACCGAAGGTGGTTTGTTCGACCAGGCGGGCATTCCGACCGTGGTCTGCGGGCCTGGGAGCATGGACCAGGGGCACAAGCCGGATGAGTTTGTCAGCGTCGAGCAGTTGCAGGGCTGTGATGCCATGCTGCTGCGGCTGGCGGATTACCTCAGGCAGGGGTGAATGGGCCGCAGCGCGGCCCTGGCGATTCAGAAGGTAGCCTTGACCTGCAGGCCTACCACCAGCGCGTTGTCGATATCCTTACCGGAGAACGCCCCCGGCTCGATGATGTATTGCACATCCGGGCGCAGGTTCAGCCATGGCGTGGCCTGGTAGCCGTAGCTCAGCTCGATCAACTGCTCGGCACTGTCGATATCCGGGAACTGCTGGCCTGCATCGAACGCGGCATCTTCCAGCACATCGCGGCTACGCGGGTTGGGCACCGCGCGGCCGTAACCCAGTGCCACGGTATCTTTCGGGCGGCCTTCGAATGGCTTGTACAACACCACGCCGGCGCCATACCACTTGGTGAACGGCGAGGCGGCCTTGCTGGAAGCCGAGTACTGGCCGAACGCGTGCAGGCTGCGGCCAGGCGAGGCCTGATCGTTCCACACCGCCTGGTCGACCAGCAGGTAGTGGCCACCGCGGCCAGACACTTCGTCGTCGCTGCCGATGCGTTTCACGTCTGAGCTGTCGTAGTAGTAGCCCAGCTTGTACTCGCCCGGCAGCTCACCTTGCAGCTTGTAAACCAGTTCCACGGGTACAACGGTGCCGGTGGTGTGCTTGGGCCCCAGGTGCCAGGCGCGGCTGGAGTTGCCGTTGCTCTCGGGGTCGACGTTGAACGCCGCCACGCGCAGCTGCCAGGCTGGCGACAGGTCGTACTTCACCCGCACGCCGAGGTGGGCATTGGGGTAGTTGGTCCAGCCGCTGCCACCGGACATGTTCAGCGGGTGGCCGCAGAAACCGGCGTTCATGAAGTTGCACAGGATGCCGCTGTCCAGGCCGCCGAGGTCGTTGCCCATGGCCATGTAGCCCAGCTTGACGTTGAGCGCGGGGGTGAACAGGGTGCGCTCGTAGCTCAGCTCGGTCAGGCGGGTGTACAGGCCACCGTAGTTTTCCTGGATTGGCAGGCGGTTGCCGACCAGGTCTTCCGAGGCGCTGTTGCCGCGGCGGTCGTTGATGGTCAGCTGGACCTTGCCGCCGTTGTCCAGGCCGTACAGTTTCGACAGGTCGAACTGCACGCCAAGCTTGACGTTCTGCGAGTAGCGCGCCGAGCGGTGCAGGCCGCCGTGGGCGTTGTAGGCGGTTTCACCGCTGTAGTCGCCGGTGATCTTCACACCGTCTTCTTCCAGCTGGTGGCGCAGGCCACCCCAGTCACCGGTCAGGGTGCTGCGGGTCAGCAGGTCGTCGTTGGCAAGGGCAGTGGTGCTGGCCAGGGCCAGCAGCAGGGTAGGGGTGATGCGGAGTGCGGATGGCATTGCTGTGTCTCGGGTTGTTATTCAGGACACTTCACGGATGAGCCCGCTCCCGCATGGCCAGCGTTGGCCTTGTGGGAGCGGGCTCACCCGCGAAGGGGGCGACGCGGTCTTACGGCAAGGCGTAAGAAATCACGTAGTCGCCGCGGTCAGTCGACTGGCGTGCACCGCCAGCAGTGATCACCACGTACTGCTTGCCGGTCTTCGGCGAGACGTAGGTCATCGGGCCGCCCTGGCTGCCGACTGGCAGGCGAGCCTTCCAGATTTCGTTACCGTTGCTGCTGTCGTAGGCACGCAGGTAGAAGTCCTGGGTACCGGCGATGAACACCAGGCCGCCCTGGGTGGACAGGGTGCCGCCCAGCGTTGGCAGGCCGATCTTGATCGGCAGGTGCATGCGGATACCGAGCGGACCGGTGTCTTCAACGGTGCCCACCGGGACCTGCCAGGCAACCTGACGGGTTTTCATGTCGATAGCGGTCAGGGTGCCGAACGGTGGCGCTTGGCATGGAATACCGGCAACCGACAGGAAGCGGTTCTTGTTCACCGCATACGGGGTGCCTTTGAGCGGCACTGCGCCCATGCCGGTGTTCAGTGCTTCGCCACCGGAAGCCGCGCCACCTTTGTTCTGCGACGGGATCATCTGGATCCACAGGCCCAGGCGCATGTCGTTGACGAAGATGAAGCCATGCACCGGGTCGGTGGAGAGGCTGCCCCAGTTCATGCCACCCAGCGAACCCGGGAAGCTCAGCGACAGGTCGGTGCCTGGCGCGGTGTACAGGCCGTCGTAACGCATCTTCTTGAAATCGATACGGCACAGCAGCTGGTCATACGGGGTAGCGCCCCACATGTCCGATTCGGTCAGGGTTTGCGCGCCGATCTGTGGCATGCCCACCGACTTCGGCTGGGTTGGCGAGTACGGCTCGTTCGGGATGTTGCTTGGCTTGACCGGTACTTCGTCGACCTGGGTCAGCGGCTTGCCGGTGGCACGGTCGAGCACGTAGATCTGCCCGGCCTTGGTGCCGATCACCACCGCAGGTACCGACTGGCCGTCGTCCTTGGTGAAGTCGATCAGGCTCGGCTGCATCGGCAGGTCGAAGTCCCACAGGTCGTTGTGCACCGTCTGGAACACCCACTTCTGGTTGCCGGTGGCGGCATCCAGGGCCAGCACCGAAGCGCCGTAGGTGTGGTCCAGCTTGCTGCGTTCAACACCGTAGATGTCGGTGGACGACGAGCCCATCGGCAGGAACACGGTGTTCATCGCCGGGTCGTAGGACATCGGTGCCCAGCTGTTCGGGGTGCTGCGCACGTAGGTCTTGTCGCCCTGCGGAGCCTGGCGGTCTTCCGGGTTGCCCGGGTCGAAAGCCCAGCGCATCTCACCGGTGATCACGTCAAAGCCGCGGATCACGCCGCCTGGCATATCGGTCTGGACGTTGTCGGCAACACGGCCGCCAACCACCACGGTGGTGCCGGCCATCAGCGGTGCCGAAGACAGCTGGTAGTAGGAGTCTGGCACGTTACCCAGGCCGGCCATCAGGTTGACCTGGCCGTTGTTGCCGAAGCCCTGGCAGAACTCGCCGGTGTCGGCGTCGACGGCAATCAGGCGGCCATCGATGGTGTTGGTCAGCAGGCGACGCTGGCAGTTGGCGCCAGCCGGTACGGTACCGCCGGTGACCGGCGAGCTGTTCGGCTGGGTTGGTTGGGCGATGGCGGCGGTGGCGTCGAAGTACGCCATGCCACGGCAGCGCTGCCAGACCTTGGACTGAGCGTTGATCGCGTTCTTCCAAAGCTCTTTGCCGGTGTCGGCATCGAGGGCGATCAGGTTGTTGTGCGGGGTGCAGATGAACACCTTGTTGCCAATCTGCAGCGGGGTCAGCTGGTCTTCGGCACCGTTGCCGTCGCTGACCGCCACGTCGCCGGTGTGGTAGGTCCAGGCCACTTTCAGCTTGTTGACGTTGTCACGGTTGATCTGGTCCAGCGCGGCAAAGCGGCTGCCCCCCTCGGTGTTGCCGTAGTGGGCCCAGTCCTTCTGTTCCTTGCCGGCTTCGACCGGGGTCATGCCCGGGCCTTTGCCGTTAGGGGCGACGCTTGGGTGGGCAACGAACATGTTGCCTGCGGCGATCACCAGCACCACTGCCATGACTGCGGCGATGCCGTAGGCACCACGGCCAGCGCTCGCGCCATTGGCGCGCGCCAGCAGCGGGTAGACCAATGCCACCACCATGCCGATCGCGCCGAACATGAACAGGCGCGAGAACAGTGGCCAGAACACCAGGCCGGCGTCGATCAGCGCCCAGATGGCAGTGCCCACCAGGAACAGGGCGTACAGCCAGGCGCCTGCCTTCTTGCGGCGAGCAATGAGCACACCGGCGATGGCCATGGCCAGGCCGCCGATCAGGAAGTACCAGGAGCCACCCAGGCCAGCGAGCTTGACGCCACCCGCAGCCAGGAGGAGACCGAGCAGGGCGATGATTACGCCCAGGCCGATCAGGATGATGTTTGTGGCGCCAGAGGCGCGCGGAGTTTCGTTCATGCCAGGGATCTCAGCAGGTGGAATGCGCGCAGTTTAAGCCCTTAGCTTGCTAATTAACAAGTTGGTACATAATTTTGTGAGGCTGATTGTCGCAGGGCTGAACTTGCTGGTTTGTGGTGAAAAGTCTAGATCAGGCGGCGAAAAATGCATTAAACGAGGTGTTCATATATGCAATGCAATGCGATTCATACTTTGGTCGGGTACGGCGTGCTGCATCCTCCTCCCGCCGTGGCAGCAGCCATCTCAAACTGGCCAAGGGGGCGCGCTGCTGTAGAACACCGCCAGCCAGACGGTGGACGTGCCGGGTGCGGTCCATTCGACCCGGTGGCGGCAGTGGGGCGGGATATCCAGGCAATCGCCCGGGGCCAGCAGGCGGGTGTGGGTCTCGTGCTCGAACCGCAAGCCGGCCGCGCCGCTGACCAGCACGATCCATTCACCTTCGGCCTGGTCGTACCAGAAGCCAGGCGGGCTGGCCTGGCCGCTGGAGACGATACGCTCCACGCGCACACCCGGGCGGTTGAGCAGTTCGTCGACCTGCTCGGCACGGGAAGGGTCGCAAGGTGGCAGTGGCGTCAGCAGGTTGGTCGGTGTCATGGCATGCCTCGTTTGGATGGAGAGAAGTCCACTATGGACGCAATTGCCGTGCTCCGCGCTGCTTGACCTACCCAGCGATTTGTAAGAACTTTCCGAGTTTTGGAAGGCGGCCAGCACATGGACAAACTCATGGCGATGAAGATGTTCGTGGCCACCGTCGATGCCCAAGGCTTTTCTGCTGCCGCACGCCGGCTGGGGCTGGCGACATCGTCGGTGACGCGCCTGGTCGATGCCCTGGAAGCGGCGTTGGGCGCTACCTTGCTCAACCGCTCGACGCGTCAGGTCAGCCTGACCGAGGCCGGTGCCCGTTACTACGAACGTGCACGGGGTATCTTCGAGGCGCTGGACGAGGCCGATGCCAGCGTCGCCGATCGCGGCGAAGAGCCTGTCGGTGTCTTGCGCCTGTGCCTGCCGGTGGAGTTTGGCCGGCGGGTCATTGCCCCGCACCTGGGGCCGTTTTTGGCACGCTACCCGGGCCTGGAACTGGATATCGACCTCAGCGACCGCCTGGATGACCTGCTCGACGGGCGCTATGACCTGTCAATACGCCTGGGTGACCCCGCGCCCGATGACGAACTGGTATGCCGCCAGCTGGGTCGCTTCCAGCGCTGGCTGGTGGCCAGCCCGGCTTACCTGGCCGGGCGCGAGCCGCTGCAACACCCTAGCCAGTTGCTCGACCATGCCTGCCTGCGCTTTCGCTATGGGCAGAAAGCGCGACCTTGGCGCCTGGCGCGCGGCCAGGACAGCCTGGAGCTGGACGTAAGCGGGCCGTTGCGCAGTGCCAATGCCGACATGTTGCGCGAAACGGCGCTGGCGGGCAGCGGCATCGCGCTGCTGGCTGACTGGCTGGTGCGTGATGATGTGCAGGCCGGGCGCCTGCAGCGGGTGTTCACCGATTGGCAAGCCAGCCCTGGCACGGCCAGCGACAGTATCAGTGCTCTTTACCTGCCCAACCACCGTGGCTCGCGGCGAGTGAATGCCTTTATCGAGTTTTGCGCAAAATTGCTGAACTAGGGCGTGCGGCGTTGCGCAGTACGCAAAGGCGCATTGCGCCGGGCCTGGATTCCGGGCGCCATGGCGCAAGGGTAAGGTGGCCGACATATTCCACTGCTTGTCGAGGAACCACCCATGAACCCTTCACTTGCCGCAGCGCAACCGGCCGCCGCCGGCCTGAGCCGGGCGCTAATCGTGCTGCTGACGTTCTGCTGCGGCGCAATCGTCGCCAATATCTACTATGCCCAGCCCATCGTCGGCCTGATCGCCCCGGACCTCGGGCTGTCCACCGAACATGCCAGCCTGATCGTTTCCCTCACCCAGTTGGGTTACGCCCTGGGCCTGCTGCTGCTTGTGCCGCTGGCCGACCTGCTGGAAAACCGCCGCCTGATGGTGGCTACCGCGGTGCTGGCCTGCATCAGCCTGCTGCTGGCGGGCACCAGCAGTAGCGGCCAGGGCCGATTATTCCTGGCCTATGCATTGCTGATCGGCTTCAGTTCGGTGGCGGTACAGATGCTGATCCCGCTGGCCGCGCACCTGGCGCCGGAGCAGCAGCGGGGGCGGGTGGTCGGCAACATCATGGGTGGCCTGCTGCTGGGTATCCTGCTGGCGCGGCCATTGTCGAGCCTGGTTGCCGACCACTTTGGCTGGCGCGCGGTATTCATTGGCGCCGCTGCAGTCATGCTGGCGATCATCCTGTTGCTGGCGCTGACCCTGCCGCAGCGGCGCCCTGAGCACAAGGCCAGTTATGCCGGGCTGATGCTGTCGCTGCTGACCTTGCTGCGCCGTTATCCACTGCTGCGCCAGCGTTCGCTGTACCAGGCATTGATGTTCGCTGCGTTCAGCCTGTACTGGACGGCGGTGCCGATGGCCCTGGCGGGTGCGCATGGCCTGTCGCAGAGCCAGATCGCCGTGTTCGCCCTGGTCGGTGCGGTGGGTGCGGTTGCCGCGCCGATGGCCGGTCGCCTGGCCGATGCCGGACATGCCCGCGCCGGTTCGCTGCTGGCGCTGCTGCTGGCGCCGGTGGCCTTGTTGCTGGGGCTGGCGGTTCCGGGTTACAGCGTGATTGGCCTGGGCCTGACCGGTGTGCTGCTGGACTTTGCGGTGCAGATGAACATGGTCATCGGCCAGCGTGAAGTGTACGCGCTGGACCCGGCCAGCCGTGGTCGGCTGAATGCGGTCTACATGACCAGCATCTTCCTGGGCGGGGCCTTGGGCTCTGCAGTGGCCAGCGCGCTGTTCAGCCAGTTTGGCTGGACGGGGGTGGCACTGGTGGGGGCCGCGCTGCCGGGCCTGGCGTTGCTGGTGTTTCTGCTCAAGGCACGTCAGGGGTGACCGCTAGGCCAGCACGGCAGCCGTGGCAAGAAGGGCGGTGCAGCCTGTTGCGGAGGCTATCGGCTTAGCGGCAATGCCACGCCAATCAACGCAAACAAACTGCCGCAACAACGGTTGAAGCCCTTGCCCCCTTTGGCCAGCCAGGGCCGAATGCGAAACGCCAGGCGCGCCAGCAGGTATTCCACCAGAAACTCGATGCTGGCAAAGGTCGCCGCCATTACCACGAACTGCACCACCAGCCCGCGCTGCGGGTCGATGAATTGTGGCAGGAAAGCGCCATAGAACAGCAGCACTTTGGGGTTGGCCATGGCCGACAGCAGGCCTTGGCGAAACAACCCCGCGTTACCCAGTTGTGCGCTGCGGCCGGTCAGCTCCAGGTGCAGGGCTGGGCTGCGCCACAGCTGAACGCCCAACCAGACCAGGTAAGCACCCCCGACCCACTTCAGCACACCCAGCACAGAGGCCGAGGTCTGCAGCAATGCGCTGAGACCGAACATTGCCAGGGCAATCAAGGCACTGAAGCCGAACACCCCGCCAACGATGGTGAACAATGTCCGCCGCGCGCCGTACAGGGCACCGTGGGTCAGCGCCAGCAAGCTGTTCGGGCCAGGGGTCAGCGACAGGCCAATGCTGGCCAGCAAGTAGATGAGCCAAGTGTCGAGGGCCATGCCGGAAATACCTGAAGACAGGGAGGGCGTCAGTCTATGGCGCACCCCTTTACCTGCAAGAGTATGATCTGGACATTCAATGGTCGTTCCTGGACGTTAACCGTGCAACCCGACATCCGCTTGCTGATCGTGCCGTTACCGGATTTTGCCCTGCTGCCATTTGGCGCCTTTCTCGACAAATTGCGCTTCAGCGCCGACGACGAAGACTACAGCCAGCAACGCTACTGCAGCTGGACGGTGGCAGGGCTCAGCCTTGACCCGGTGACATCGAGCAGCGGCGCGGTAGTGCAGGTCGAGGCCGTTGCCGGCCAGCTCGACCTGGGCAGTTTCGACTACCTGGTAGTATTTGGCGGGCGCAATGCCATGGCCACGGCCGCACTGGCCCCCCGCTACCAGGCATTGCTCAGGCAGGCCGGCAAGGCCGGCGTCAAGCTGGTGGGGGTTGATAACGGCGCCTTCCTGCTGGCCGCCTGCGGCCTGATGCGGGGGCGTAAGGTGGTGGTGCATTGGCGCCACGAAGCCGAGTTTCGCGCTGCATTCCCGCACTTGCAGGTACTGCGTGAGCAGTTGTACTGCATCGACGGTAATCGCATAACCTGTGCCGGCGGCACTGCTGCCATCGACCTCGCTGTCGCGCTGCTGTCAGGGGCTTGTGGGCGAACGCGCGCGCTCAAGGGGCTGGCCGACATGCTGGTGGACGAAACCCGTGACAGCCGTCATGCCTTGCGCTCGCTGGACCTGGATGCCGGGCAGGGGCGCCAGGTGCAGCGGGCGCAGGCGCTGATGCGTCATCACCTGGGTTCGCCGCTGGCCGTGGAGCAACTGGCCGCAGAGCTGGGCATCAGCCGGCGCCAGCTAGACCGGCAGTTTCAGGCCAGCCACGGCGTCAGCGCCAAGGCCTGGTGGCTGGAAATACGCCTGCAACAGGCGCGCTGGCGCTTGCTCAACTCCAGCCACAGCCTGGCGCAGATTGCGGATGAAGTGGGGTTGGGGGATGCCAGCCATTTGGGCAAGTGCATACGTCGGCGGTTCGGCTGCACCGCCTTGGGGCTGCGTGAGGGCAGGCAAGCGGTCTGAAGCGCTGCGCCATTCCTCACACCCGCATCGATCGCCCTCTGGCAGGCTTACTGCGGCGTGCCGAACAACCCTGTCCAATAGATGCCGGCATCGCTCTTCGGGTCTACCGCATAGGCGGCTCCCAGCTCGCGGAAGTCCGGGTTCATCAGCGTGGCACAGTGCCCTGGGCTGTCTAGCCAGCCATCGACCACCTTGCGCGCAGTATCACGCCCGGCGGCGATGTTCTCACCGATCTGCTGGTACAGGTAGCCGGCCAGTTCTGCCCGGTCACCGGGGGTGCGGCCATCCTTGTCGATGTGGTCGAAGAAGTTCTGGTTGGCCATGGCCCGCGTATGGTTGGCGGCGACCCCGGCCAGAACCGTGCTCCAGCTCAATGCCGGGGCAGCGGCGAAGGGCTGGCCGCCACACTGGCGCGGTACTTGGCGCGCAGCGTTGATTTCCTGCAGCAGCTTTTGCCCTTCGGCCTGCCAGTCGCCGAGGCGGCCGCTGAGCAGTGGCCGGGCCAGCACGATGCGCCAGTCGCGGCCTTCCTGGCTGACGCCGATATCGACGAACTGCGGGTCAAGTACCACCTGGCAAAAGCTTTCTTCGATGGCATGCATGGCCGCACGCGCATCGCGCGGCCCTGACAGGCTGATGGCCTGCACGTTGACCATGGGGTAGGCGGCGCGGGTCATCGCCTGCTGCAGGTCGCGGGTACCCTCTGGCGACAGTGCCAGGCGAGTGTCACTGTTGAGGGGTGGCAGTTCCAGCGATGCCTCGCCGCCGCAGGGCTGGGCCTGGCTGCGGTAGACATTGATCGAATCGATCAGTTGCGCCTCTTCGCCGGTGGCAGCCAGTGCCCCGCTCGAAACGAGCAGGCCCAGCGACAAGGCGGCAACGGATGACAGGACGCGCATGTGGATCTCCCTATGACTGGCAGCGTCGTGGTATGCGCTGCTCATCCTACACAAGCCCGCGGCTTTTGGCCCGGGCTCGTGCAAAGCAATGAAAACGCCGGCAATCGTTGCTGGCGGCAAAAGAGGGAGTAGACCACTGGCCTGCGGAAAAGTGCGACTACTTGGTAATCATTCGTAACATCGGCTGGAAGCAATGCCGAAACTTATCGGACCCAGCCCGACCAGTGCCGGCGCGAACGGCAACGTCAACCTGCAGCATCGCCTTCTGATCTGCCTGTTCAACGGGCCAGCGCTTGGTTGGGTTTGTAGAACAGGAAATGCGTGGTCTTGGCCGTGCGGCGATAAGCCTTGGCCCAATCCGGGCTCACCGTGCGGTCATGGAAGTACAACGCGCCCCCGGTAGGGTCCGGTAACTGCTGGTTCAGCGCCTTGCGCGCGATCTCCTTGGCCACGTCGTAGCGTTGCGCTTCCTCGACCTGGTCCGAGCGCCCGTCACACCACCACGAAAACTGGCAGGCCTTGCTTTCCACACCCTGCTTGACCACACCGCAGATGGTATCCGGAAAGCCATCGTGGCCCAGTCGGTTGAGCACCACGCTGGCCACGGCCGTCATATCTTCCTTGTCGGCACCTTTGGCTTCCCAGTAGATGGTGCGGGCCAGGCAGGTGATGCTGTCATCCAGCGGTGCCTTGCCGGCCGGGTCGACCGCCTGTGCTTCGCTTGGGGTCAGCTTCTCTGCTTTTTGCGGCGGTGGTGCATCCTCGACTACCTTTTCCTCGAGCGCTTCGGCCTTGTCCTCGGCAACCGCGGCCTTGGCCGGATCGGCCGCATGCAATGGGCCTGCGAGCAGGGCCGAGATCAAACCGATCACCATCCACGAAAAGCGCATGGGCAAGTTTCCGAACTGTGGGATGAGTCACAGTCTAGTCAAGCGTAAGCATTAACACCAAAGGCAGGGTGGCGGCGGCCGCCACGGTCTGCAGGGCGATGATGGTCGCCATCAGAGGTGCATTGCCGCCCATCTGCCGGGCCATTACATAGGACGACGAAGCGGTAGGTAGCGCCTGGAACAGCACGGCCACCACCGCCGCCTGGCCACTCAGGCCGAGCAAACGACACAGGCCCCAGGTGGTCAGTGGCATGACCATGAACTTGAACATCGACGCCGCCATCAGCGGGCGCACTTGCTGCCCGAGGCTGGCGCCACCCAGTGCCGCCCCCACGCACAGCAGGCCCAGTGGCAGGGCGGCCTGGCCCAAGGCTTTGACGGTGGGTTCGATGCCCGGCGGCAGACCCAGGCCGCTAACCCGCAGCAGCAGGCCGGCCGCGCAGCCGACAATCAGCGGGTTGGCGAAGATCGCCCGCAGTACGTCGGCCGGTGAGCTGTGGCGGGCACTGAAACGGGCGAACACCAGCACGCAAAGCAGGTTGACCAAGGGCACGATGGCCGCGTTGGCCACCGCCGCCAGGGCAATCCCGGCACTGCCGTAGATGCCCGCGGCCAGGGTGGCGCCGATGTAGTTGTTGAAGCGGATACCGCCCTGGAACACCGAGGTGAAGTCGGCGCCATCGTGGCTCACCATTCCCTGGTACAGCACCAGCAATGCTGCACCGGCCAAGGTCGAGAGCATCAGTGCGCCGACCATGCCCAGCACGGGTACGCCATCGAGGTTGGCGGTGGCCAAGCCGTGCAGGAACAGTGACGGCAGCAGCACGTAGTAGCTCAGGCGCTCGGCGCCGGGCCAGAAGTGTTCTGCCAGAAACCCCCTCAGGCGCAGGAAAGTGCCCAGGGCAATCAGCAGGATGATCGGTAGCAAGGTGGTCAGCAGCAGGTGCAGCATGGTCAGTGTTCCGTGGTCGGTTGCGGTCAACACCGCTTAGCGTGTACTGCGCCCATAGGCTTGGCTGATCCGGTCGATCACCATGGCCAGGGCAACAATGGCCAGGCCTGCCTCTACACCCTGGCCGACATTCAGGGTCTGGATCCCGGCCAGTACATCTTCACCCAACCCGCGGGCGCCAATCATCGACGCCACCACCACCATCGACAAGGCCATCATCACTGACTGGTTCAGGCCGGCCATGATGCTCGGCAACGCCAGCGGCAGGGCAATGCGTCGCAACCGCTGCCAGCGGCTGGCGCCCAGGCCGTGCGCGGCCTGCAGCAACGACGGGTCGATCTGGCTCAAACCCAGTTCGGTCAGGCGCACCAGCGGCGGCAGGGCATAGATCAGGGTGGCGAACACGGCGGGCACCTTGCCCAGGCCGAACAGCATCAGCACCGGAATCAGGTAGACGAAAGCCGGCAGCGTCTGCATCACATCCAGTACCGGCAACAGCAACCGCCTGGCCATTGGCCGGTAAGCCAGCAGGATACCCAGCGGCACCCCTACCAGCACGCACAAGCCGGTGCTCACCAGCACCAGGGCCAAGGTCTGCAGCAGTTTGTCCCACAACCCGAGCATACCGATCAGTGCCAGCAGTACCACCAGCACGGCGCTGCGCAGCAGGCTGCGGCTGGCATGCCAGGCCAGCAACCCGACCAGCAGCAACAGGAGCCACCAGGGAATCAGACGCAGCAGGTTTTCCAGGCCGACCAGCACTTGCAGCAGTTGGTCAGAGACGCTGCGCAGGTGGTCGCCGTAGTTCAGCACCAGCCAGTCGACCAGGCGGTTGACGATGTCGGCAAACGAGAACTGCAGGGATTGCGGAAAGCCCCCGCTCACAGGCTGCCCTCGACCTTGGCGGCAACGTCCGTCGGCAGCCAGGGTTTCCACACCTCGCGATTATCACGCAGGAAGTCCAGGGCAGCCTCGCGCGCCGGCGTGCGTTGCTCGCTCATCTCAGCCAAGGCCTTGTTCAGCTTGTCGATGGGCAGGTCGACCTGTTCGAACACGCTTACCAGTTGTGGGTATTGTTCATGAAAGGCCTTGGACACGCCGATTGACAGTTTCGCCGGCAGGGAGCGGCTGCCCTTGGGGTTGGGGTTGCTGGCGTCGGTGAGCGTAGCCCAGGCTTGGGCGTCGAATGGTGGTTCTTCCAGCCGGATGAGCTTGTAACGGCCCATCAGCGGCGTCGGGTTCCAGTAGTAGAACAACACCGGTTGGCCGCGGCGGATGGCCGAGGCGATCTCGGCATCCATGGCAGCGCCGGAGCCACTGCGGAAGTTGCTATACAGATCATTCAGCCCATAGGCCTTGAGCTTCTGGGTGTTGACGATCTCTGAGGTCCAGCCGCTGGGGCTGTTGAGAAAACGCCCTTTGTCGGGTGATTCGGGGTCGCGGAACACCTGCGGGTAACGTTTCAGGTCTTCGACATTTCGCAGCTCGGGGGCCACGGGTTTCAGCTTGCGTTCAACATCGCCCTCGATCACATAGGCGGGCACCCACCAGCCTTCCTCGGCATTTTTCACCGTGTCGCCCACTGCGATCACCTGGCCGGCCTGTTCGGCCTTGACCCAGGCAGGGCTGCGCCCGGCCCATTCCTCGGCGATTACCTGGATGTCGTTGCGCGCCAAAGCCACTTCCATGCTGACGGTGCTGCCTGGGAGGGTGTCGGTGGGGTAGCCGTAGCCACGCTCGACAATGACCCGCAGGATTTCGGTGGTCAGTGCGCCGCTTTCCCAGGTGATGGCACCAAAATGGATGGGGGCTGGCTTTTCTGCGGATGCGGCGCTATCGGTGCTGGCCAGGCCCACTGTCATCAGCAGCCCGGCCAGCAGTGCTGGAATTCTTTTCATGCATACCTCGTCGTCGACAGTGGAGGCAAGTGTAGACGACGAGGTGAAGCCAGCTGCGGGGCCACAGGCGTAGCCCCTTTGCCTCAAACGCGGAACTGGTCCATCAGTGCCTGCTGCTGGTTGGCCAGGCTGTTCAGCGACTGGCTGACCCGCGCCGACTCGTTGGCCTGGCCCGACAGCGACTCGGTCACATCGCGGATGGTTGCCACGTTGCTGTTGATTTCCTCGGCCACCGCGCTTTGTTCCTCGGCGGCCGAGGCGATCTGCAGGTTCATGTCGGTGATCACCGTGACCGCCTGGCCGATGCGCTGCAGTGCGGTGACCGCCTGGCCGACCTGTTCCACGCCGCCTTGTGCCTGGCGGTGGCTGTGGTCCATGGCACCGACCACTTCACGGGTGCCGTTCTGCAGCGCTTCGATGACCTGGCGGGTTTCTTCCACCGATTCCTGGGTGCGTTGGGCCAGGTTACGCACTTCATCAGCGACGACCGCAAATCCACGGCCGGCCTCACCGGCGCGGGCTGCCTCGATGGCGGCGTTGAGCGCCAACAGGTTGGTCTGTTCGGCGATCGAGCGGATCACCTCCAGCACCGAGCCGATCTTCTCGCTGTTCTGTGCCAGGCCTTCGACTTCGGCCATGGCGTCGCTCATGTTGGCGGCCAGGGTATCGATGCTGGTGGTGGTACGGTCGATCACTGCCAGGCCCTCACGGGTCGCCTGGTCAGCCTCGCGCGCGGCCTGCGCGGCCTGGGCGGCGCTGCGAGCGACGTCTTGGGCGGTGGCGCTCATTTCGTGCGAGGCCGTGGCTACCTGGTCGACCTGGCGGTACTGCTGCTCCATGCCGGCGCTGGTTTGCGTGGCAATCGCCGAGGACTGGTCGGCAGTGCCGCGGGCGGCCTGCACCGAGCGCTTGACCTCGGCGATGGTCGGCTGCAGCTTGTCGAGGAAGCGGTTGAACCAGCCGGCCAGTTCACCCAATTCGTCATGCTTCTGGTAAGTCAGGCGACGGGTCAGGTCGCCTTCGCCGCTGGCGATGTCCTTGAGCATGGCGGCCACGCCCAGGATCGGCCGGGTAACGCCACGGGCCATCAGCCAGACCAGCAGCAGGCCGATGACTGCGGCGGCCAGCCCCAGGCCCAGCTCCAGCAGGGTGCCGCTGGTGTTCAGCGCGTCCAGTTCCTGCTTCAGGGTTTCGGCTGGCCCGGTCAGGGCGTTTTCCGGTACATCCAGCAACACGCCCCAAGGCTGAGCGTCGGGGATCGGCCGGAATGCCGCCAGCACCTTCAGGCGCTGCTGGTCGTGCAGGATGCTCAGCTTGCCATCGGCCATCTTGCGTACCAGTTCGGCGCCCTTGGCCGGGTCGACCTGGTCGAAGCGCTGGGCCAGCTTGCTGGCGTCGGCACTGTAGCCGGCCAGCAAACCGACCGGGCTGAGGATGCCGACCGTGGTGCGGCCTTCGTAGAGGCTGCGGCTGGCCTCCTGGCTCAGGGCCTGCAGGCTGTCGAGGTTGATGTCGATGGACAGGGTGGCAATGATCTTGCCATCGACCGCCAGCGGGAAGACGATGCTGGTCATCAGCACCTGTTGGCCATCGATGTTGTAGAAATAGGGTTCGACCACGCAGACCTTGCCGGACGAACGCGGGCATACCCACCAGGTGTTGGCCGGCTGGCCGCTGGGGCCGATTTTGGTGTCGGCCATGTCATGTTCAGGCAGGGCCATCGAGGTCAACTGGCCGGCGCGCGGTTGCGACCAATACAGCGCAAAGCGCCCGGTTTCGTTGCTGCCCAGTTCCGCCTTGCCGGCGAACAGGCTGTCCTTGTTGTCCAGCGCGTCAGGCTCGAACACCAGCGACAGGCCGAGCAGGTCGGGGTTGGCCTGCAGGGCGGCGCGTACCTGGCGGGTCATGTCCTCGCGCAGGTCGAACGCATCGAGAAAGCGTTTTTCTGCCTGCTCGCGCAGGAACAGCACCTGGCGGGCAAATCCTGCGCCGTACTGGTAGGCGTCCATGAACTGGCGGCGGATGTTCAACGCCTGCACTTCACCTTGCGACTCGATGCGTGACTGCGCCGCTTCGGTCAGCATCTGCATGCTGCTGGCCTTGACCAGGTCCGAGCTGTGGTCCATGCGGTACAGCGACAGGCCGACGAGCAGGGTAACGATGCCGGCCAGGCAGAGACCGGCGAGCAGGGTGATCTTCCACTGGATGGAAAGTTGTCGCAAAGGCATGGGGCGGATCCCTTGTAATAAGAGTGTGGCTAGCGACTGTGTCGGCGCGCGTGCATTTTTCTTTATTCAAACGTTCAATTTAATTTCTGCCGATGCGGTCCTCGCGCCAGGCATTGGTAATCCGCCGCAACATGGCATTTTTGACATCTGCCGCCCACTGCTTCAGAGTTCGCGCTTTTTTCTGTCGCAATGAGGTAAGCCAACCATGAATGCAGTGATCGCCGCGGTCGGCATCATGCTGATACTCAGCCTGTCCCGCGTGCACGTGGTCATCGCCCTGATCATTGGGGCCCTGGTCGGTGGGCTGGTCGGGGGCCTGGGTATCGAAGGCACGCTCAAGGCCTTCAACGGCGGCCTGGGTGGCGGCGCCACGGTGGCCTTGTCTTACGCGCTGCTCGGCGCCTTTGCCGTGGCGATTGCCAAGTCCGGCCTGGCGCATGCCCTGGCCGACCGTGCCCTGGCCATGATCGACCGCCAGGGCCACACCCATGGCGGCAAGGTCAAATGGTTGATGATCGGCCTGATGCTGGTGGTCGCGGTTTCATCGCAGAACATCCTGCCCATCCACATCGCTTTCATCCCGCTGCTGGTACCACCGCTGCTGTACGTGCTGACCCGTCTGCGCATCGACCGCCGCCTGATCGCCTGCGTGATCACCTTCGGCCTGATCACCCCGTACATGTTCCTGCCGGTGGGTTTCGGCAACATCTTCCTCAATGAAATCCTGCTGGCCAACGTCGCCCGGGCCGGTATCGATGTGAGTGGCGTCAATGTCACCCATGCCATGGCCATTCCGGCCGCCGGCATGCTCGTCGGCCTGTTGCTGGCGGTGTTCGTCAGCTACCGCCGCAAGCGTGACTACGACCTGGCGCGCATCGAGCAGGTGGAGCAGGTCAGTGTGCAGTACAACCCGCTCACCTTGTTGGTGGCCGGGTTGGCAATCGCCGCCGCGTTCATTGTCCAGTTGTTGCTGGATTCGATGATCATCGGCGCCATGGTCGGCTTCCTGATCTTCTCGCTGTCGGGCATCGTCAAGTGGAAGGATACCGACGGCCTGTTCACCGAAGGCATGAAGATGATGGCCATGATCGGCTTCATCATGATTGCCGCGTCCGGTTTTGCCGACGTGATGAAAGCCACGGGTGAGGTGCAAAGCCTGGTGGAAACCTCGGCGCAGTGGATAGACCACAGCAAGGGTGTCGGCGCGTTGTTGATGTTGCTGGTGGGCCTGCTGGTGACCATGGGCATCGGTTCGTCGTTTTCCACCGTGCCGATCCTGGCCGCGATCTTTGTGCCGCTGTGCGTGCAATTGGGCTTCGACCCGCTGGCCACCGTGTGCATCGTCGGCACTGCCGGTGCCCTGGGCGATGCGGGGTCGCCGGCCTCGGACTCGACCCTGGGCCCGACCTCGGGGTTGAACGTAGATGGCCAGCACCACCACATCTGGGACACCGTGGTGCCTACCTTCATCCACTACAACCTGCCACTGCTGGTGTTCGGCTGGCTGGCGGCGATGACCTTGTAAGGCGGGGAGGGCGTCAGCCCTTGTCGGGCGGCGGCGAGATGCGGTTGAGCACGGTGCTGCCGTCCTTGCTGCGGGTCAGGTAGACCGGCAGCACTTTGGGCAGGTTATTGACCAGGCGCCCCACTTCACGGGTGTTGTAGACGCCGCTGATGCGAATGCGCCCGGTGCTGGCATCGGCCAGCAGCAGCGGCGCATCGAGGTAGCGGTTTATCATCGGCAGTGCCTGTTCAAGGCTCAGGTTGTCGAGTACCAGCTTGCCGTTGCGCCAGGCCAGGCTATTGCTGTAGTCGTCGCTCTGTTCCAGTTGCGGCTCGAAATCACCCTTGTGATAGCTGGCCTGCATGCCAGGGCCGAGGCGATAGCCGCCGGCGCTGCCGTCGCTGGAAACCAGCACCGAACCTTCCACCAGCGTCACCTTGACCTGGTCCTGATACTTCCACACGTTGAACTGGGTGCCGGTGACGCGCGTCTGGCCGCGCCCTGCACGTACGACGAACGGGTGACTGCTGTCGTGCTGTACCTTGAAGAACGCCTCGCCACGCTTGAGCGTGACCTGGCGCTGATCCTTGTAGTTGAGGTAGGTAAGCTCGGTATTGAGGTTGAGTTGCACCGTGCTGCCGTCGCTCAGCTCTACGGTCTGCATGCGATCGCCGGCTTCGAAGTGCTGGTAGTGGTTGGGGAGCCAGCCCTGCTCCCACCCCATCCAGCCGGCCAGCGGCAGCACCGCCAGGGCGATGGCGGCGGCCGATGCCAGCGGCCGCCAGCTGCGCGGGCGCGCGGCTGGCCTGACGGGCGGATTGAAGTCGATGACGGTGGCCGTGCGCGGCAGCAGATCGGCGGTTTGCCAGATTTCCAGCATCGCCTGGTATTCCTCGGCATGCCGCGGGTCAGCCCCCTGCCAGCGGGCGAATGCCTCACGCTCGGCCGCTGTGCAATCTTCGGCATGCAGGCGCATGCACCAATGCGCGGCGGCGTCGGTGATGGCATCGTCTGGGCTGGGATTGAGGCGGTCGTGGTTCATTGCGGCTCCGGGTTTTGCGCATTCTACCCTTGCTGAAGGGCCCCCGAGAACCGGCGTAATGGCGAATGACTATCAGTTGTGACGGTTTTTCGTCGGATTTGCAACGGTTTTCCAGTGTTTGAGAACCCTTCGCGCGCCTGTGCCTGAGGTGGGAGAGCGGCATCAGGTCGGGAAGGGGGCGCAATGCGCCCCCGGCGGTTCATCAGAACTGCGTTGCCTCCAGCCCGTAAAGGCTGGCGCTGCCTGCCCGAATACTGGCCTCCAACCCTAACCCCCGCGGCAATACCCGCTGGAAGAAGAACGCCGCACACGCCAGCTTGGCCCCGTAAAAAGCGCTGTCTTGCTCGCGCCTGGCCAGCGCCACTGCCGCCATCCGCGCCCACATATAGGCATAGGCGGTCAGCCCGAACAGGTGCAGATACTCCACCGCCACCGCGCTGACCAGGTTGGCATCTTCAACGGCCTGTGCCCGTAGCCAGGCGCTGGTCGCCTCCAGCCGCGCCAGGCTGGCCTGCAAAGCCTCACGGTGCAGGGGTGCGCTCACGCTGAACGCCCGCACCTCCGCGGCAAAGCTGGCCAGTGCCTGCCCGCCATCAGCCAGCACCTTGCGCCCGAGCAGGTCGAGGGCCTGGATGCCGTTGGTGCCTTCATAGATCTGCGCAATGCGCACATCACGCACGCGTTGCTCCTGGCCCCATTCGCGAATATAGCCATGGCCGCCGTACACCTGCTGGCCGAGTACGCAGCTTTCCAGGCCGTTGTCGGTGAAAAATGCCTTGGCGACCGGGGTCAGCAGTGCCACCAGGCCCTGGGCATGCTCGCGCTCACCGGCATCCTCGGCGTAGCGCGCCAGGTCAAGCTGCTGGCCAACGTAGGCGGCGAACGCCCGGCCGCCTTCGGTAAGGGTGCGCATGGTCAGCAGCATGCGCCGCACATCGCCGTGGTGGATGATCGGGTCGGCGACCTTGTCTTGCACCTGCGGGCCTGTGGCCGCACGGCTTTGCAGGCGCTCGTTGGCGTAACGGGCGGCGCTCTGGTAGGAGGCTTCGGCGCAGCCGATACCCTGGATGCCGATGGACAGGCGCTCGTAATTCATCATGGTGAACATCGCTGCCAAGCCCTTGTTCGGCTCGCCGACCAGGTAGCCGGTGGCACCGTCGAAATTCATCACGCAGGTGGCCGACGCCTTGATGCCCATCTTGTGCTCGATTGAACCGCAATGGGCAGCGTTGCGCTCGCCCAACCCGCCATTGGCCTCGACCAGGTACTTGGGCACCAGGAACAGCGAGATACCTTTGGCGCCGACAGGCGCATCCGGCAGCTTGGCCAGGACCAGATGGACGATGTTCTCGGTCAGGTCCTGTTCGCCACCGGTGATGAAAATCTTGCTGCCACTGATACGGTAGCTACCATCGGCCTGGGGTTCGGCGCGGCTGCGGATCAGCCCCAAGTCGGTGCCGGCATGGGGTTCGGTCAAGCACATGGTGCCAGCCCAGCGGCCTTCGTACAGTGGCGGCAGGTAGGTGGCCTTGAGTGCCTCGCTGGCGTGGGCGTCGATTGCCAGGCAACTGCCGGCGCTCAACGCCGAATACAGGCTGAAGCTGCAGTCAGCGGCATAGAGCATTTCTTCGAACAGCACCCCGAGCATCTTGGGCATGCCCATGCCGCCGTGCTCTGGGTTGCCGCCCAGGCCCACC
Organism: Pseudomonas sp. BN607; assembly: GCF_029871175.1. Taxonomy (NCBI): domain Bacteria; kingdom Pseudomonadati; phylum Pseudomonadota; class Gammaproteobacteria; order Pseudomonadales; family Pseudomonadaceae; genus Pseudomonas; species Pseudomonas sp. BN607. The sequence goes on from NZ_SSOE01000061.1 coordinate 229,541, forward strand.
CAGCCGCCCGCGCGGTAGATGTTCCAGGCTTCAGGGAAACCATCGGGGGTGGTAACCGTACCGGCATCGAAGCGTACGCCTTGCTCGTCACCGTTGCGGCTGAGCGGTGCGATGAGCTGGCTGGTGACCTTGGCGGCTTCTTCGAGGATGGCGTCTGCGGTGTCGGCGTCGATGCGCTCGGCCAGGGCAGGCAGGCGGGCCCAGAGGGCCGGGGCGTTGAACACGTCGTGCAGGACGAAGCGCATATCGCGCAGGGGGGCGGAATAGGTGGTCATCGGTTGCTCTTGAAAAAGTGAGGTTGACCGCGCGGGCGTCAGAGTGCTTTGGCCCGGTCGCGCAGCAGGTACTTCTGGATCTTGCCGGTGGAGGTCTTGGGCAACTCGCCAAACACCACGGTCTTCGGCACCTTGAACCCGGCCAGGTGCTCGCGGCACCAGGTGGTGAGGTCGGCCTCACGGGTGTCTTCTCGGCCTGGCTTGAGGGCAACGAAGGCGCACGGTGTTTCGCCCCATTTTTCGTCCGGGCGGGCTACCACGGCGGCCTCGAGCACTGCTGGGTGCTTGTACAGCGCGTCTTCGACCTCGATGGTGGAAATGTTCTCGCCACCCGAAATGATGATGTCCTTGAGCCGGTCCTTGATCTCGACGTAGCCGTCGGCGTGCCACACCGCCAGGTCACCGGTGTGGAACCAGCCACCCCGGAAAGCTTCAGCGGTGGCCTCGGGGTTTTTCAGGTAGCCCTTCATCACCGTGTTACCCCGCATGAAGATCTCGCCCAGGGTATCGCCGTCGCGCGGCACCGGTTCGAGGGTTTGCGGGTCGGCGACCATCAGGCCGTCGAGGGTCGGGTAACGCACGCCCTGGCGCGACTTGATCCGTGCGCGCGCCTCCAGCGGCAGTTCGTCCCATTCGTCGTGCCAGGCGCACACGGTGACCGGGCCGTAGACTTCGGTCAGGCCATAGGTGTGGGTCACCTTGATGCCCATTTCCTCCACTGCGCCAATGACCTTGGCAGGTGGTGCGGCGCCGGCGACCATGGCCTGTACCGGGTGCTCGATGGCAGCCTTGGCCGCTTCGGGCATGTTGACCAGCGCGTTGAGCACGATCGGCGCGCCGCACAAGTGGCTGACCCGGTGTTCACGGATCAGGGTCAGGATCTTCTGCGGGTCCACCCGCCGCAGGAACACGTGGGTACCGGCCAGGGCAGTGATGGTCCAGGGGTAGCACCAGCCGTTGCAGTGGAACATCGGCAAGGTCCACAGGTACACCGGGCGGTGGCCCATGGCCCAGGTCATCTGGTTGCCCAGGGCGTTCAGGTAGGCGCCACGGTGGTGGTAGACCACGCCCTTGGGGTTGCCCGTGGTGCCGGAGGTGTAGTTCAGCGAAATCGCCTGCCACTCGTCATCCGGCCATTCCCAGGCAAATTCCGGGTCGCCTTCGGCGAGCAAGGCTTCATAGTCCAGCGGGCTGACCGCACGGCCTTCGCCGTACTCCGGATCATCCACATCGACTACCAGCGGCGGGTGCTGCAGCAGCGCCAGGGCAGCCTCGATGACGGTGTGGAACTCGCGGTCGGTGATCAGTACCTTGGCCTCGCCATGCTGCAGCATGAAGGCGATGGCTTCGGCGTCCAGGCGAACGTTCAGGGTATTGAGCACGGCACCGGTCATGGGCACGCCGAAGTGGGCTTCGAGCATGGCGGGGGTGTTGGGCAGCATGACCGCCACGGTGTCGCCTCGACCAATACCGCGGCCGGCCAGGGCGCTGGCCAGGCGCCGGCAGCGCTGGTAGGTTTCCTGCCAGTTGCGGCGGATGGCGCCGTGGATCACTGCGGGGTAGCTGCCGTACACGGCAGCGGTGCGCTCGATGAAGCTCAGCGGGGTCAAGGCGATATGGTTGACGGCAGCGGGCATCAGGCCCTGGGCATAGATCGACATGCGGTAGTCCTGTAAGGGAGGCAGGCGCAGCTGTGCTGCCTGGCCCCCGGTGGCTGATTGTTAGCTCTGTTCAGGGTGCAGGGAACCGGACGGTGGGCCGCTCCCTCTGTCGCAGTTTTACGCGATTCGCTATGGTAGTAGGAATATCGACTATAGCAATATAGTAAAACTACTATAAAAAGAGCCGGCCACTTTGGATAACACTGTTTCCCCCTTGCTCGCCAACGACCCCCAACCCAGCCTGCTGCTGGCCGGCGATGCCAGCCCACTGGCGCTAAACCCGGCATTGCAGGCGTGGGTCGCCGAAGGGCCGGCGCTGCACAGTTGGCTGCCGGCAAACTGCGCGGCGCTGGTACGTGCCTGCCTGCGGCAGCACCGGGCAATCAGTGACGTCGAGGTGCAGGTTGGCGAGCGCGTCGTGCTGTGGACCTTCATGCCGGACGATCAGGGCCAGCGCGTGCTGGGCCGCTGCCGTGACGCCAGCGAAGAGCGCCAAGGTGCACGCGAAGCCAGCCGCGCACGGCGCCTGTACCGGCTGATCATCGAAAACACCACCGACCTGATCTCGCGGCACAGCCCCGATGGCCGCTTTCTCGATGCTTCACCGGCCGCCTACCGCCTGTTGGGGCTGTGGCCCGAGCAACTGCGTGGCCTGCGCGTGCACAGCCTGCTGCACCCGCGGGAGCGCCGCCAGGTGCTGCGCCAGGCGGCCGCGGCTCTGGACCAGGACGGCTACCACACCATGACCTGCCGGGTACGCCAGGCGAGCGGCGGCTACCGGTGGTTTGAAATCGCCAGCCGGGCGATCCGCGAGACCTACACCGGCGCGGTAGTGGAGGTAGTCAGTGTGTCTCGCGACATCACCTTGCGCATCGAAGCGCAGGAAAGCCTTGCCCATAGTGCGCGCCTGGCCACCCTGGGTGAGCTGGCCTCGGGCATTGCCCACGAGATCAATCAGCCACTGGCCGCGGTGGTCAACTATGCAAACGCCAGTCAGCGCTACTTGCAAAGCCTGGAGCACGATCCCCTGGCCCGCGAACGGGTAGGGGAAGGCCTGCTGCGCATCAGCCAGCAGGCTACTCATGCGGCCGAGGTGATTCGCCGCCTGCGCGCCTTCTTGCGCAAAGGGCCACGGCGCCTGCAGGCCCTGGATGTGGCCGAGGTGGCCGGTGAAGCCATGCGCCTGTGTGCGTGGGAAGCGGCGCGTGACCAGGTGCAGGTGGAATTGCGCATGGAGGGGCAGTTGCCCTTGGTCTATGCCGACCGGGTGCTCCTGGAGCAGGTACTGCTCAACCTGCTGCGCAATGCCATCGATGCCAACCGCGAGCAGCATGGCGAGCGGCCGTCACGTATCCTGCTCGGTGCTGCGCGCGAGGGCGACGGCGTGCAGATCGAGGTCGCCGACCAAGGCCGGGGCGTTGCACCTGAACGGCTGGATGAAATCTTCACGCCGTTCACCACCAGCAAGGCGGACGGCCTGGGCCTTGGCTTGAGCATGAGCCGCAGCCTGATCGAAGGCTTCGGCGGCAGCCTGTGGGCGCGGGCGGGTGACGGCGGTGGTCTGGTACTGTGCTGCCGGCTGGCGGTCAGCAGGGGATAAGGGGGGGAGTGTGGCGGTGCAAGCGAAAGTGTATGTGGTCGATGATGACCAGGGGATGCGTGACTCGACAGTCTGGCTGCTGCAGTCGGTGGGCTTGCAGGCCCTGCCGTTCGCCAGCGGGCAGGCGTTTCTCGATGCTTGCGTCGATGATGGCCCCACCTGTGTGTTGCTGGATGTACGTATGCCGGGGCTGGGCGGTTTGGCCGTGCAGCAGGTGATGCGCGAGCGTGGTCTGGCGCTGCCGGTAATCTTTGTCAGCGGCCATGCCGATGTGCCGATCGTGGTGCGGGCGTTCAAGGCCGGAGCCTGCGACTTCATTGAAAAACCTTACAACGACCAGTTGCTGCTCGATAGTGTGCAGGCGGCGTTGGAGCACGCCGGGCGGGCGCGGCAGGGCGACCAGGCGCAAGCACTGGTGCAAGCGCGTATAGACAGCCTGACCCCACGTGAGCGGGATGTGTTCGTGCCGTTGGCCCAAGGCTTGAACAACCGTGAGATCGCCGAGCAACTGGGCATCAGCGTGAAAACCGTCGACCTGTACCGCGGTCGGGTGATGAAGCGCCTGCAGGCCACCAGCCTGGCAGAGTTGGTGGGCATGGCCATTGCCTGCGGGGCGGTCGAAGCGTTGGGCCTGCGAGCGTTGTAACTGCGACTCGGGTTCTCTTGTGCCTCACGGTTCGTGTTGAGCCGATCGAAGCAAAATCATGAATTTTCCATAGCAGGCTAATCAAAGCTTTGACATTCACTGCCTAGGCAGTAATATTTTTACACAATTACCCGAGCAGTCCCTGATGGCCCATTTTTCTCCCGAAAACTTCCAGACCTGCGCCATCGGCATGCTGCTTGGCCGGGCGGCGATCCTCAAGGACCGCATCCTCGACTGGCATCTTGAATCTGAGGGCGTCACTGCCGCGCAGTTCAAGGTGCTGATCATCGTCACCCAGTACCAGGTGGATACCCCAGCGGAGCTCTGCCGCTACCTGGGTCTGGACAGCGGTTCGATGACCCGCATGCTCGACCGCCTCGAGCAGAAGGGCCTGATCGTGCGCACCCGCTGTGCCGATGACCGCCGACTGGTGCGCCTGGCGCTGACTGCCGACGGTCAGCGCCTGGCCGACCGCCTGCCGGAAATCGGCGCTGGCGCCATGAACGAATTGTGCGGTGCGTTGGCCCCAGAGGAGTTGAAGGCCCTGGAAGGCCTGCTGGCCAAAGTCCTGCTCGCTGCTGGCGACCCGTTGACGATCCGCCGCTTTGGCGACCGTTGAACCCTGTCACGAATTATCCAAGGTATTGTCATGGCTACTCCCGCAGACACCCCGACTCCCTCCGCCGCGCCCGAGCCTTCGCGCAAGCGTAAAGCCTGGCTGCTTGGCCTGTTGTTACTGGTGATCCTTGCCGGTATCGGCACCTGGGCCTGGTACAGCCTGGTCGGTCGCTGGCACGAAAGCACCGACGATGCCTACGTCAATGGCAACGTGGTGGAGATCACCCCGCTGGTCACCGGTACGGTCACCAGCATTGGCGCCGATGACGGCGACCTGGTGCATGCCGGCCAGGTGTTGCTGCAGTTCGACCCGGCCGACAGCGAAGTGGCCCTGCAGTCCGCAGAAGCCAAGCTGGCACGTACTGTGCGGCAAGTGCGCGGGTTGTACAGCAACGTCGACTCGCTCAAGGCCCAGCTGGAAACGCGCCAGGCCGAACTGCGCAAGGCGCAGCAGGACTTCAACCGGCGCAAAGTGCTGGCCGACAGCGGGGCGATAGCCGCAGAAGAACTGTCCCACGCCCGCGATGACCTGAGCGTGGCCCAGGCTGCGGTCAACAGTGCTCGCCAGCAGCTGAGCACCAGCAGCGCGCTGGTCGACGACACCGTGGTGTCCTCGCACCCCGAGGTCATGGCGGCCGCAGCCGACCTGCGTCAAGCCTACCTCGACCACGCCCGCACTACCTTGGTGGCGCCGGTCACCGGCTACGTCGCCAAACGTACCGTGCAGTTGGGCCAGCGCCTGCAGCCGGGCACTGCGACCATGGCGGTAATCCCGCTCGACCAGGTGTGGATCGACGCCAACTTCAAGGAAACCCAGCTGCGTGACATGCGCATCGGCCAACCGGTGGAAATCAGTGCCGACCTGTATGGCAGCGACGTCAAGTACAGCGGCACGGTCGACAGCCTCGGCGCTGGTACCGGCAGCGCTTTCGCCCTGTTGCCGGCGCAGAACGCCACCGGCAACTGGATCAAGATCGTCCAGCGCGTACCCGTGCGAATTCACCTGAGCCCGGACCAGCTCAAGGACCACCCGCTGCGTATTGGCCTGTCCACCGTGGTGGAGGTCGACTTGCACGACCAGAGCGGCCCGACCCTAGCCCAGCAGCCACCCCAGCAAGCCAGCTACACCACCCAGGTCTATGACCGCCAGCTGGTCGAAGCCGACCACCTGATCGCCCAGCTGATTCATGAAAACAGCGCTCCGGGCAAGACGGCGCAGCGATGAGCAACAATGCCGCTGCGCAGTTCACGCCGCCAAGCCTGCTGCTGACCACCATCGGCCTGTCGCTGGCGACGTTCATGCAGGTGCTGGACACCACCATTGCCAACGTCGCCTTGCCGACCATTTCCGGCAACCTGGGGGTGAGCTACGAGCAGGGCACCTGGGTCATCACTTCGTTCGCGGTGAGCAACGCCATCGCCTTGCCATTGACGGGCTGGCTGAGCCGGCGCTTTGGGGAGGTGAAACTGTTCATCTGGGCCACGCTGCTGTTCGTGCTGGCGTCGTTCCTGTGCGGTATCGCGCAGTCGATGCCCGAACTGGTCGGCTTTCGTGTGCTGCAAGGTGTGGTCGCCGGGCCGCTTTACCCGATGACCCAGACGTTGCTGATTGCCGTCTACCCCCCGGCAAAACGGGGGATGGCGTTGGCACTGCTGGCGATGGTCACGGTGGTGGCGCCCATCGCCGGGCCGATTCTGGGGGGGTGGATCACCGACAGTTACAGCTGGCCGTGGATCTTCTTCATCAACGTGCCGATCGGCCTGTTCGCCGCCGCTGTGGTGCGCCAGCAGATGCGCGCGCGGCCAGTGGTCACCAGCCGCCAGCCGATGGACTACATCGGGCTGATGACGTTGATCATCGGCGTGGGGGCCTTGCAGGTGGTGCTGGACAAAGGCAACGACCTGGACTGGTTCGAGTCGTCGTTCATCATTGTCGGCAGCCTGATCTCGGTAGTGTTCCTGGCGGTGTTCGTGATCTGGGAGCTGACCGACCGGCACCCGGTGGTCAACCTGCGCCTGTTCGTGCACCGTAACTTCCGCGTTGGCACGATTGTGCTGGTCGGTGGTTATGCCGGGTTCTTCGGGATCAACCTGATCCTGCCGCAGTGGTTGCAGACGCAGATGGGTTATACCGCGACCTGGGCGGGCCTGGCGGTGGCGCCTATCGGCCTGCTGCCGGTGATCATGTCGCCGTTCGTGGGCAAGTATGCCCACCGGTTCGACCTGCGGGTGTTGGCGGGGCTGGCGTTCCTGGCGATCGGTACCAGTTGCTACATGCGTGCGGGGTTCACCAGCGAGGTGGATTTCCAACATGTGGCGTTGGTGCAGTTGTTCATGGGGATAGGGGTGGCGCTGTTCTTCATGCCGACCTTGAGCATCCTGCTGTCCGACCTGCCACCGCACCAGATTGCCGATGGCTCGGGGCTGGCGACCTTCCTTCGTACTCTGGGCGGGAGCTTTGCCGCTTCGTTGACGACGTGGATCTGGATTCGTCGGGCGGACCAGCATCATGCCTACCTGAGCGAGAACATCAGCCAGTTCGACCCGGCAACGCGGCATACCCTTGAACAACTGGGTGGTGCCACCCCGCAGAGTTATGCGCAGCTGGAGCAGATACTTAACGGGCAGGCCTACATGATGTCGACGGTGGACTACTTCACCTTGATGACCTGGGTGTTTGCCGGGTTGATCCTGTTGGTGTGGTTTGCCAAGCCACCGTTTACCGCCAAGGCGGGGCCGGCGTCGGCGGGACATTGAGCCAGACACAAGGCAAGATCCCGTCGCGCTCGCGTTGATTTGCTTCTAAGCGCGCGGTAGCAGAGGTGCCGCAGATTGCGGCTTCAGGAGGCCTGCGTCCGGCCTCCTGAAAGTCGCGAACATCAAGATCAAAAGCCAGATCGAGATGGGTCAGGTTGCAACTTGATAACAGGGTACATAGGCCGCGCCGCCAGGCAACTTCATCCTGTGCTGGTCGACGAACGCCTGCAGCAGCCGGCCCAGCGGGTCGAGCACGGCACTGTCGCCGTGAATTTGATAGGGGCCGTGCTCCTCGATCAGGCGGATACCCTTGTCCTTGACGTTGCCGGCAACAATGCCGGAAAAGGCCCGGCGCAGGTTGGCCGCCAGCTCATGCGCAGGCAGCTCTCGGCGCAGGTCCAGCTCGGCCATGGCCTGGTGGGTCGGGTCGAAGGGGCGCTGGAAGCTCTCCTCGATCTTCAGCAGCCAGTTGAAGTGGAAGGCATCATTGCGCTCGCGGCGGAACTGCTTCACCGCCTTCAGCCCTTCGACCATGCGCCGGGCGACTTCCGTCGGGTCGTCGATGATGATCTCGTACAGGCGGTGCGCCGCCTCACCCAGGGTGGCGCCGACGAAAGCGTGCAGCTGTTGCAGGTAAGGCTCGGCACTGCGCGGGCCGGTGAGCACCACCGGGAACGGCACGTCGCGGTTGTCCGGGTGCATGAGGATGCCCAGCAGGTAGAGGAACTCCTCTGCCGTACCGGCACCGCCGGGGAAGATGATGATGCCGTGGCCGACACGTACGAAGGCTTCCAGGCGCTTCTCGATGTCCGGCAGGATCACCAGTTCGTTGACGATCGGGTTGGGTGCCTCGGCAGCGATGATGCCCGGCTCGGTCAGGCCCAGGTAGCGGCTGCCGTGCATGCGCTGCTTGGCATGGGCGATGGTGGCGCCCTTCATCGGGCCCTTCATCACACCCGGGCCGCAGCCTGTGCACACGTCCAGCTTGCGCAGGCCCAGCTCGTGGCCGACCTTCTTGGTGTATTGGTACTCCTCGCTGCTGATCGAGTGGCCGCCCCAGCACACCACCATCTTCGGCTCCACACCGGGGCGCAGGGTGCGGGCGTTGCGCAGCAGGTGGAATACGTAGTCGGTGATGCCCTGGGAGCTTTCCAGGTCGATGCGCTGGCTGGCCAGTTCGCTTTCGGTGTAGACGATGTCGCGCAGGGCGCTGAACAGCATCTCGCGGGTGCTGGCGATCATCTCGCCATCGACAAACGCGTCAGCCGGGGCATTCAGCAGCTCCAGGCGTACGCCTCGGTCCTGTTGGTGGATACGCACCTCGAAGTCCTTGTAGGCCTCGAGAATGGTCTTGGCATTGTCGACATGGGCGCCGGTGTTGAGGATGGCCAGGGCGCACTGGCGGAACAGGGTGTAAAGGCTACCGGTACCGACTTCACTCAATTGCTGCACTTCACGTTGTGACAGCGTCTCCAGGCTGCCTTTGGGGCTGACGGATGCATTGATGACATGGCGTTGAGGCATCTAAGTCTTTCCTGTGCGGGTAAAACATCCTTCTTTGACACCACCATACCTAGAAAATTGGACTCCCACGAGGGGGGCTGCGAAAAACCTTGGGATTGGCTCAGCCCAACAGCTTCTGTACCCCCAGGGTAATCGCCAGGCCACCCCCCACCAGCCACAGGTTGAGGAGCGCCCCGGTAGCCAGCGCCCGTGGCCCGGCCTGGCGGATCTGGCTGAAACGGGTCTCCATGCCCAGGGCCGTCATGGCCATGGTCAGGGCAAAGGTGTCCAGGCTGTTGACCGCCTGGGTCACGCTGCCAGGCAATACCTGCAGCGAATTCACCAGCACCAGGGCGAGGAAGCCGAAGGCGAACCAGGGCATGGCGATGCGCCCGTTGCCCTGCGCCTGGCCGGCCTGGCGCGAACGGCTGATCCACAGGCCCACCAGCAGCAACACCGGCACCAGCAGCATGACCCGGGTCATCTTGACGATGGTGGCGATATGCGTGGCCTCGGGGCTGACGTTGCTGGCGGCGCCAACCACCTGTGCGACTTCATGAAGGGTGCCGCCCAGCAGCAGCCCGGCGCCCATGGTGTCCAGGTGCAGCCAGCCGGCGTTGATCGCCAGGGGGTAGAGGAACATCGACAAGGTGCCGAACAACACCACGCTACCCACTGCCATGGCGCTTTTGTGCGGGGCGCTGCGCAGCGCCGATTCGAAGGCCAGGACGGCGGCGGCACCACAGATGGCGCTGCCGGCGGCAGTCAGCAAGGCGGTGTCGCGGTCCAGTTTGAACACTTTCATGCCGCACCACAGGCCGATCAGCAGGGTGCTGCCAACCACCAGCAGCGACACGATCAGCCCCGACCAGCCGACTTCGGCAATTTCCTGCAGGCTTACCCGCAGGCCAAAGAACGCCACGGCGATGCGCAACAGGCCGCGAGCCGAAAAGTTGATACCTGCCGCCCAGCTTGCCGGTACGCCGTCACGCAGCGCGTTGCCATACAGCGCCCCAGCGACGATACCGACGATCAGCGGGCTGATGCCGAGGTTGGCGATAGCGGGCATGGCCGCCAGTTGCGTGACCGCCAGCGCGAACAGCGCGACGAACAGAATGCCATTGAGCCGCCCTTTGGTAGAAAGGGTAGGGGCGTAAGCAGGGTTGGACGGAACCGTGGCCATGTGAGTCCTCCGGAAAGGTGTTTCGACAAGGGCTACGTTAATACGGTTATAAGCTTATAAAAAATCGTAATTTAAAATGGCAAATATCCGAATAGCTGATATTTTCTAATCATGACCCCTGAACAGCTGATAACTTTCGCCACGGTTGCCGAGCACGGCAACATCAGCCATGCAGCTCAGGCCCTGCACCTGTCGCAGCCGGCAGTGTCCGGCCAGCTCAAGCTGCTGCAGGAAGCGTTTGGCGAGCCCCTTTACCAACGTGCCGGCCGCGGCGTGCGGCTGACGGCGGCTGGCGAGCAGCTGCTGGCGCATGCCGAACGCCTGCGTGAAACCTTCCGCCAGGCGCAGGCGCTGCGCGAGGCCATGCAGGGGCTGGAGCGTGGCACTTTGCGCATCGGCGCCAGTACCACCCCGGCCAGCTACCTGTTGCCTTACCTGATCGCCGATTTTCATGGGCGTTATCCGGACGTGCTGGTCACCACCACGCATGGCAACACGGCGGAGATAGTCGCTGCCCTGGACGGTGTCGATATTGCCCTGATCGAAGGCCCGCCTGGCCAGGAGCTGCCGTTGGGTACGGCGTTGACGGCGTGGCGCGAGGACGAGATCGTGGCGATTGTGCCGCGCGGCCATCCACTGGCTGATAAGGACCAGCACACACTGGCATCGCTGGGGGCCTACCCATTGGTGCTGCGCGAGAGCGGTTCGGGGGTGCGGCAAATCGTCGAGCGCGCGTTTGCCCGTGATGGCGTGGCGATGCGGGTGGCCTTGGAGATCGCCGGGGTGGAAGGCGTGAAGGAGGCGGTGCGGGCCGGGATGGGAATCGGTTTTGTCTCGGCGATGTCGATCCGCCATGAGGATGGGGCGCTGCACCGTTTGCAGGTATTGCCGCACGGGTTGGTCAGGCGGTTTTCCATCCTGATGCCGCATGCGGCCACGCCGTCGCGGGCGGCGGCGCGGTTTCTGGAGTTGTGTGTGAGTATGCGGGACGAGGGGTGAACAGGCCGGCCCGGTGGGCGCGGGTTCACCCGCTAAGGGGTCACAGGCGCCATGAATTCAACTTGAAGACGTGCTTTTGAGATCCCTTATGGCCTGGGCGCCTACGGCGCCCGAGCTTAGAAAATATTCAATGGAAATTCGGTAATCAGCCTGACCTCATCGATGTCGAGGTACCTGTAACCGCTGGTAGCCCGGTGAGTGGATTGCCTGAGACGAAATGATAAATCGCGCGCCGGCCCAGACTGGATCACGTACTTGATATCGAAATTTCTCTCCCAATGCTTGTTATCCTTGTCGTTGTCGTACACGTGGCGAGCGGTGTAGAAGGGGTTATGACTGTGCGCGTTGTTCATACCATCCCCCCTGACATATCTCGTCATGAAGCTAAGCCCTGGTATGCCTAGGGCTGCGAAGTCGAAGTCGTATCTCAGTTGCCAGGATCGCTCATTGGCCTCGGTGAACGTCGCGTACTGGACAGCATTCCCGATGGTAATGGTTCCGCCCATGGTGCCAAAGCCGATCCAGTCCAAGGGTTCGTCACCGTTGACCCGCTGGTGAATGACTGAGAATGTATGGCCGCCGGTAGTGTAGGCACTGGAAAATGACCAGGACGTGTTGTTGATGGGGCCCGCGATGCTTTTGCCATAGTTTAAGGTACGGTAAATGTTGAAGTCGAAAGCGACCCTTTGGCCTTCATCAATGGCGTAAGCGTACTTACTGTTGCCGTAGTATTGGTGCCAAGCCTCTTCCAACTGACCTGCATAGAGAGCGAACGATAAATTATCTTGCTGATATCGCCCGCCAATAAAACTAGCCGAGTCGTAGGTGATGGCAGTCCCTCCACGCTTGAGGGCGTAGTCAGTCGTGAATTTGTCGTCGCTGTTGGAGGCGTCAACGCCGGTCTGTCTCGTGTAGTGGCCTGCCTCCACAGTGAAGTTGTCAAATTCGTTAACGTTTAACTGAAGGCCCGTGGCGGCGCTGGGGAATAGCCGAACAGTATTCACCGCCAGTACAGGTGTCATTGGCATCTGTTCGCCATACTTCAGCGTGCTTTTTGATGCACGAAGCTTTAGCGCGCCACCCACCCTGGAATATTCATCGCCAGGCTTGCCATCGCCGTCGATGGGTAGCAGTCGCAAGCCTGCCGTACCGCCTCCTGCACTCAGCTTGAGGCCTAAGATGGCATTGGCATCTACCCCAAGACCGATTGCTCCGGGTGTAAAGCCGGACTGATAATCCAGAAGAAAGCCTTGGGCCCACTCCTGTGCGTAACCATTTCTTTCGTTAACGGGCTTGAAGGCGTTTGTGCCGGTTGCACTTGAACTGCCGTTACGGAAATCTCGGTGGAAGAAAAAATTCTTATGGGTAAGCCGGAGTCTTGCGTCATCTAAGAATGGGTTTTCCGCTGCATTTGCCTGAAATGAGGAGATGCAGAGAGCGCCCATCAGCATTGCGCAATGGCGTGACATCTTATGTACCTTCCTTATTGTTGTTGTTTGGGGAGGTAACGCATGTTTATGAGCGTTTTAGGGCCACGAATTGTCGTTTGAGGTTGCTCATTCATTCGTGTGCGCGTGTGTACTATTACGCAGGCATGCACGCATGCCTGCGGCATTGAAGCTGTAATAACGGCGCTCTAGTACCCATCGCGAGGTTTTGATTTCAAAATGATCGAGGCAACTCAAGCCAGCGCTCACCCAGCAGGTTTGCAAGCATGTCGTCGGTCAGTGGTGCAAAAGAGTAGAGGCGAATATCGCGATAGTAGCGTTGCATCGGATATTCCAGATCAAAGCCAGCTCCCCCCATTGACTCCATGCCAACCCTGACCGCTTCGTTGGCAGCTTTACTGGCGGCAAGCTTGGCGACGGCGCTGGAAACTTCGATATTCTGATGGCCTTGCTCCTCTGCAATCGCAGCCATTTGGGTCGTGAGCCACGCCTGCTCCAGCGCGACGCCGGCATATACCAGGCGATGCTGTAGCGCCTGGAACTGACCGATAGGTCGCCCGAACGCTTTGCGATCCTTGGCGTACTCAACTGCCAGCTGCTGAGCGCCTCGACCAATCCCAACGGCAACTGCAGCGGCGTTCAGCCGCTCAGCGTTGAGCGTGCTCAACACTTGGATAAAACCCTGATCGACTTCGCCCAGCACTGCGTCATCCGAGAGCTTTACGTCGTCGAAGGCAACAGAGCAGGTGTCGTAGCTGTTGATAGCGAAGGTATTGATCTCTGAGGCCGAAACGCCAGGTGCTGACTTATCGACGAGGAACATGGTTACGCCGCGCGAGCGGTGGTCGCCGGTGCGAGCGAGGACAATGAGCAGGTCAGCGTGGATCGCGCCACTGATCCAATATTTGCCACCGGTGAGTCGCCAACCGTCATCAACTCGCTTGGCCTTGGTGCGCATCGCCTGCAGGATGTCAGTGCCACCACTTTCTTCAGTCAGGCAGAACGATGCTTTGATCTCGCCAGCGCAAAGTCTAGCCAGGTATTGATCTTGCTGCTGTGGCGTCCCGTATTGGCTGAGCAGTCGCGTAGCCATGAACTGAACGACGCCGAAGACTGCCATGGAGGTGGCCCTGCGGCCTAGCGCCTCCAGGGTCAGAACCTGCAGCTTGGGCGTTCCCCCGGATCCCCCGAAGTCTTCGTCGATACCCACGCCCCAGACGCCAAGCTCAGCCAGTGCTTTATGCAGGTCGAAATCAAATTTCTTGGCATTATCCAGCTTCTGTACATGCTCAACGGGAGCCACCCTGTTGATCGTGCCTTCCACTGCATCGCAGTACAGCTGCTCTTCTTCGGATAGGTTCAAGAACATCCTAGTCTCCTGGGCTTATTGATTGCGAAGAAGCCGGGGCCATGTGCCTTCCCGGCCACTGGAGAGGAAATCAGTCAGTCAGGTTTACCGACAGCAAGGGCATGCTTAGGCATGAGCGTGAGCATGCAGAGCGCTGCGATCACCATGATCAGGCTGATCGCATACATGCCCGCGTGATCCTTACCCGTCAATTCGCGCGCAAGACCAATGATCGAAGGTGCAGCGAAACCGCAGAGCGAGCCCAACGAGCTGACCAATGCAATCCCTGCCGGCGCACTTTTGCCTTTGAGGTAGGTCGCTGGAATTGCCCAGCAGACGATGATTGCCCCACTGAACCCGAACGCTGCTCCACCCAACAAGGCGAGGGACAGGGGGAGGGAAGTAGAGAAGGTAGAGAGGGACAGCATTGCTGCCCCGAACAAGATACTGATGCAGTAATGCATGCGTCGCTCGCGTCGCAGGTCAGAGCTGCGACCGATCAAAATCATCCCAAGGGCGGCGCAGGTGAAGGGGAGCATTGCGTAGAGCGAAATGTGGGTGATGCTGGAAACACCGAGCTTTTGGATCGTGGTCGGCAGCCAGAAATTGAACGCGTAGGTACCGAGAGCGGAGCTGAAATAGAGGAACGCCAGCACATAGACTTTCGGGTCGATGAGCGCGCTGAATATCGCCTGGCCACTGTGTGGGTTGACCGCATCCGGGTCGAGCGTTGCCTTGTCATGAGCCATCAGCTCTTGATGCAGAGCCTTCTCATCGGTGCTGAGCCAGCGCGCCTGTTCGGGCTTATCGCAAAGCAACAGGAAGCAGGCGATCCCGATGAAGATGATGGGTACGGCTTCAAGCAAGAACAGCCACCGCCATCCCGCCAAGCCAGAAACACCATTCATTGACTCCATGATGATGCCGGAGATTGGGCCCCCCAGGATCGGCGCAACAAGTGTGGCAAGCAGAAGCGTGCCGGTGACTCGACCGCGCATATAGCTTGGGAACCAGTAGCTCAGATAGAGAATCACGCCGGGGAAGAATCCAGCTTCAAAGATGCCAAGCAGCAAACGCAAGAGATAGAGCTGCTGTGCGGTCGTGACAAGCATGGTAGCGGCCGATGCAAGCCCCCAGAGCACCATGATTCTCGTCATGGTTTTGCGGGCGCCTATCTTGTCTAGCAGTAGATTGCTTGGGATCTCGAACAGCGCGTAGCCAATAAAAAAGATGCCCGCCGCGAAGCCGTATTGGCTTTCGGTCAAGCCTAGGTCGGGGAGCATCTGAAGCTTCGCATAGCCGATGTTCACCCGATCAAGGAAGGCGAAGATGTAGGCGACAAAGATCAGAGGGATAACCCGCAGTGCTATTTTTCGAAACAGCACACGATTGATTGCGGTAGCTTCAGCAAGGCGCCAGCTGGAGGCGTCGATCGTCGATTTCATGGTGAGTCCAGTGTTGTTATTGTGCGGACTTCGAATGAAAGGCGCGCGTGGACGCCTTCCACCATTTAAGTATTACTCAGCATTTACGGTATTTTTGAGTGTTCCGATTCCCTCCACTTCAACTTCAACAACATCACCAGGTTTCATCCACAATGGCGGGGTACGGAATGCACCTACGCCACCGGGGGTTCCAGTTGCGATCACATCTCCCGGCAGAAGCTCGGTGAAGGTTGAGATGTATTCAATCAACTCAGGGATCTTGAACAGCAGATCATCAAGGCCTTCACGCTGAACCACCTCACCGTTCAGGCGCGTCTCCAGGACGAGGCTGTCGATATCGGTGATTTCGTCCTGGGTGACGAGCCAAGGGCCAAAGCTACCGCTCCCGACGAAATTCTTACCTGCAGTGAACTGCAGGGTGTGTCGCTGCCAATCACGAATGGATCCGTCGTTGAAAAGGCTGTAACCGGCTACGTGCTGAAGCGCATTTTCTTTTGAGATGTGCCGACCCGATTTGCCTATGACGATCGCCAGCTCGCCCTCAAAGTCGAAAGCAGCAGAGGCCTTGGGTTGGATGAGTGGCTGATCATGACCAACCTGAGCACTCGCGAATCGAGTGAACAGGGTGGGGTGCTTTGGTACTTCGCGGCCAGTCTCGACTATATGCTTCAGGTAGTTCAGGCCGACACACAGCACCTTGTCGGGGTTTGGGATGACTGGCAGCCATTGGACCTGGTCTACGCTCAGCGTCGGCGCATCGCGCAGCGCAGCGAGTTCATCCAGACCGTTGCTGGACGCTAGAACGGAGCGCAAATCGGAATAACGTTGACCGAGCACTGCGCCGGCGTCCGAAACGGTGTCGCCATCAACGACACCGTACGAACTGCGCCCGTCATAGATGAAGGATGCAATTTTCATGGACAAAATCTCTCAGGATTAACCCAGGACAATGAGAACGTGCCCGTCGTCGACGGTGTCGTTTTCTACGACCTTGATTTCTTTAACGACGCCCGAGTCATCGGCCTCTACCGGGATCTCCATCTTCATGGATTCCATGATGATGACTTCATCGCCGAAGTTGATCTCCTGCCCCACCTGAACGTTGATCTTCCAAATGTTGCCGGCCATGGGTGCTTTGATTTCGCTCATCAGCTAAATCCTTTCTAATTGTCAGGGGTTAAACCGGGTAGATGCCGTTGCGGCGATCGATGCGAGGAATTTCACGGCGGCTGTACAAGGCAAAGCGCTTGATCAGCTCGTCACGCAGATCGTCTGGATCGATAACCGCTTCGAAGGAGAATTGATCCGCAGGATCGAACGCGTTGATGTCCTTGGCGTAGGCCTTCTGCTTCTCATCGATGAACGCAGCTCGCGCTTCACCTTCCAGGGCCTGGATCTCGTTGTAGTGGATGGCGTTGATGGCAGCCTCTGGGCCCATCAGAGCCGGCATTGCACCCGGCAAGGCGAGCTGTGCGTCAGGCATGGTCGGACCACCTGACATACCCAGGTAGCCACCGCCGTAACCTTTGCGAACCATGACGGAGATGCGCGGCACCTTCGCCTCGCACACGGCATGCAGCAGCTTGGCGCCGTGACGGATGATCCCCGCTTTTTCCACGGCGCTACCGATCATGTAGCCACTGATGTCCTGCAGGAAAAGCAGTGGAATGTTGAAGGCGTTGCACGCCCAGATGAAACGGGTAGCTTTGTCTGCGCTGTCGTTGAACAGAACACCGCCTTTGTTCTTCGAGTTGTTCGCGATAATCCCGACAGGGCGGCCGCCCAGGTAAGCGAACGCGGTGTAGATCTCTTTGGCAAAGAGCGCCTTCACTTCAAAGATCGAGTCTTCGTCCACAAGCGATTCAACGAGCTCCCTCACCTCAAACGGACGGTTCTGGTCTGCGGGGACGATTTCGGTGATCGAACGTTTGGACGCGGGCTGTTTCGGCTCACGCAGAGGAGGAAGCTGGCTGTTGTGGCTTGGGAAGAAGCGAAGGTAGTCAGCAGCTGCCTTGAGTGCTTCTTCTTCATTTTGCGCCAGGTAGTCGCCGAGCCCGCTCATGGCGCAGTGCATGCGAGCACCGCCCATTTGCTCTTCAGTTACCTTCTCGCCGATTGCCGCTTCAGCCAGCCGCGGAGAACCCAGGTAAGCAGTTGCCTGTTTGTCGACCATGATGACCAGGTCGCACAACGCTGGTACATAGGCAGAACCCGCGGGAGAGGGGCCGAACATGACGCAGACCTGGGGTACTACACCCGAGATTTGCACTTGCGTGTAGAAAATGTTGCCCCATGCGATCCTTCCCAGGTAGCAATCGAACTGGCTGTCGATACGAGCGCCAGCACTGTCCACGAGGTAGATGATTGGCATCTTGGCATCCACAGCAATTTCTTGCATGCGAACGATTTTACGGAAGGTGTGGTAGCCCCAAGTGCCCGCTTTGACAGTCATGTCGTTTGCAATGACAGCGACTTCTTGGCCGTTGATCTTGCCAATTGCAGTTACCACGGCGTCGCCAGGCATTCCGCGAGATGCGCCGACCAGCAAACCGTCCTCAAGGTACTCACCGTTGTCGAAGAGCATGTTGAGACGGTCGCGGACCAGGATCTTACCTTGAGCCTGGTGTTTTTCTTTTGCTTTGTCTGAACCGCCGGCGCGTGCAATTTCGACGCGACGTTGCAGTTCTTTTACGTTTTCGTAGCCGCTCATGCCTTCACCTCTTTCTTGGCAAAAAATTTCTCGATACCGCGACGAAGCTCTTCGGAGCACATGAAGGCAGGACGCAGGCCGCGGGCCAGTTCCAAGCCTTCAATCAGGCCGACGGACGAGATCTTGTTGAACGCGTGCTTGCCCCGACGGACAGTGGCGGGCTCCAGATGTGTGAAGGTTTTCACCAGCTGGTCTACCAGCGTGTCGATTTCATCAGCCGTCGCAACGTGATTGACGAGGCCCATGCGGTAGGCCTCCTGGGCATCAATGGTGCGGCCGGTGAGGGCCAGATCCAGGGCGTGGCGCTCTCCCAGCCGACCTAGAAGCGCCGGAAGGATGAAAAGCGGGAAGAGGCCAATCTTCACTTCCGGAGAGCCGAACTTGGCGCCTTCGGTGCAATACGCAAAGTCGCACGCAGCGACCAGGCCGCACGCTCCAGCCATGGCTGGGCCAACGACGCGGGCAATCACCGGCTTACTCAGGGTCGGAATTACGCTGAAAAGGCGCTGCCAAGGTTCGCCGGTTTCCCACAGCTGGGTACCACCTGCATCGACAGTCGAAAGAAATTCGTCGAGGTCACCGCCAGAGGAGAAGCACTCGCCTTCACCCGTGATGACAATGACTCGGATGTCCTGCTCACCATCCAGCTGTATCAACGTGTCGACCAGGTTCCTGGCAGTTGCGGTGGCGATCGCATTTCGCTTGGCAGGATTGCTCAGGATGATGGTGGCGCGGGGGCCTTGGCGCTCGACCAGGAGCTGCGTTGTGCTCAAGGGATTCTCCTTTTTTGTTTTACTAACCGTTGTTAGTTTTCGAGAATATAGCTAGGCTTTGTTTCCAGCACAAGCCTGGTCGTCGTTTTTCAGCTTATGGTCGCATTGCCTAGAGATAGCGGCGCACAAGCAGAGGCGAACGTATCGATGCTAGTGACTTACAACTGTTAGTTTTAGGAGATGATCGTGACAGAACAAAAACTACTGATCGCGAATCGCGGCGAGATCGCATGCCGGGTGATTCGCTCCGCCAAGGCTCTCGGAATTCCTACCGTTGCGGTGTATTCCGAAGCAGATGCCGAATCTCAGCACGTGAAGGCTGCTGATGAGGCGTTTCTGATTGGCCCGTCCAAAGCGGCGGAAAGCTATCTAGATGCGGAGAAGGTGTTGCGAGTTGCCAAAGAGAACGGTGTAACACTGGTACACCCCGGCTATGGCTTCTTGTCTGAAAACACCGACTTCTCCGACGCTTGCGCTGCTGCCGGCATTACCTTCATTGGCCCCACCGCTGAGGTGATCAAGGCAATGGGGGACAAGCAGCGCTCCCGTCACCTGGCCATCAAAGCGGGTGTTCCTGTGCAACCCGCCGCGGAAAACGTTACTGCCGAAGATCCTGAGGCGCTGATCAATGCCGCCAGAGTGGTGGGTTACCCACTCTTGGTCAAAGCTTCAGCGGGTGGTGGCGGTATCGGGCTCAAGCCTGTTCATTCGCCTGCTGACCTGGTTGAGGCGGTCGCTGCAACACAGCGTATGGCCGAGCGTGCTTTCGGCGATGGGACTGTCTTCCTGGAAAAGCTGATTGAAAGTGCTCGCCACATCGAAGTGCAGGTGTTTGGCTTTGGCAATGGTGAGGCTGTGCACCTCTTTGAGCGCGATTGCTCGATCCAGCGCCGCTACCAAAAGGTGCTTGAAGAGTCTCCCGCGCCGAACGTGCCGTCGGATGTCCTGGCGCACATGGCGGAAGCTGCCGTAAACCTCGCCAAACTCTGCCGATACGATGGTGCCGGTACCGTAGAGTTTCTCTACGACGACAAATCGAAATCGTATTTCTTCCTTGAGATGAATACGCGTATTCAAGTAGAGCACCCTGTCACGGAGGCTGTGACTGGGGTAGACCTGGTTGAAGCTCAAATTCGTCATGCGCTGGGGGAGGGCGTGGAGGCTGAGTTGACGCAGCAATCGATCCAGCGCAATGGGCACGCCATTGAGGCCCGTCTCTACGCGGAGTCTCCTGAGAAGAAATTCATGCCTGCTCCAGGCCTGATCGAAGCGCTCGAGATGCCTCAGGTCGAGGGCGTTCGGATTGATGGCGGGTTCGTAGCCGGTGATCGAATCACGCCTTTCTACGACCCGATGATCATGAAAATAATTGCTCATGGGAAAGACCGTGCAGAGGCAGTTTCTCGCCTCAAAAAAGCACTTTCCGAGCTCAAGATTTCCGGCCTGAAAACCAATCGTCAGTTCCTGCTCCGCGTGTTGGCTGAACCTGCGTATCTCGAAGCAAAGGTTCACACTCGCTTCATTGATGAGCACAGCGAAAGCCTGTTCGCTGTCGCCGCAGAACAACAAGCTTAAGAGGAGATCGTCATGGCTGTTACCACACCCAACGTGCCGGGCATTGAAGGTCTCGCTGAACTGGCGTCGCGCTATATCAACGTTGAATCACTCCCTTGGAAGCCTACGCCAACACCTGGCATCGACATGAAAATTCTATTGCAGGATAAGGAAAGCGGCCTGCTCACTGCATTATTCCGTTGGGCGCCTGGCACCAAGCTTCCTTTGCATGAGCATGTCGAGGTGGAGCAGACCTACGTGCTGGAAGGCAGCATCGTAGATGACGAGGGTGAGGTGGTCGCAGGCGACTTCGTTTGGCGTCCTCGCGGTAATCAGCATCTGGCGCGATCGCCCAATGGGGCGCTGGTGCTTTCCTTCTTCCTTCGCCCGAACAAGTTCCTGGAAGGCGTACACGCTGGTCAGAATCTGGAGTAAACAAATGAGCGACCTGCCAAAGAAAATCTTGATCAACGAAGAGGGGCCCCGTGAAGGGTTCCAGATCGAAGCCAATCCTATCCCACTGCATCGGAAGACTGAGCTGATTGAAGCGCTCGCTGAGACGGGCCTGAAGCAGATTGACTGCGTTTCTTTCGTCAATCCGAAGCGCGTTCCAGGGATGGCGGACGCTGATGAGCTGGCGGCTGCCATCAACAAGAAGCCTGGCGTGCGCTACACCGGTCTCTGGCTGAACCAGCAAGGGCTAGAGCGTGCTTACAAATCTCAGCTCGATATCATCGGCGCGATCCGGGTAACTGCGTCCGAAGCGTTTTCAGTCAACAACACCAACAAGAACATCGAGCAGACGCTCGATGAGCAGCGCGCTTGGCTGAAGTCGTACGCAGAGCATGGTGTTCCAGTTGAGTGGGGCTACGTCATGACTGCTTTCGGGTGCAACTACGAAGGCTATATGCCCATCCCCCAGGTTGTCCGAATGGTGGGAGAGGTGCTGGATCTGGCGACCGAAGCCGATGTACAGCTCAAGGGTGTGTACCTTGCTGACACCGTTGGCTGGGCAAATCCTTTGATGATGGAAAGGACGATTGGCGCCATTCGCGAGAAGTGGCCCGACCTGGCGTTAGGTCTCCACCTTCACGACACTCGGGGGACAGGTTTGGCGAATGTGTACGCCGCGCTGAAGCTGGGCGTTGCGAAATACGACAGTTCCTGTGCGGGGCTGGGTGGCTGCCCATTCGCAGGCCATCGCGGTGCTGCAGGGAACATCTGCACCGAAGACCTCGTATTCATGTGTGAGGAGATGGGTATTGAAACTGGCGTCAATCTCGACGCCTTGATCGAAGTCGCAAAACTTGCAGAGGATATCTTCGGTCGACAGCTACCCGGCAAGGTCATGCATGGTGGTAGCTTGGAGCGTTACAAAAAGGCTTGACGCAAGCTGGCAGTGAAAACCCCACCTTCGAGGTGGGGTTTTGGGTTCAAGTGGATTTAAATCCTACCATTCTGAGCGACAGTTCGATGTGTTGCCGCTCCAGCTCCTCCAGCCCGAGCTTCCCCCCCGGCTGATACCAGGTGCAGATACCGGTCAGCATGGAGATCAGTGCTTTGGTTGTGAGGTTGCAGTCAGAGACATTGAAGATTCCTTCCTGCACGCCATCCTCGATGATTTGACGAACCCGACGCTCGTACTCTGAGCGCAAGCGGGTAACCATGCGGTAATTGTCCTCATCCAGGCTGCGAAGCTCCATATTGCCGATGAAGACCTCCTTGCGGCGCTCAGTATGGAAATGCAGATGCACGCCTACCATGGCCTCAAAACGCTGATATGTGGATGGCTGAAGGTCCACCTTTTCGGTGAATTCCATCAGCAGATCGCGCATCACGGCCTTGAGGACTGTGGCTAGGAACTCTTGCTTGTTGCTGAAGTAGTTGTAGAGGGAGGCAGCTTTGATGCCGACCTGCTCCGCAAGGGTTCTCAGGGTCATCGCCTCGTAGCCGTACTTGGCAATCAAGTCCACGCCAGCGGTGTGAATGGCCAATTCGGTGACTTCTCGTTTCGCGCCTACAGGTCGCATCAGGTAAATGTCTCTTCAAGAATGGGAGGGCGGCTTAGCGGGTCAGATAGCCACCATCCACAGGAACCATCGCGCCAGTAATATAGCTTGCCAGGTGCGAGGTCAAGAACACTGCCGGCCCTACCAGCTCGTGCGGTTCCCCCGTACGCCCCATGGGCACGTGACTGAGAAAGGCCTCAAGCTTGCCAGGATCTTGCCGTGTTTCTTGCGACATAGCCGTCGGGAACGAGCCTGGCGCGAGTCCATTTACACGGATACCGTCAGCGGCCAATTCGGACGCCAGTGCCTTGGTAAATTGCAAGACCGCCCCTTTGGACGTCACGTAGCTGGACAGTGAGGCCAAGCCGGATGTGTAGCTGTGGATGGAGCCGATGTTGAGAACTGAGCCTTTCGTTTCTTTCAAGTGCGCAAGGAAGGCATGGGTGACATTGAACATGCCAGTTACATTCACTGCCAGGGTTCGACGCCACTGCTCCGGGCTCTTTTCGCTGGCGAATGGGGCACGGAAGAGCAGGCCCGCATTGTTGATCAGCGCCGTGATACTGCCGATTTCACGCCTTATGAGATCTGCGAGATTGATACAAGCGGCCTCGTCACAGATATCGAGGGCAAATGCATGAGCCTTACCACCTTCGTCGCATATGGCTTTGGCTGTCCCTGATGCGGTGTTCATGTCAATGTCGGTCACGATGACGGTCGCGCCGGCGATGGCAAAACCATGGGCGAGGGATGCGCCATTCCCTCGGCCGCCTCCCGTGATCAGCACGATTGCATCATCGAGGCGTAGTGAAAGGTCTAGCATGGTGAGTCCTCATCTTGTTTTTGGTATAGGAAACTAACAAGCGTTATTTTTATCTCCTTTCGCTTGAATTACAAGGTATTCAGGCCTTGCGTGGCCTGTTTTTCCGCTGGATCCCGGCTGTCTGTAGGCATTCTTGTTCTAAAAATCCGGCGTTTCCCCTATTGCAAACTAACGTGGGTTAGTTATTCTGGGCGTCCAGACGGCTCGGACGCTGCGTGAACATCTGCGCGCTGAGGAGCCTCAAAACAATTACAAGAGGATTTTTCATGTCTAGCCGTATGCTGCTGGGTGGTCACATCACCCACAATGCCAAGCGTTTCCCCAGCAAAGTGGCCCTGATCGATAAGGTCGGACGCACGACCTACGCAGAGTTCGAGTCCGGTGCCAACCGAGTAGGCCACGCGCTCCTGGCGCAGGGTGTTTCACATGGAGACAAGGTCGCGTTCCTTGCCAGCTCGAGCCGCCAATGGGTCGAGGCGTTCTACGGGGTCGTCAAGATCGGTGCCGTAGCCGTGCCACTGAACTATCGGGAAACGCCTGAGCAGATTTCCATGATGCTCGAGGACAGTGGCTCAAAGGTGCTGTTCGTATCCGAGCAACATGTTGAAGCCTTTGGTGGGTTGCTGGAAACGCTGCGATTTCCCGTGGTGAATCTGGAGTCGCTGGATGCGTTCAAAGCAGATTATGCAGACGCTCCCCACCCGACAGACCGCCTGAGCGAACATGATCCTGCCGTGATTCTCTACACCGGAGGCACGACCGGGCGATCCAAAGGCGTGCTGCTGAGCCATTCCAATCTCTTCTGGAACTCGCTCAACGAAATCATCGACACAGACATGGTGGAGGGCGATAACACGTTGATCGCTACGCCGTTGCACCATTCTGCAGCGCTCAATTGCTGGTTGCTCCCCCACTTGTACCTCGGGGCTACCGCTACGCTGCTTGAGAAATATGCCACTGAAGAGGTGCTGTGCGTCATCGATAAAGAGCGCGTTACCAACACCTTCATGCCGCCCTCGCTGGCACGCGAGTTCGTCTTGCACCCGCTCGCCAAGGAGCTGGATGTGAGTTCCATGACCCGGTGGTACGTAGGCAGTGGCATTCTTACCGCAAACGACCGCAGCGCCATGAAAGCATGCATCCCTGGCGTGAAGATTTACTACCAGTATGGCCTCACTGAAGCTGGCCCGATTGCGACGGTGCTCAAGGAGGAGGATTACGACCGCGCTCGTGGATCGATTGGCCGGGCCTTCCAGAACATCGAGGTGGCTATCGTTGACGACAAGGGCAACATTGCACCTCCAGGCGAGATTGGCGAGATCGTCCTGCGGGGTCCTACCATCATGTTGGGCTACCACAACCGCCCCGATGCGACGGCTGATGCGATTGACCAGGATGGTTGGCTACACACTGGCGACCTTGCGCACATGGATGCCAACGGTTTTGTGTACTTCTACGACCGTCTGAAGGACATGATCAAAACCGGCGGGCTGAATGTCTATTCCCAGGAAGTCGAGGCCGTGCTGGCAAAACATGATCACGTTCGCGAAGTTGCAGTGATCGGTCTGAACAACGAGCGCTGGGGTGAAGAGGTTACCGCGATCATCGTGCTGCACGATGGGGTGGTCGGTGATCCTGAGCTGCTCGTCGCGCATGCCCGGGAGCATCTGGCTAGTTACCAGCTGCCGAAGCGTGTCGAATTCATCACCTACGCGGATATGCCGTTCAACCACAACGGCAAGATTCTCAAGCGCGAACTCCGTCAACGTTTTGAGCCGCAGGGCTGAGGATAATCATGGCTATCGACTTCGAAAAACAAGGTCCTGTCGCCCTGGTGACGATCAATCGTCCTCAGGCCATGAACGCCATTGACCTGAACACGCATCTGGCCTTCCAGGAGATCTGGTCGCGGATCAATACCGATGACGAGATCCAGGTTGTGGTATTGACGGGGGCCGGCACCAAGGCCTTCTGTTCAGGCGCCGACATCGGCACCTTCTTGCCCTATCTGCGTGAGAGGGCGGTCAAGGAACTGGACGATGGTGACTTTTGCGGTATCAACCGCGGTTCGCCGACGACCAAACCGATCATTGCCGCCATTAACGGTCTTGCCTATGCCGGAGGGCTTGAAATCGCGTTGGCCTGCGACCTGCGCATTGCTGTGGATTATGCCAAGTTCGCGCTTCCGGAGCCGCGGTGGGGTGTCATCGCCGGTGCCGGTGGCGTCACTCGATTGTCCCGAGTGGTCTCCAGCGCCCTGGCGACTCAAATGGTGCTGACCGGCGAGCCTATTGGCGCCGAGCGAGCGCTCGCAGAAGGATTGGTGAGTGAGCTCACTACCTCGGATAACCTTCTGCCGCGTGCTTTGGAAATTGCTCACAGCATCACCAAAAATGGCCCTCTGGCTGTGCGGGCGTCGTTGCAAGTGATTCGACGCGGCGCTGACTGCGGTCTTGACGCTGCGTTGGAATTGGAGCGCACGGCTTTCCGTCGAATCCTTCTGAGCGAAGACTTCAAAGAAGGTATTGCAGCGTTCACCGATAAACGCGAGCCCGCTTACAAGGGGCGGTGAAGCACTGGACATAACGAGCGCTGCATGGGCGTGAGGGTGGGTAGGTTGTCTCCCGCCTTTTGCCTGTCCATGCGCGCGCCAGCGAGGCGAGTCTAGATGAGTACGCCGGCAGAGAAGTTAGCCGCCATCTTCGCTTTGGAGGAGGTGGAGGCCAATGTATTCAAAGGTGAGAGCCAGGACCTGAGATTACCTCAGCTTTTTGGTGGGCAGGTATTAGGCCAGGCAGCGATGGCGATGACGCGTACGGTGCTGGCAGATAAAAAACTGCATTCCCTGCACGGGTACTTCGTGCGTCCAGGGCGTGCGGACGCGCCCGTGATGTATGAGGTCGAGACCGTTCAGGACGGTCGAAGCTTCAGCCGCAGGCGGCTCACAGCCTGGCAGGATTCGAAAGTCATTTTCGTTGGAGATGGTTCATTTCATACTGTTGAAGAGGGGTTTCACCACCAGCACTGCGCGCCTGAGGTCGCCGTTCCGTCGGCCTTGCCGACGGAGCTGGAACTCCTGGCCGGGGATGCTGATTTGATCGAAGAGATCAAACGTCGCCACGAAGCCGCCAATGCGCTGGAGATCCGACCGGTAGAGCCTATTGATCCTAGCGCTCCCAAGGCTCGTGCGCCGCAAAAGAGTTTCTGGTTCAGGTTTGCGCAGCTCACCACTCGCGATACTGACGTTCATCGAAGCTTGCTGGCTTATGCCAGTGATACGGCCCTGCTGATTACGTCTTTGCTTCCGCATGGCGTTTCCGATATGCAGCGAGACATGCGGGTTGCCAGTCTGGATCATTCGATTTGGTTCCACGGCGATTGCGTCGTGGACGAGTGGCTCCTGTATGTCAATGACAGCCCTTGGAGTGGGGCGGGCCGAGGCCTTTCGCGCGGCTCGATTTTTGACCAGCAAGGGCGGCTTATTGCCTCTGTTGCACAAGAAGGACTTATTCGGAAACTCTGATTTCTCTATCAGCGGCCTCACGTTTGGGGTCGCTATTTTTTTGCATGCTCAAAACGCTCTTCTGACTCAAAAATAACAATTGGTGCCTAGAGGGTACCATTCAAGAAGGGAAACAAAAAATATGAGATTTTCTGCGCCTGAGATTAAGTGCGCGAGCACTGCGTTCGCCCTGTTTTTAAGTGTGCCTGCAACCTGTATCGCAGAGACAACCTCTACTTCAATGCCATGGATGTTGGGTACCTGGGGTGGCCTGAGAGACGAGCTACACCAGAAAGGTGTCGACTTCGACCTCAATTACAGAAGTGACAGTGCGTACAATGCGCACGGTGGCTACGACAAGGACAAGAAACTCGCCTACGCCGATCAGTACATGTTTTCGGTCAGTGCTGACTTGGACAAACTGCTAGGCGCATCTTCTTCAAAGTTTGTCATGACGCTAATTAATCGTAATGGCGAGGAGTTGGCCAAGGCGCGGTTGACTGACCCGCGATCAGGTTCATTGACCCAGACGCAGAACGTGTATGGGCGCGGTAGTGTTACGCGGCTGTCTCAGCTCTACCTCGAAACCCGCTTGGGAAAACCTAACTCGTATTTCAGAATGGGTCGATTCGGACCAGAGGAATTCGGTCAGTTTGATTGCGATTTTCAAAACCTGATTTTTTGCGGTAATTCAGGCGGGAACTGGCATGGGGATGACTGGTATAACTTCCCGATCGGTCAGTGGGCGACCGCAGTCAAATATCAGTTTCTTGATGATGTCGCTCTCCAGGCTGGAGTCTTCGAGCAGAACCCGACCCTTTTAGAAAATGACAATGCCTTCAAAGTGAGTACCCGTGGCGCGGAAGGTGCTCTCATACCCGCTGAGGTCATTTGGACGCCTAAACGCGCGTTATTTGGCCAGCCCGCGGAGTTCAGGCTTGGCGCTTTCTATAACACCACTGACGCCGATGACCTGCGCTACAACGCGGATGGCCATGAGCATGCGTTCGAGCCCGACACTCGCTACCAGTCGCATCGGGGGCGCAAAGGTTGGTGGTATGTCGCGCGCCAGACGGTGGGCCATGTTGGCGGAGATCAGCACCGCAAGATCGAGGTCTTTTCGGAAGGGTTCTGGAATGATCGCGATACTGGATTCGTCGCCAGGCATTACAACATCGGTCTTATCATCAATGGCCCGTTTGTCTCTCGTCCCGACGACTCGATCGGAGTCGCGATCGGGGGGTTGAGCGTTGCCTCGAATGTGACGGCACACCAGCGCCATGTAAACATCTACAATCAGGTCACCCGCTACGATGACCCGCGTTTTACCCCCGTCCAGACGGACGAATACAGTAGCGAGATCTACTACGGCGTGAAGATCACGGACTGGTTGACCGTGCGTCCCAACGTGCAGTACATCGTTCACCCTGGCGCAGTGGATGAGGTCGATAACGCGTTCTTGCTGGGCCTCATGGTCAGAGCGAGTTTCTAGCCTGTAGCGTCTGGCTGGGTTGCCCAGGGGCCACGTGCAGTTCGCGCAGGGCCCCTGATGCTTGCAGGATCATTAGCCTTCAACAGGTGCAGATTGTTGCAGATGGCTCAAGAAGTTCTGAAGCTCTCGGCTCCTTCCCATGCCTTTGCGCAAAATGATTCCATAGGGCGGTAAACCTTCGATAACGTACCCTGTGAGGACAGTGATCAGCCCTGTACGGACGTGATCATTGATCACTGCTTCGCTTAACACCATGACCGCATCCGTTAATTGCACGAGCTGCAGCATCGCCCAAATGGACGAGCACTCGATCGTTTTGGAGGGAGGGAGTAGATCCCTGTCCGCCCACCAGCGCTCCACGGCTTTTCGCCCTGGGCTCGCCGCTGGTTGAAGGAGCCACGTCCATTTCTGAAGAATGTCCTCCATCTTCGCAGGGGCGTGCGTTGCCAGTGGGTGTCCACTTCGCACCGCCATGACCAGACGATCGTTACCGAGGGGTTCGAATTCAAATCTGGACCGATCGCCTGGGGTGCCGAGACGTGCAATCGCCACATCCAGCCGCTCCTGCTCCAGCATCTCTATCAGCACGTCGCTGGTGTCACTCATCATCCGGATTCCCAGATGAGGTGAGGCGCTTTTCATGGTCGCGATAGTCGAGACCACCCGATCGAGTGCGCTACCCATGACGACACCTACGGCTAGATGGCCGTAGCCACCCTCCGCCCTGGCGGTCAGGTCTTCTACGCAGCGATCAAGGCTATTGAGCGCTGAATGGGCGAATTTCAAGAGTTCTTCGCCCACCGGGGTGGGCACGACGCCGCGAGGTTGGCGTTCGAACAGTGCGCACCCAAAAGCATCTTCTACTTCCTGAAGCATCCGGGTAAGGGTGGGCTGGGACATGTTGAGTGTCTCGGCGGCCCGATGCAGATTCTGGCAGTTGCCCAAAGTCGCCAACATGAAAAGGTGTCGGTACTTTAACCGCTTGAAAAGGCTATAAGTTTTGGCGCTGGGGCTGGCAAGGGAAGGATTCATGGCATTTGGCTATTTTATTTTGTGATTCGGTTTTTGTATCAATAAAGCAAAAAACTCTATTAGTCAAACATCGCTGCGATCGCTACGTTGTAAGTGTGTGCGGCAGTTTGGTCATGCCAAGGGCCGACTGCATTATTCACCGATGCACATTGCTGGATTGCTAATAACAACAAGGAAAAGCCACCTATGTCGCCACAGCCTCGCTCCATCGAACAGCGTCTTGAGCAACTGGAGGATCGGGAAAAAATCAAAGAACTTAAATACCGATACGCCTTTCATTTAGACAATGGTTATGACCCTGATAGCATTGCCGCCTTGTTCTCCGAAGACGGGGAATGGATCATCAAAGGTGTGGGGGGTGATGTCCGCGGTCAAGGTGCAATCCGAGCACACTGTAAAAATTTGAGCAAAGGCATTTTGTGGAGCCAGCACGACATATTTGCGCCGCGCATTGAAATCAGTGATCAGGGCGATCGTGCGGTTGCCCACTTCAATCTCGTCTGCTTGTTGACAATGCGCACTGACGGTGCGGACGCCAAAGGCGAAGCATTTCTGCTCGCTGGAAACTACACCGACCATTTAGTGAAAATAAATGGGGCGTGGTTGTTCCAATCCATGACCGGAACCATCGAGCAGTCATCCCCTTGGGCAAAGGGCTGGGTTGAAGCCCCTTTCAAAAAAGAGTCTTGGTAAGACGAACCCTATTGTGGCATGCATTCGCAGAGGCAAAAAATGACGTTGTTGACTCCCTACGATCTATCGGGCACTCAATTAACCTCGCGCGTCGTAATGGCGCCTATGACCAGGTCGAGAGCCAAGGACACTGTGCCCAATGCCAGCACCGCGGCCTATTATCGCCAACGCGCCGGTGCAGGTTTGCTCATCACAGAAGGGGCGCAGATAACCCAGGAGGGTCAAGGCTATCTCTTCACACCTGGCATTTTCTCTCCAGAACAGGTCGCTGGCTGGAGGCGAGTTACCGACCAGGTTCACGAAGCGGGCGGTAAGATTTTCATTCAGCTCTGGCACGTTGGTCGTATCTCTCATACGTCCTTGCAGCCCAATGGCAACGCTCCAGTTTCGTCAGTCGATACCTTGGCCGAAAACACTACGTGCTACGGCTATACCGCCGATGGTGAGCCGGGTCAGGTTCAGGTAACGCGCCCGCGGGCGTTGCCTGCCGCTGAGGTCGCCAGGGTGTCGCAAGACTTCGTCAAGGCAGCTGAAAATGCAATCCTTGCAGGGTTTGATGGTGTCGAGATTCACGGCGCGAACGGCTATATCTTTGAGCAATTCATCAATGGCGGATTGAATACGCGCACTGACGCGTACGGCGGCAGCATTGAGAACAGGCTGCGTTTCTTGTTGGAAACGGTAGATATGATTTCAGCAGCGATTGGCAGTCACCGAGTAGGTCTGCGGGTGGCGCCTTTCGGGCGTTTGTCAGCCATGCCAGCGTTTGCGGATGAGCGTGAAACGTGGCTGGCGGCGGCGGCAGCATTGAGTTCGCGAGACCTGGCTTATGTGCATTTGAGTGATCAGGATTCACTCTGCGGAAACCTCATGAACCGTGAATTTGTGCGCGAGTTCCGGGAGGTCTACCGCGGCACATTGATGTTCGCGGGATCGCTGACACAAGAAACTGCCCAGGCCATGCTGGATGATGGGCTTGTCGACCTTGCTGCTTTCGGTCGCCCCTATATCTCCAACCCCGATCTGGTAGATCGATTCAAGCGCAGCTTGCCGCTCAGCCCGTTTGACCGTGCGACTTTCTATGGAGGAGGGGATGAAGGATACATTGACTATCCGCCCTATGGCGGCCATTCCTGACGTGTCCACCTGAGCCTGAATGTCGCCTTGATGAAGGGGCAGTGGGTATCCGTGCCCACTGCCTTTTCTTTTTTAAGGCGAGATTCGGCCGGGGGGTGGGCTACGCGCTTGGCGCGATACGGTTTTCGTATCTAAATCCGCATTTTTTCCATTGGTCATGAATCGCAGAATTGGTTAGGTTCGGTATCGGCAACCAAAATACAACATGAGGTTCGTTCGAACCCTCCAGAGCCGGAGCAAGATGCTATGCCTGCGCATGATGTGATCGATCTCTCTTACCCTGCCATCTCGAGTGAAGCAGCCAGCTTCCTCGGTAAATCTCACAAGCTGTTCATCGAGGGTCAGTGGCAAGACGCCCAGAGCGGGGCACGAAGAAAAGTATTCGACCCGGCTACGGGAAAAGTCATCGCTGAGGTTGCGGACGGTGATCAAGCCGACGTCGACAAAGCTGTCAGCGCTGCTCGTAAGTCATTCGACTCTGGTGCCTGGCGCAAACTTTCGGGCTCTGAAAAAAGCAAGGTGCTCTGGCGGATTGGCGAACTGATCGACAAATACTCGCAAGAGCTGGCAGAGCTTGAAGTTCTCGATGAGGGGTCGCCCTACGGCATTGTCAAAGACGCCTATGTGCGGAACTCAGCCGAGCATTTCCGCTACTATTCCGGGTGGTGCACCAAGCTCAATGGGCTGTCCGTGCCTGTAGGCTTGGCCGGCGAGTGGCATGCCTACACGACCCATGAACCAGTCGGCGTTGTTGGGCAGATCATCCCTTGGAATGTCCCTCTGCTTATGGCTGCCTGGAAACTGGCTCCTGCGCTGGCTGCGGGTTGCTCCATTGTGCTCAAGCCTGCGGAGGACACGCCTCTCACCGCGTTGCGTCTGGCGGCCATTTGTGAGGAAGCAGGGCTTCCGCCTGGCACGCTGAACGTAGTGACGGGGGATGGCCGGTGCGGCGCCGCGTTGGTTAACAGTCCTTTGGTGGACAAGATCGCGTTCACTGGTAGTACCGCAACCGGCAAAGCAATCGCATCGGCAGCAGCCAAGACGCTCAAGCGAGTAACGCTTGAGCTGGGTGGCAAGAGCCCTGTCATCGTCTTCCCGGATGCTGACCTGTCTACCGCCATTCCTGGTGTTGCTCAAGCCGTCATGCTGAACAGTGGTCAGGCCTGTACTGCGGGTTCCCGACTTTATATCCACGAAGATGTATACGACGATGTCATCAACGGTGTCGCTGAATTCATTTCCGAGATGAAGCTCGGGCATGGGCTGAATAGGGCGACGCAGATCGGCCCTTTGATCTCCCAGCGCCAGCTTGGTCGCGTCAGTGAACTCGTCCGCACCGGTGTCAGTGAAGGTGCGAAGGTGATCTGCGGTGCCAGTGAGATGGACGGGGAGGGGTTCTTCTACAAACCTACTCTGCTGGCCAACGTCGATCATCGAATGACGGTTTATCGAGAAGAGATCTTTGGCCCGGTGATCTCCGCGATGAAGATCTCCAACCAGAGCCTCGACGATCTGGCGCGTGAAGCCAACAACACGGAGTACGGACTGGCCGCCAGTATCTGGACACAGAACGTCACCCAAGCGCATGCGCTCGCCGCGCGCATCCGGGCAGGGATCATCTGGGTCAACAGTCACAACCAGATAGACCCCTCTCTGCCCTTTGGCGGTTTCAAGGAGTCTGGCATTGGCCGGGAAATGGGCCTTAGCGGGCTTGAGCATTACACCGAGACCAAATCAGTCGCAGTGCTGCTGAAGAGCTAATCATTTGCCCGCCCAACGGGCCACACGAACCTCATTAAGACTGCGTCGCAATAGGCTCTCAGATTCCCCGCGTATGGGGGCTGAGAGCTGCTCTGTGTACGATCCCAAAGCGCGAAAAAAACAATAGGTGCGCACATGCAATTCCAAAAAGACGTCACCGATCAAGTGAGCACACTTGTTCTGTCTAAGCTACCTCTCTGGTTTGGCGGTTTACTCTTGGTGCTCGCCGCTCCGTTACTCGTAGGTGGGGTATACCTTGCCTGGCTTGGCGGATCCTTGTTCTATCTGCTCACCGGAGTATTGCTCGTTGTATCGGCCTACGGATTCTTTCAGCGTAAAAAGCTGGGTGTCTGGGTTTATCTGGGTCTCACTGCAACTGCCATCGCATGGTCGCTCTACGAAGTCGGGCTCCAGTTTTGGCCGATGGTGCCACGCCTCGCAGGGTTCCTGCTTCTTCTGATTCCTGTTCTGCTGCTGGCCTCGAAAGTGGGCTTCACGCAGCGTCGGAAAGTGTGGGTGGGAGGTGCAGGGGTCACGTCAGTGCTGCTGGTCGCCGGCTTCATCGCGATGTTCTTCCCACATGGCGTTATCCAGGGCCCGGCTCGTCCTGCGGTCGCTAGTGGCGCGGCCGATAAAGCTGTAAACGGCAACTGGCAACATTATGGACGTACGCCGACTGGAACGCGGTTCGCACCGCTTGAGCAGATCACCCCAGAGAACGTTTCCAACCTTGAGGTAGCCTGGACGTTCCGTACCGGAGAGATTGCTGATGCAGGTTCTGAAAACCAGAATACTCCGGTTCAAGTGGGCGACACGCTTTACATCTGCACCCCTTTGAACAAGGTCTTCGCGGTGGATGCGAACACCGGTAAGGAAATCTGGCGCTACGATGCCAAAGTGCAAAACCAAAAGGTCTGGAACCGTTGCCGCGGTGTCAGCTATTACGACGCCACTGAGGTCTCTGATGCTGTGCGCAGTGCCTCGACCGCGGTTCAGGATTGCCCGCAACGGGTCATTCTCTCCACGCTCGATTCGCGGCTGATCGCTCTTGATGCCAAGACAGGCCAAGAGTGCCAAAGCTTCGGTATGAATGGCCAGGTTAGCCTCAAGCAGGGCATGGGCGAGGTTAAACCCACCTACTACATGGGCACTTCTCCCGTCACTGTCGCTGGCAACCTCTTGATTGTCGGTGGCTGGGTCTACGACAACCTGGAAACCAAGGAACCGTCTGGCGTCATCCGCGCGTTCAACGCTGCCACGGGTGAGCTGGAGTGGGCATGGGATTTGGGGAACCCATCGATCACCAAGTATCCACCACCGGGTGAAACGTACACCCGCGGAACGCCCAACATGTGGTCGACTGCTGCCTACGATTCCAAGCTGGGACTTGTCTATGTACCGTTAGGCAACTCTACCCCCGATTTCTGGGGCGGGCATCGCTCTGAGGCGGCCAATCGCTACGCGTCCTCAGTTGTCGCGCTGGACTACAAGACTGGGCGAGAGCGCTGGGCTTACCAGACTGTTCATCACGACATCTGGGACTATGACATCCCTTCGCAACCCGCTCTGTATGATGTCCCGGATGGCAATGGCGGCAACCAACCGGCGTTGATCCAAACGACCAAGACCGGCAACATTTTCATGCTCAATCGGGAGACGGGTAAACCAATCACTGAAGTGGTCGAGCGAAGCGTCCCGCAACAAGAACTGGCTGGCGACAAAACGGCGCCGACCCAGCCGTTCTCGGTGGGCATGCCTTACATCGGTCAGGAAAAACTGACTGAGCAGGACATGTGGGGCGCCACAATCTACGATCAGTTGCTCTGCCGCATCCAGTTCAGATCGTTGCGATACGAGGGTGCCTTCACACCACCAGGCACCACTGCGAGCCTTCAGCACCCTGGTAATTTTGGCGGCATGAACTGGGGTAGTGTCTCTATCAACGAAGATACTGGCGTGATGGTCGTCAACGACATCCGGATACCGCTTCGCGTGCAGCTGATCCCGAGCGAACATCATGAGACCAATGGCAACGGTAAGCCCCACTCGGAGTTCGCTCCTATGCGTGGCACGCCATTCGTTGTGACCAACTCGTCCTTTGTCTCCCCGATAGACGTTCCGTGCCAAGCCCCTCCTTATGGGACTGTGACCGGTATTGATCTCAAGACGCGGGAGGTCATCTGGCAGCGTCCTGCAGGCACCGTCCAGGATACTGCAATCGCGGGTGTCAAAGTCCGGGCGCCTTTCCCGATTGGCATGCCAACCATCGGCGGTACCGTTTCGACGCGTTCAGGCCTGGTCTTCTTTGCAGGCACTCAGGACTATTTCCTGCGGGCGTACGATCAATCCACCGGCGAAGAGCTCTGGAAAGCTCGCATGCCAGTGGGTTCGCAAGCGACACCTATGACCTTTGTTTCACCGTCTAGCAATCGGCAATTCGTGGTTGTCAGTGCCGGCGGTGCACGTAGCTCAACGGATCGAAGCGATCTGTTGATCGCCTACGCGTTGCCTAAACAGCAGTAACAAGCCGTCGAGGTCACCTCAACCCTGAGGTGGCCTCGGCGGACCCGACGCCGCTCCATCCCCGCCTTCACGAAGCGTTGCATCGACATTGATCAGCGCCCCCCGCCGATGCCCACTCATTCTGTCCTGTCATTCCTGAATGTTTGGAATCGGAGCCCGATTATCTTTTCCGCGATCCCTTTTAGAGTAGAGCTCTGATGACTGGGCGCAGCAGCTGGCTGAAACTCACCGGCCTTCAGGCAGGTGGTCAGAAGGCCTTCGCCGTTTGCGCAAGCGCTTGCATAGCCCTGGTCTCCCACTCTCATTGGAGGACATTTCGTGGAAAACGCTATTCAACAGCTTATCGATCGTGAAGCCATTCGCGATCTCAGAACGCTTTACGCCCATCACCTGGACGGTAACAACATCCAGGCCCTAAGCGAGGTCTTCGCGGCGGACGCTGTGGTTGAGGTGACTGTCGGAAAAATGGAGGGGATTGAGGCGATCAAATCCGGTTTGCAGGAGGCCTTTGCACTCTACGACCGGGATAACCGGCGCAGCTTCCCGTTCATGCACGCAATCACCAATCACTGGATCAAGTTGACCGGGCCTGATACTGCCGAGGGGCGCTGCTACCTCATCGACTTCGAGACTGCTTCAAAGCCTGATCCAAACCCGTTACTGCTGCTAGGGCTGTACGCCGATGAGTACAAGCGAATCAATGGCGAGTGGCGCATCACGCGTACTCGATTGGAGGTTGTCTGGCCTGATCGCAGCAACCCTGAGCAAGTATCCGGCCAAACGGAAGGAGCGTGAATATGCACACGCCATTGAAGCTGAGCATTCTTGACTACTCTCCGGTGGATGAGGGACTGCTTCCTGTCGATGCGCTGGCGGCTAGCGTGCGCCTGGCTCAGCTTGCGGAGGAAAGCGGATTCCACAGGTTCTGGGTCTCGGAACACCATGGTGCTCCAGCGACTGCCAGCAATTCCCCTGAGATACTCATGTCGCGTATCGCATCGGCAACCAAGGCGATCAGGGTGGGTTCCGGTGGGGTGCTGCTACCTAACTACAGCAGTTTGAAGATTGCCGAGAATTACCAATTGCTTGAAGCGCTGTTCCCTGGGCGCATCGACCTTGGTTTCGGTAGAGCCCCTGGGGCTGACAGGCGCACGAGCATGGCGCTCAATGATGAAAAAGGCGAGTCGATCCCCTATGGCCGCAAAGTTGCCGACTTGCTCGGGTTCGTGACCGGGAACCATATGCCCAACTCGCGCTATGAGGGCATGCGCGCGCATCCAGAGACCCGCAACAAACCTCAGCCCTATGTTCTAGGTGCTTCGGGGGCGACGGCGGAAGTCGCCGCGCAGGCAGGCCTGGGGTTCACCTTTGCCCATTTCATCA
This sequence comes from Pseudomonas sp. BN607, assembly GCF_029871175.1. Taxonomy (NCBI): domain Bacteria; kingdom Pseudomonadati; phylum Pseudomonadota; class Gammaproteobacteria; order Pseudomonadales; family Pseudomonadaceae; genus Pseudomonas; species Pseudomonas sp. BN607. The sequence continues at coordinate 266,416 of NZ_SSOE01000061.1, forward strand.
ATCCTCGTGGCGATGGGCCGCATGCAGCTAGCGCGTATCGCCAGGCTTTCAAACCGACTGATTTTTCACAATCACCTTCGGTGGTCGTAGCCGTATTTGTAGCAGTCGGAGATACGCCTGAAGAAGCCAAGGATTATGCGGCGGCCTTTCACCTCTGGCTTACCTACGCAGAGAGTGCCAGCCCGTTCGATCGGGTGCCATCAATCGAGAGTACCCGTGCCCATCACTGGTCATCGGATGAGTTGGCGATTCGCGAGCGCAACAAAGGGCGGCTCATCTACGGGACAGCTGATCATGTCGTGGTCCAACTACGTGAGCTGGCAGATGCTTATGGTACTGATGAGGTCATGATCAACCTCATGATGCCAGGTGAGACCGCCCGGCTGAATGCATTGACCAGCATTGCCCATTCGCTGAGGAAAAGTGGGGTTGTGAGTCATTCGCTCGCTCAGGCAGAGGGATGCAAGGAGAGGGCGCATGACGCCTGATAGCCTTCCGATTGAAGCCCTCTCACCGTCAAATCACATAGCGCTGCATTTGGCCCATCGTTGGTTCGCCTTCCTGGAAGCACCTGGAGGTGACCTCAATGAACACCTGAAAATGTTCCATCCGAACGTTCTTCTATCCGGTCACCGGATGCACCATGTGTTCGCCCAGGATCATCAGTCACTTGTGGCTTGGTTCGCATCGATACCGGATAAAATCAGCGCCCATCACATCATCCACTCAAATTACTCGACTGCAGAAAATGGCGATGGTCTGTTGAATATGGTTGTCGCTTACCAAGCGCCAGGGAAGGCGGGTATGCAAGGCTCGATCATCAGTTATGAAACGCGAATCGAGTTCTCGCCGGGGGCGCCGCGCTTTATCTCCCTCGACAAAACGCCGATCCTCTCGAACAAAAGGTCAAGCTATGAAACCTCATGGTCGACCAATCGTGTCCTCGCGCGCGTTCATGCAGAGCTGGGAGGACTAAATGGAGTGAGTGATTCAGTCCGGCGTGCCCTCGGAAATGAGGTGCGTCACCTTTCCGCCCAAGTCGTCGCCTCGGAAGGAAGCCCTGCATACGATGCGGTAGTGACCGCAGTTATGGGTGAGCCAGCTGGAGTGCGTGTGGTAAAGCTTCGTCTTACGGACGATGTCGCGCGCTCAATGCCGTCCATCGAGGACGCTCGGGTCATCGACTTTGGTGATACGCCTCTTTGAAAACAGTCCGGTTCGGGGGCGCAGCTACAGGTCAGCAGTGGTATGCGCCCCACTATGCTCTAAGGTGAACAGCAGCCACATTCCAATTTTTACAGCTCATCGATTGTGGTCTTCACAAGGCTGTCCTGCGCTTCAAGCTGATCCTTCCTTCACCGCCTTGCCAAACATCCGGACTCCTTCAAAGGATTCGGAACATGCCAAGCGCCCGTAGTCTCCGTTTCTTTGCAACCTGCCTCTCAACGGCTACAGCGCTACGCGCAGGCGTATTCACGCGCACGGCGTCTTGTCTGATTTTTATATTGGAATACAGGGATGAAATGACTGGAATTCCAGCTGATTAATCAAAATCAGGACGAGCATTAGAATTCCCTCCAAGCGATGGCGCCCGGGCTCTGTTCCGGTCGACATCATCATTCGCGCCAAATTTCTACATGACCGTCCAGGCGAGCTTGGGCCTTCAGGCTCTTGCTTGCACGCGTGTGCGCAAGCGGTTACGTACCGGAGTTTCTATGAACAAATCGTTTTCTCGGGCCGCGTTAGGGGTCTTGCCCCTTTCTGCTGCATTACTGCTGACGGGCTGTGATTCTGCGCAGGATCAAGCGGCGAGTCCTGCAGCGCTTAAAGTGGGGTACTACGCAGTCCGGGAAGCTCCGCTGACTTTGAGTACCGACCTCCCTGGGCGAACCTCCGCATTTCGCGTCGCTGAAGTTCGTCCGCAAGTTGCGGGCATTCTGGAGCGCCGATTGTTCACGGAAGGCACTGAGGTCAAACAAGGCCAGCAGCTGTATCAAATCGACCCGCGCACGTACGTGGCTCAGCAAGCCAGGGCTGAGGCCAATCTGCGCAGCGCGCGCAATCTGGCCGAGCGTTATGAGCGTTTGCTGAAAGCGCGCGCGGTGAGTCAGCAGCAACATGATGATGCCGTGGCTGCGTGGAAGCAGGCTGAAGCCGACAAGCGTGTGGCCGACATCAATGTCCAATACACCAAAGTGCTTGCACCTATCACGGGTCGCATTGGCAGATCCGCTGTTACTGAAGGTGCGCTTGTGACTGACGGTCAGGCCGCCGCTATGGCAACGGTGAATCAGCTCGATCCGATTTATGTCGATGTCACTCAACCCATCACCCGTATCCTTGCCCTCAAGCGCGCACTGAAGTCGGGTGATTTGAAAACCTCGGGCACTGACCAGGCTGAGGTCAGTCTGACCTTGGATGACGGCAGTGCCTACCCGCTTGCCGGTACCTTGAAATTCTCCGAAGTGAGCGTTGACCAAGGCACCGGCTCGGTCACTTTGCGCGCTGTTTTTCCCAATCCTGAACGTGCTCTGCTGCCTGGGATGTTTGTACATGCCCAAGTGAAAGAGGGGGTCCGCGAAAACGCCATTCTGGTGCCTCAGCAGGCCATCGTCAGGGACAGCCGGGGTGTTGCGACTGTATGGGTGATCACTGCTGACAATCATGTAGAGCAGCGCGATCTCGAGACTGTGCGCACGGTAGGGAACGCCTGGCTGGTAGACAGTGGTGTCAGGCCAGGTGAGCGGGTTATCACCGAGGGGCTGCAGTTCGTCCAGGCGGACTCGGTCGTCGAAGGGCAGCCTGCATCGAACGTCCACGTGAACACCGCTTTGACGGCAAACTGAGAGGTCGACAATGTCTCGTTTCTTCATTGATCGGCCAATTTTTGCCTGGGTGATCGCGCTCGCGATCATGCTCGGTGGAGCACTGGCGATCCACAGCCTTCCTGTCAATCAATATCCCAATATCGCGGCGCCGGCTGTGCAGATAACCGTCACCTACCCAGGTGCCTCTGCGCAGACCGTTCAAGATACGGTGGTGCAAGTCATCGAGCAGCAGCTGAACGGCCTGGATGGCCTGCGTTACATCAGTTCGGCAGCAAACAGTGACGGTAGCGTTGAAATCACAGTGACTTTCGACCAGGGCGTCAATCCTGATATCGCGCAGGTTCAAGTTCAGAACAAACTTCAGCTTGCGACGCCTAACCTGCCGGCGGAAGTGCAGCGGCAAGGGATCCGCGTGGTGAAGTTCCAGGTGAACTTCATGCTGCTGGTCAGCATTTACTCGAAGGATGGAAAGCTGAGCTACGGTGACTTGGGCAACATCATCGTGTCGAGCTTCCAGGATCCGCTGTCCCGTACCCAAGGGGTGGGCGACTTCTTCGTGTTTGGCTTCCAGAATGCGATGCGCATTTGGCTTGATCCCGCCAAGCTCAATAGCTACCAGTTGATGCCCAGCGATGTCACCGCCGCTATCTCGGCGCAGAACGTCCAAGTCTCGTCCGGAGCTATTGGCGGACTGCCGACGCGTAAAGGTGTTGAGCTGAGCGCGACGGTGATCGGTAAAACCCGGTTGAAAACCGCTGATGAGTTCAAGGAAATTTTGGTCAAGGTGCAGCCGGACGGTTCTCAGATTCGCTTGAAGGATCTGGGCGAAGTGGTGCTGGGCAATGAAACCTACTCCTACGACGTCAACTACAACGGTAAACCTGCAGCCGGTATTGCGTTGCGCTTGGCCACCGGCGCGAACATGCTGGAGACCGTCGAACGCGTCAAAAATACTGTCGACCAGCTTAAACCTTACCTGCCGCCCGGCGTAGAAGTCGTTTACCCCTACGACACCAGCCCCTCGGTGAAAGCCTCGATCGACTCGGTGGTGCATACCCTGTTCGAGGCAGTCGTTCTGGTGTTTCTGGTCATGCTGCTGTTCTTGCAGAACATGCGTGCGACCTTGATTCCAACCCTGGCGGTGCCGGTGGTGCTGCTCGGTACCTTTGGCGTGCTGTACGCCTGTGGGTTCACTATCAACGTGATGACGATGTTCGCCATGGTGCTGGCGATCGGGCTGCTTGTGGACGATGCCATCGTGGTCGTGGAAAACGTCGAGCGACTGATGGAAGAAGAGCATCTGTCGCCACGTGACGCCACCTACAAATCGATGCAGCAAATCTCCGGAGCGCTAGTAGGCATCGGCTTGGTGATTAGTGCCGTGTTCATGCCGATGGCTTTCTTTGGCGGCTCCGCAGGGATCATCTACCGGCAGTTCTCCATTACGATCATCACCGCGATGGGGCTCTCCGTACTGGTCGCGTTGGTTTTCACCCCGGCACTCTGCGCAACCATGCTCAAGGCGCATGCCGGTGGTCAGAAGAAGCAAACCGGTTTCTTCGCGTGGTCCAACCGCGTCTTCGAACGAAACACTGATCGCTATGCGTCCTCGATTTCCAGGATCTTGCGCAACCCCAAACGAACCTTCGTGATTTATGCATTGCTGCTGCTTGGCGTCGTCGCCATGTTCAGAAATCTGCCGTCTGCCTTCCTACCGGATGAAGACCAAGGATTGCTGATTGTGCAGATTCAGACACCGCCCAACAGCAGTGCTGAACGCACCCAGACGGTCATCGATAAAGTTCGAACGTATCTGTTGGAAGAGGAGAAAGACGGTGTCGTCTCCGCGTTCAATATCAGTGGTTTCAACTTCGCGGGTCGCGGGCAGAACTCTGCCGTGATCTGGGTGCGACTCAAGCCGTTCGAGGCGCGTACTGACAGTGAAAACTCAGCCTTTGCCATTGCTCAGCGGATAACGCGCTTTGCCAGCACTGTCCGAGATGCGAATGTCGTTTCAATCGTCCCCCCTGCCATCATGGAAATGGGTAACGCGACGGGCTTTGACCTTTTCCTCCAGGACAACGGTGCTCGAGGCCATGCTGCGCTGATGGAGGCGCGTGATCAGTTGCTCAAGCTGGTGGCCAAAGAGCCTGCGCTGGCCATCGTCAGGCCTAACGGGCTCGCTGATGAGGCTCAGTACCAGGTGACCATTGATGATGAGAAGGCGCGGGCACTGCAGGTTTCGATCGAGTCGATCGATGACACGATGTCTGTTGCTTGGGGTTCCACCTACGTCAACGACTTCGTCGACAAGGGGCGTGTGAAAAAGGTGTATGTCCAAGGTGAAATGGACGCTCGGATTTCGCCGGAAGACTTTGACAAATGGTACGTGCGAAATGCGGCTGGGCAGATGGTGCCATTCTCCTCGTTCGCCAGTGGTCAGTGGGTCTATGGCTCGCCCAAGCTGGAGCGCTATAACGGCATTCCTTCCGTTGAGTTGCTGGGACAGCCAGCACCGGGCTACAGCACAGGGGATGCCATGGCAGCGATTGAACGGGTCGCTTCGCAGCTGCCAAATGGCTTTGGAGTGTCCTGGACTGGGCTTTCTTATGAAGAACGAGCGGCAGGTTCTCAAGCGATCACACTGTATGTGCTTTCACTGATGATCGTGTTCCTCTGCCTTGCAGCTCTTTATGAAAGCTGGTCGGTGCCCGTATCGATCATGCTCGTTGTGCCGCTCGGGGTGCTTGGTGCGGTCGCCGCAACCCTCGGGCGAGGCCTTTCCAATGATGTGTTCTTCCAGGTCGGCATGTTGACGACCATGGGGCTTGCAGCGAAAAACGCCATCCTGATCGTCGAGTTCGCAAAAGACCTCTACGAAAACCAGGGCCGCACTCTGGTGCAGGCTGCAACTGAGGCAGCGCGTCTGCGGCTGCGTCCAATCATCATGACTTCCATCGCGTTCGTGATGGGTACGTTGCCTCTTGCACGCGCTTACGGGCCGGGCAGTGGCAGTCAGCATTCGATTGGTACTGCGGTGGTCGGAGGTACGCTCGCAGCAACATTCCTGGCCATTTTCTTTGTGCCGTTGTTCTACGTGGCTGTGACGAAAGTGTTCAAGTCAAGGCAGCGTGGGGCTGTGCGCGTAGCTATCCACGAGGGCGCTCATCATGACGCATAAACCCCTGCTGTTGGTATTGGCGATGACATTGGGTGGCTGCAGCCTGATCCCCGATTATCAACGGCCCGAGGCCCCGGTTCCCAGCACCTTTCCTGAGGGCGCCGCTTATGCGGCCCCATCTTCAGGAGGCGTCGCGAGGATCGGTTGGAAAACCTTCTTCAAAGACCCCGCCTTGCATGAGCTGGTGGATTTGGCTCTGTCCAACAACCGCGACCTGCGCAAAGCGGCACTGAATGTGGACGCATACCGCGCCCAGTACCGCATCCAAGGGGCGGCGCTGCTGCCTGAGATTGGCGTTGACGGGCGCACTGGGCGCTCCCGAACCCCGGGGGACCTTTCAACAACGGGTCAACACATCACCTCGGGAGATAACAGTCTTCAGGTAGGGCTGACGAGCTACGAGCTGGACGTTTGGGGCCGAGTACGTAGCCTTGATCAGAGTGCGCTGGAAACGTATCTCGCGAGCGAAGAAACGCAACGGAGCGTGCAGTTGGGCTTGGTCGCCAACGTTGCGATCGCTTATTTCACATGGCGCACGGATCAGCAGCTTCTGGAGGTTACCCAGTCGACACTGCAAAACTACAGGCACAACCTGGATCTGGTACAAGCCAGTAGCGAGGCAGGTACTGCGTCGGATCTCGATGTGCGACAGGCAAGGACGCTCGTAGACAGCGCACGCGGGCAGGTTCAAGCATTCACCCGCCAGGTTGCCCAGGACGCGAATGCTTTGCGGCTGTTGCTAGGGACCGATCTGCCGGCAAACCTGAGCGGCGTAGATCTGGACAAACCCTTGCTCGCAGACATACCAGCAGGTCTACCCGCGGAGCTGATACAGCAGCGCCCGGACATCCGTGCTGCCGAGCATCAGCTGCTTGCGGCCAATGCAAATATTGGCGCTGCTCGTGCGGCGTTTTTCCCGAGCATCACGTTGACCGGGGCCGCAGGGACCGCCAGCAGCCGACTTAGCGGCCTGTTTGATGCAGGTTCGGAAAGCTGGAGCTTTGCCCCTCAAATCAATCTGCCCATTTTCAATGGCGGGCGACTCAAGGCGAGTCTGGACTACGCGAAAATCCAGAAGGATCTTGGCATTGCAAACTATGAGTCGGTAATCCAGACCGCCTTCCGCGAAGTGGCGGATGGCCTGGCTGCGTTGGGAACCTGGGGGGAGCAGATAGAGAGCCAGCGTGACCTGGTGCGCACCTTCGAGGAATACAACCAGATGGCGCAGCAGCGCTATGACGAGGGGGTGGATAGCTACCTGGCTCTACTTGATGCCCAACGTCAACTCTTGTCTGCACGGCAACAGCTGTTGACCGACCACCTTGCTCAACTTACGTCCCAAGTCCAGCTGTACAAAGCGCTGGGGGGAGGGTGGTCTGAGGTCTCCCAGAAACCACCTGTAGCACAGCAGTAAAACTCCCGATCTCCTTTGGTGGGAGTCTCTTTAAGGCGCCTAAGGGGCGCCTTCTTTTTTGCGCGCTTTCGCCAGGGTAGTCCGTCCATACAACGCCCACCCCGGGGAAGGGTTCAGTGCGATTCGAGCGAGCAGAATTAACCTTCAGGCTAATGCTTAGCAGGCTAAGCATCGGTATAGTCAGCGCATCCCCGATTAGCGAAGTGGTTAACTCGTGTCTGCACATCACTCTTTGGCTAAAGCTCGCTTGCTTGTTTCCCTGGCCATTTTGAGCGCGCTCGTAGGCAGTACAGCCCCATCCCCCTTGTACGGTCTTTATCAAGCGAACCTGCATTTCTCGTCGACAACCCTGACCTCGCTTTTTGCCGTTTACGCCATCGGCGTCTTGTTGGCATTGGCAGTCCTGGGAAGGCTTTCCGACCGCTTGGAGGATCGCCGCTGTGTCTTGGTACCGGCACTGTTTGCTGTGGCGGCAGGGTCATGGGTATTCGCATTTTCGACGGAGCTTGATGGGCTCTTCCTGGGACGCTTTTTGGCCGGGGTAGGTACGGGTGCACTTACGGGCAGCGCCAATGCGGCGCTGGTTGGTTTTGATGCTCAAGACCGCAAGCGGCATGCAGCGGTATTGGCCACCGTGTCCTTCACGTCCGGCGCAGCCTTGGGGCCGGTGCTGAGCTCAGCTGCCATCGCCGTTGATTTTTACCCTACGCTCAGTCCCTTTGTACTTAACGCTTGCCTGGCCATATTGACTGCAATTGGGTTGTGTCGCGTGCAGTGGAGCGGGGAGGTTGTGCATCACATTCCCAAAGCAAGTGACGGCAGTGAGCGCTTGACCCTCGACGAACAAATGCGAGGTAGCTGGCGGGCGTTCACTCGGATCTCATTGATCCTGGTGGTCGCATGGTCAGTTGGATCGGTTTTCGTCGCATTAGGGCCTTCGATGATCATCAGCACGCTGAGGGAGGTCTCAGCGCACAGTCATGCCTCGGCGGGTTTACTTGTTACCGCGTTCCAGGCGACAGCGGGGATAACGCAGTTCTTCTGCCGACGCGTCAGGCCTGAACTCGCCATGGGCAGTGGTGGGGCGTTGATATGCGCGGCCTGGGTGGGGTGCCTGGTCGCCTTGTACGTACATCAGCCATCAATCTTCGTACTCTTTACTGTCCTCGCAGGGGTGGGATATGGCGCGACGTTCGTGGGCGCAATGGGTGTTTTCACATCGCTTGCTCCAGGTACTCACAGAGCTGCTTTGGGATCGCTTTTCTATCTCGCAGGATATTTGGGGAGTGCGATCGGCATCATCGGTATGGGCGCGTTGGTGGATGCCTTAGGTATGGAGAACGCCTCAGCGGTAATGTTGGGGGTAGTCGCGATGTCGCTGGGGTATCTGCTAGTGGGCAAGGACAGGGTGGGTGTGCCTAAGAAGTAGCGCGCTGCGGCCCGCCAAGGCAATGCCGCTGAGGCAGGTAAACCTCACCCCGAAAATTCGGTGTCCGGGCGCTTGCAAGGCAGCAGCAAGGGCTGTGTATTTCGGTACAATTTCACCATTAGGGTGCGTAAATTCCACCCCTTTCAGCTCGGGGCTCCATAATGGCGGTTAACACGTTTGACGGAATCAGGGAGTTTGTCACCTCAGCTCAAACGCTCAGCTTTACTGCAGCAGCGCTGGAACTGGGAGTGACCAGCTCTGCAGTGGGTAAAAGTGTTACTCGCCTGGAGGCCCGACTCGGTGTGAAGCTTCTGCATCGCACGACTCGGCGTCTTATATTGACGAGTGAAGGAGAGGCATTTCTCGCCAGTTGCCTTCGGGCAATTGACGAGCTGGCAGAATCGGAAAGTTTCCTTACCACCGGCCAGCAGGAGCCCGTTGGTCGGCTGCGTGTCGATCTACCCGCTGCGTTTGGCCGCCGGCACATCTTGCCGACACTGATTGATCTTTCGGTTCGATACCACAAGCTTGATCTGTCAGTGAGCTTTAGTGAGCGGCTTGTCGATATCATCAATGAGGGGGTCGACTTGGTGGTAAGGATTGGAACGCTCAAAGATGACGGGGAGATTGTCGCGCGAAAGCTCGGTAGCCAGAGCTTGCTGATTTGCGCCACACCCAGTTACCTTGAGCGGCGCGGTGTCCCGCAGACCCGAGAAGATTTACTGTCTCACGACTGTATAGTCGGTTGGCGAAACGGCACTCGAAAAACCTGGATGCTGCTGGATGACAAAGGGCATGTCAGCGAGCAAGAGGTATGCGTGAAGCACGAGATGGGTGATGGAGAGATGTTGTTGGAGATGACACTTGCGGGGGGAGGGCTGGCGCAACTTCCAACGTGGCTCGTTCATGATCAGATCGAGCAAGGCCTCTTGATTCCCGTCCTTCAGCAGTATGAGGGGGCTGAAATGCCAATCCATGTCATCTGGCCGCGTACGCGCTACATTCAGCCCAAGGTGCGGATGATCGTCGATGCGCTCCTCGAACTTGCTCAACGGGACTCGAAAATTTTCCGTCCTGACAGATGATGCGTGACTTTCTATATGAAAAAGGCGACCCACGTTGAGGTCGCCTTTTTGTTCGCAGCGTGCGTGTTGGCCGACGCATGCCACCACGGCCAGGGACTGGGCTCAGGCAGGTTCAGCGCGCAGATGCTCTTCAGGCTGGGTTGTAGAATGGATAATCGACATATCCTTTTTCGCCACTGTTGCCGTAGAACGTCTCACGGTCAGGAGTGGCAAGGGGCCAGCCATTCTTCATGCGCTCAACTAGATCAGGGTTGGCGATGAAGGGGCGGCCAAAGGCGATTAAATCGAGCTCGCCCGCCTCCAGAGCGGCTTCAGCGGATTCGCGATCAAACCCTCCCGCCGCAATGAGCGTGCCTCGGTACGATGCTCTGAATTGCTTGGCGAATCCTTCAGGCATCCGTTCCGCACCGATGGTCAGTTGGTCGCTCAAATGCACATACGCGATGTTTCGCTTTTGCAGCTCGGCCGCAACCGTTACCCATGTCTCGGCTTCATCTTCAAATGGCGCCATGTCAAAAAGCCGTCCGAATGGGGAGATACGTACGCCCACTTTCTCTCGGCCAATTTCTGCCGCGACTGCATCGATGGTTTCGAGGAGAAGCCTGATTCGATTTTGGATCGAGCCTCCATACTCATCAGTACGGTCGTTCACAGTTGGATTGATGAACTGCTCGAATAAGTATCCATTGGCGCCATGGATTTCAATACCGTCGAATCCGGCTTCCATCGCCCTGCATGCAGCACGGACGAAATCGCCTTTGATGTCAGCAATTTCAGGGACCGTCAGGGCCCGCGGCTTACTGGCCTGGATCGGGCCAGGCTGATGATTTTCATCGTAGGCGTATGCGTTGGAGTTAGCTGCCAGCTTCGCACTCGACGAGACAGGCGCTTCACCGTTTGGTTGCAAGGTGGTGTGTGATACACGGCCCACATGCCACAACTGGGCGAAAATGCAGCCCTGTTTCTGGTGAACGGCTGCGTTGACCCTTTTCCATCCTTCGACTTGTTCTTGCGTATACAACCCAGGGTTGAACAGGTATCCCCGCCCTTGCACCGAAACGGGTACACCTTCGGTGATGATCAGTCCGGCACCAGCGCGCTGCTGGTAGTACAGCACAGTCAGGTCATCGGGAACTGTCGTTTCGGCGCGTGCGCGCGTCATGGGGGCCATGACCACGCGGTTTTTCAAGCTGAGGCCTGACAAGGTATAGGGCGTGAAAAGCATGCTCATTAGGATCCTCTCTAGGGAGCGCTCCGATGCGCTGATCAGGGAAATATACGCGGGATATCGCTGCTGATAACTGCTCCCCGATTCCAGGCATTATGGACTCAGCTTCCAGAATAAGGCGTTGTCCTGCGGGTTCACCGCCTGTAGCCTGAAATGCGGTGTATATCCAGCCGTCCTGATGAGAACCGCCGCCTGCTGAGGGAAGTTCGATTGTCTACTGTGCGTACCGATTTTGACCCCATCCGCCTGCGTTGCCTTGATCTTAATAAGTTGGTCGTTTTCATGGTTGTTCACCGCTCGAAAAGTGCGAGCTGTGCAGCGCTTATGCTCGGTGTCACTCAGCCTGCTATTAGCAATACGCTCAGGGATCTAAGAACGTTTTTTGGTGATGAACTTTTTGTCCGACGAGGCAGGCAATTGCACGCCACTTCGCACGCTAACGCGATTGCCGGGCACCTCGAGCGCTCGTTGAGCCTGTTGGGTGAAGCACTTGGTAAGTTCTCAGCCTCGCCTCGCTGAGTGCACACCCAGCGTCGCCCCTAAACGCCCTGATCGATTCATAAAATGAATCGGTCAGGCGCATTTTTGCAATAGTTGCACAGGGCTGATCGGGGGTATTGTCGGCTGCATCACACCTGGGCTTGTGCATCTGCGGGTCAGCGAATGTTAACAAGCGGTTCGTTTCGATGAAGGCTTGTAGGTGGTGAGTATTTGGCGTAACTGCCGGTGATGGGATTGCATGAGAGCCATACCTCCTACCATGAATGATCTTGCCTACGCTGACCTGAACCTGAACGCCCTTAAACGGGAAGCGATCTGTAAAAACAAGCGTGTTGTAGTCAAGGGTACCTCCTTTAGGTTGCTCTCGCTTCTCGTCATTAACGCCAATCATATTGTCAGCCGCCAAAGTATCTTCAAGGATGTGTGGGGTTTTAATTTCGACCCGGGAACCAAGCGCATAGAAGTGCAGCTCAACTACCTGCGTAAAACGTTGCGACTATTGGGTTCCACTGCTGTCATCGAAACGCACCGTGGTAAAGGCCTCAGGCTGGTCGAGCATTCATGATCTGTTTCTCCAGGCCGGAATAAGCAACGCCTTGTTTTGGCTCAGTCCTTTTTCGCAGCGCTGCCCAGGAAGACGTCATCACTTACCGGCTCCAGCCAATCCACTGCCTTCCCCTCCAGCAACTCATTGATCGCGATGTGCTGCAATGCCGTGGTGTCGGTCGCACCGTGCCAATGACGTCGGCCACAATTGCACCAGATAAGATCGCCGGTTCGGATCTCGGTCTTAGGCCCATCTTCGCATTGCGTCCAACCTACGCCATCGGTGACCAGCAAGGCTTGGCCGAGAGGGTGGCTGTGCCAGTGAGTACGAGCGCCCGGCTCAAAGTTGACCACTGCAATACCAATGCGCGCAGGGGCTGGAGCGGTGAAGACGCAGTCAATGCGCACGCGTCCGGTGAACCACTCAGCAGGCCCTTGGATCGCCTTGGTCGAGCCAGCACGGTGAATTTGCATGTCGGCGTTGGGAAGCCTGTTATCTGTCATGGTGGTCAAATCTCTCGAAAACGGATTGAGGGAACTGTACCGAGCGCGGTTTAATTCGATAATTAGCAAAATCCAGAAGTCGGTTTGAAGCTGAGCTTAACAATGAAGACAGGCAATCTGAGCGATCTAGTGGTCTTCGTGGCGGTGGCCAGGGAGCGCAATTTCACCCGGGCGGCGGCATGGTTGGGTGTGTCACCCTCAGCCGTTAGCCAGACGATACGGGGCCTGGAGGAGCGTCTCGGCGTTCGGCTCCTCACCCGCAGCACCCGGAGCGTCACGTGAACGGAGGCGGGGGACCGATTACTACGCGATATCGCGCCACTGTTGGATCAAATCAATGGTCACCTTGGTGCGCTGTCAGCGTTCGGGCAACACCCGTCAGGGACGGTGCGCATTACTGCCGACGAGTACGCCGTCCGGCACGTGCTTTGGCCAAAGCTGCGACCCGTGATTGAGTCCTACCCAGATATCGCGATTGAATTGATGACGGATTATGGTCTGACTGACATCGTTGCCGCCCGATTTGACGCGGGTGTACGTTTGGGCGGGATCATTGATGCCGACATGGTGGCTGTGCCCATTGGGCCGCCCATGCGCATGGTTACACTAGCCTCACCCGACTACCTGAAGCGTTACGGCGCACCCCGGCGACCTGAAGAGCTGATAACCCATCGTTGCATCAACTTGCGCTTGCCTACGCACGGCGGCGTCTATCCATGGGAGTTCACCCGCGATGGCAGCGAGTTTCGTGTTCGCGTGCAAGGGCCCCTGATCATGAACAGCTCGCTGCAGATACTCGATGCCTGTCTGGCTGGGGTCGGGCTGGCCCAGGTTACCGATGCGCACGCGCAGGAATACCTCAACAGCGGCGCGCTTGAAGAGGTATTGGCGGACTGGTCAGAAATGTTCCCTGGCTATCACCTCTATTACCCCACACGCCGACAGCAAACGGCGGCGTTCAGGGTAGTCCTGGACGCGCTGCGCAGGGAATAGTTGCGGCCGTGACGTCTGCATTTCCGACAGCTCATCAGCGTCCGAAAAACTTCATCCGGACTTCGCCGTCCTCGAGCACTTGAGCCAGACCAATGGGTTTTTTGATCTTGCCGATTCAGTCAGGGTCGTTGAAGGTTCGCAGCGTCAAATGGCGCAACTCCCCCTCCGGCGAAACTGGGGCACCAACTCCAGCTTTGATGAGAATCGATTGAGCATCTCCTACCCTTTGTCTTTGCTGTAAACGCTCCTCCAAGCGGGCGTCTTCAAGCGGACTTTGATGGGGCCTGCTCAGCCAATGCAGCATGTGAATGTAGCTCCGGTACGGTGCACCCAAGCGCTAAATCGCATCACCTTGTACTCGGTTGAGATCGGGGGTTAGTGAAATAATGACCGCGCATCTTCCCCCAGAATTTCATGCCAGAAAAACACATTTCCCTTTCGCCTGTTTTTTTTTGCATGTAGCGCGGATAGCCTGCCACTACCAACTCCATAAATCTAAAAAAGGTAGATGCTCATGCAACCTGGCGACCATGCCTTGCCTAGCCAAAAATCCAAGATCCTCTGGCGCGTAGCGGCCATCGCAACCATGGGTTCTCTCGCCTTCGGTTACGACACGGGTGTGATCTCGGGTGCCCTCCCATTCATGACCCTAGATCCGAGTGAAGGTGGACTCGGTCTGACACCAGTCACTGAAGGTGCGGTTGCATCTTCTCTGATTTTCGGTGGTGCAGTAGGTGCGTTCGCTGCTGGTCAGCTAGCTGATCGTTATGGTCGTCTGCTTGTTCTCAAGCTCTTGGCGCTGCTGTTCGCTTTCGGTGCAATTGGTAGCGCCCTGGCCCCAAGCATCTGGGCCATGATCATGATTCGCTTCGCCCTGGGCATCGCTGTCGGTGGTGCATCTTCGATTGTTCCAGTCTTCATTGCAGAGCTCGCAGGCCCGAAGCATCGAGGCCGCCTAGTCTGCCAGAGTGAGCTGATGATCGTTTCTGGTCAATGTCTGGCCTATATCTCCAGTGCCATCCTGGCCCACCTTTTCGAAAACCCTGCCATTTGGCGCTACATGCTGGCGATTGCCTTGATACCAGCAGCGCTGCTGTACATGGGCACCAACTTCGTTCCGACTTCTCCTCGCTGGTTGGTTACCAAAGGCCGCGTGGATGAGGCCCGAAAAGTGCTTCTCGGTCTGCGTGACACCGAGAAAGAGACTGACCAAGAAGTTAAAGAAATCGTCGAGCAGTGCAGCTATGAGCGTACTCATACCAGCATCGTTAGCAAGCTGAGTGAGCCATGGCTGATCAAGCTGCTCCTGGTAGGTAGCGGTCTGGGCTTCGTGATTCAGGCTACCGGTGTCAACGCCTTCATGTACTACACGCCAAGCATCCTCAAGGCTACTGGTATGGGCACCAGCGCTGCTCTGGTGGCAACCATCGGTAACGGCGTGATCTCTGTCGTTGCATGCATGATCGGCATGTGGGCCATTAACCGGATGGGCCGTCGCCCGATGCTGCTCTTGGGGCTCGCTGTCGTAGTTCTGACTCAGATCTTCCTGGGCGTCGTTATCAACTTCATGCCGGGCTCTCTCACTCAGAGCTACCTGGCGCTGTCTGGTATTCTTGTCTTCCTCTTCTTCATGCAAATGTGCATTGGCCCGGTGTACTGGGTTCTGATGTCTGAAATCTTCCCGACTCACTCTCGCGGTGTCATGAATGGTATTGCGGTCGGACTGTTCTGGATTTTCAACGCCATCGTTGCGTTCGTGTTCCCAATTGCACTGAACTACTTCGGCGGCATGACCTTCTTTTTATTCGCTGTGGTGAACGTCTTCTCGATCATTTTCTGTATGCGTTTCGTTCCAGAAACGAAGGGTCTTTCCCTGGAAGAGATTGAGCGACTCATGGAGCGCCGCTTTGGGGGCAAGGCCAGCCTGGGAGAACAGGCCAGAGTGAAGGCCACTGCCGGTGCTTCGTGGTGATCTGATCAGGTAGTTGATTCACAGTGATGCTACCAGGACGGTAGCATCACTTGATTAAGCCCCAGTTGGTCTCATTCCAATATCTAAAAACCTAATTCTAATTGCGCGCTTCGATGCCTAGTGCATGGAGGTACGCTCGTCCGCGTGCGATTGAAGCAGTGAAGCTTCTGCTTAATAAGCTTGCACTTTGTTAAAATAATAAAAGTAGGAGAGTGTATGTCAGTCGTTTATCTTCATCCCGTAAATCCACGTGTTCTGCTTGGCGTCTCAGTTTTGGGTTTGATCGGCTTGATATCGGATCATGTTAGGGCAGATGAAAAATTTGATGCCTCAAACTATATGACTGGTGATTGGGGAGGTCTGCGTTCTGAGCTCCATGACAAAGGGGCAGACTTCACCGTTGAGTATGTGGGGGAGGCAGCAGCAAATCTGCATGGTGGGTACAATAAGGACAAGACAGCGCGTTACACCGACCAGGTTGCTCTGGGCACAACGCTGGACTTGAACAAGCTCGCTGGATGGCAGGGCGCCAAATTCCAGTTGATGGTCACCGAGCGCAGTGGCCGTAATCTCGCAGGCGACCGCATCGGAGATCCTCGTGCCGGCATGCTCAGCTCTACCCAAGAGGTTTATGGTCGAGGTCAGACCTGGCGCCTTACGCAAATGTGGTTGAGCCAGGAGCTTCTGGACGGTGACCTCGATGTGAAATTCGGGCGCTTCGGCGAAGGTGAGGACTTCAACACCTTCCCCTGCGATTTCCAGAACAACGCCTTCTGCGGTGCCCAGGTGGCGAACTGGGCGGGCTCCGTTTGGTACAACTGGCCTGTAAGCCAGTGGGCTGCGCGTGTGAAATACAAGATCACGCCAGAGGTCTATGCGCAGGTGGGGGCCTTTGAGGTCAACTCTTCCTACCTTGAGACCGGCAATGGCTTCAAGCTAAGCGGCAGTGGTGCTGAGGGGGCCTTGTTCCCTGTAGAGCTGGTCTGGACACCGAAGGTAAATGGCCTGCCAGGCGAATATCGAGCCGGGTATTACTACAGCAATGCGAAGGCTGACGATGTCTTCGACGGCGCCGACGGCCAGCCACAGCCGGTCTCAGGCGGAGCATTCCAGAGCCACGGCAGCAAGCACGGCTCATGGATAGTCATCCAGCAACAGCTGACGTCTCGCGGTGGCTCCACTGATCGCGGTCTGTCTGTCTTCTTCAATGCCACAATGCACGATAAGGAAACCAACTTGGTCGACAATTTCGTTCAGGCAGGTGTTTCGTATAAGGGCCCGTTCGACTCACGTCCGAAGGACGACTTCGGTTTCGGCGTCGCACGTATCCACGTCAACCCAGCGGTCGCCAAGCACGCCAGCCTCACTAACCAGCTCGCGGGCATCAATAACTTCGAAAACCCGGCGTTCATGCCCGTCCGTGATACCGAATACGATGCCGAGATCTACTACGGTTTTGCCGTAACGCCTTGGCTCACCCTCAGGCCGAACCTTCAATACATCCGTCACCCGGGTGGTGTGGATGAGGTCGACAGTGCAGTGGTTGCAGGCTTGAAGATGGCGGTTAAGTTCTAAGCCGATTCAAGAGCGCCAAGCCCGACATCAATGTCGGGCTTTTTTTGGGCTACGAGTTGTGAGCAGTGTCACATGAGGCTGCATGTAGAGAACCAACAGGCAATAAAAAGCCCGTTGATTGGACGGGCTCCTGTCACGTGGGTTTAGCCTACGTAGTCGACCTGGTACCGATGGGTACGCAGGTTGCCCAGGGCCTCTTTCACGCGGATGTGGGCGGGGTGGGTTGCGTAGTCCTGGAGCGCCTGAACCGACTCGAACTCCGAATACAGCACGACATGGCATGCGTAGTCGATTTTGCTGAAGTCGACACCGATTTCGAGAAGCTTGAGGCCTGGGATCTCGTGTCGGATCGACTCGAACTCGCTCTTCACTTTGTGAATGTTATCGGTGCGTTCTTGTTCGCTGTCACCGCGTAAATTCCACATGACAATGTGTTTTACAGGTTGCATGTTGGTGCTCCAGAGAAGGGCAAAGCCCGAGCAGTCGTGCTCGGGCTGTAGTGGAATTTCTTATCGGGTGACTGGGTTCAGAACGAAGTCAAAGTCGAGGGTGTAGTACGGGGAATCTACTTGTTGGCCGTAGGGGTCGAGGCCAGGCTGATGCTCCACCCAGTCCGCGATGAGCGAAGAGCGGACACCGAATACGGCGTCGGAGTCTAGGTACTCACCCTGCTCACGGAAGACGTGGGTTACTAGGCGCTCATGGTTCGGCGAGATGATCATGAAGTGCAGGTGCGCCGGTCTCCACGGGTGGCGGTCTAGCGCCTGCAGCATTTTGCCTACCGGGCCATCGTGGGGAATCGGATAGCACTCAGGAACGATGGTTTTGAAGTGGTAGAGGCCTTGGCTGTCGGCCTGCAGCACCGCGCGGCCCTGATAGGTCTCCTGGCCGAGCTCGGGTTTCTGGACATCGTAGAAGCCGGCGTCGTCAGCTTGCCATACCTCGATGACTGCGTGAGGCACTGGGTTCCCATCGATGTCCTTAATCGAGCCACGCACATACCACGGCACGCCCGGCAAACCATCGCTGATGTCGGCGCCGAGATCGTACTGCGGGGCATTCTGCACGTGGAATGGGCCGAACACGGTGGCTTCAGTGCAGCCGTCTGGCTTCTTGTGATTCTGTGCCGTCACGAGGGTGGACAGGCCCAGCGTGTCCGAGAGAAGGATGAATTCCTGGCGCGTCGGAGAACAGATCTGGCCCACTGCGGTCAGGAATTCTATGCCTTTCTCCCACTCGGGCTCGGTGAGTTTTGTCTCACGAGCGAAAGCGTGAAGGTGCTGAACCAGGCTGGTCATGATCTCGCGCAGGCGCGCGTCATCAGCGTTGGCGTTTCGAGTCAAAACGGCCTGGGTAATAGTGTGTTCGTCCAGATTTCTCATTGGTTGCCCCTGGTTCCTTCTTTCTTGTAATCGGCGATGTCGGGGGGTTCCCCAGCATTTTCGAATTGGTGTAACTACGCTAAAGTGCTTCCCAGTGGAATAAAATACTGACAATGAAATTCTTTGTTTCACCTGTGAAAAACTGAGAGGCATCCCGTGGATCGCTACACCGAGATAGAGCTCTTCGTTCAAACAGCAGAGCTGGGAACGCTGAGCAAGGCCGCTGAAAAATTGGACATCTCCAATGCTGCAGCGAGCCGACACCTGGCAGCGCTCGAGAGTCGGCTTCGAGTGCGTCTGGTCGACCGAAATACTCGGCGCTTAGCGTTGACCAACGCGGGGCATGATTTTTACGGGCGTTGTAAGGCCTTGCTTGCTGAATGGGCTGAGGCCGAAGCATCGGTGAATGCGGCGTTGGTCGAGCCCACCGGTACCCTGACTATCACGGCGACGATTTCCTTCTCCATGCTCCACCTAGCGCCTCTGGTGCCGGCATTTAAGCGTCTGTACCCAGGTATCAAGGTGAAGATCATCGGTGCCAACCGGTACTACGACATCATGGATACCGAGATTGACCTCGCTATTCGTACCCGAGAATTTGAGGCTGACTCCAACATCACGATTCGGCGCTTGGCGGAAACACGGAGAGTGCTTGCAGCATCACCGTCATACCTGGCCCAACGTGGGTATCCAAAAACAGTGGCCGACCTCGAGAATCACGACCTGCTTATTTACAGCCACGCCAATCATCCCAACTCGATGGAGTTCACCAAGGGGGAGGAGAGGGCTTCGGTCAAGATTCAGCCTTCAATGGAGTCGAACGACGGGCAGATAGTTAGAGCTGCGGCGCTTGCCGGTGCAGGAATTTTGGTGCAGCCCAAGTACATCATCTACGACGACTTGGTTGCCGGCAGATTGCTCCCTGTTCTTGATGACTGGGATTTGCCGCGATTGACGATCAACCTTGCCTTCCAGGATCGTCGCTACATGCCTGCGAAGACCCGACTGTTCATCGATTTCCTGCTAGAGCATTTCAAGAAGGAAGGCTACGAGCGGTATTGGACGAGGTAAAAAAGACCCACTCAACCCCCCGCACGAGGATTGAGTGGGTTAAGGCAAATCCGCAACTTAAACTGGGCGGTTACCTTCATAAGCGTTCTGAAGCAGCTCGCGGATCGCACCACGTTCGATTGGGCGAGGGTTCCAGTAAGGGTTGGCCAGCGCAATTTCAGTAGCGCGATCCATGTCGGCTTCGTTGACGCCCAAGGATTTCAACGCCAGGGGCGCACCCAAGGACTTGGACAGGTCGTACAGCGCTTGGCCTGCCGAGGCAGATTTCCCACCCAGGGCCCGAACGATGCGGGCAGCCGCATCAGGTGCTGCTTCTGAGTTGTAGGAAATAGCGTGCGGCAGCACGATAGTGTGCGTTGGTGCGTGAGGCAGGTTGAAGCTGCCGCCCAGGGTGTGGCAGAGCTTGTGGTGAAGCGCCATCCCGACGTTGCCCAGGACGGTGCTGCACAGCCAGGCGCCGTACAGACAGTCCGAGCGAGCATCCAGATCTTCCGGATTCTCGAGAATCAGCTTCAGGCCTTCGGCCATTGCGCGGATGCCTTCTTCAGCGATGAGCGACATCACAGGGTTACCGTCCTGTGCGTACAGACCTTCTGCTGCGTGCGCGATGGCGTTCATACCACTGGTTACGGACAGTTCGACTGGCAAAGTCGCCGACAGCTCAGGGTCATAGATGACGGTCTTCGGCAGAACGCGCACATCTTTGCCCGTCCGCTTGATGCCGTTTTCAGTCAGGCCATAAACCGAGGTCATCTCCGAACCGGCGTAGGTGGTCGGGATAGCAAGAATTGGCAGGCCGGATTCCAGGGCAATCGCTTTACCCAGGCCGGTGGTAGAGCCGCCGCCGATGGCCACTGCGCAGTCAGCCCCTAGTTCTTGAGCGACCTGGCGGGCCTCTCGAGCAGTTTCAATTGGGACGTGCATGACGGCTTTGTCGAAGATGCCGGCAGCGCGAGAGCCCAAGATGTCGGCGATGCGTTCTGCCTGGCTACGCTGTTCTGGAGTCGAGAGTACCAACGCACGGCGCGATCCCAGGTGATCAATTTCAGCTTCGAGTTGCTGAAGAGAGCCTTTTCCGAAGATGACGCGGGAAGGAAGACCGGTGTAGGTGAAATTCGCGATAGCCACGGGTTCTAGTCCTATTGTTGTTGACTGCAAATGGCAGCAGGCTGAGCGCTGCAGATGAATTACGGTGCGCTACTTGATCGGGGTGGGCTGGTAGGCCAGGAACTTCCACTCGCCACCCAATGACGCCCATATGGAAAGGGTCCGGTTATTCAGCGTTTTGTGTGTGCCGCCGGCTACGATCTCACCGGCCATTCGACCATGCACAATCGCAACGTTGCCGAGGACTTGAATGTTGTCGATTGGGACGTCGAGGTTGAGGTACTGGTAGTAGCCGTCCCTGCACTTGGCCACGTAGCTCGACAGCGAGTCGACGACACCTGTGGAGTGGGTATAGGTGAGGCCCGGGTGGGAGAGGGCGATAAAGGTATCGATATCGCCCTCAAGCATGGCGCGATATCGACGACCTTCCAGATCATGAATGTGAGATCTGATCTCTTCGGTGATGTGGATCATGCTGGGCTGACCTGAATCCTGTGCGTGGTCGGGTCAGCGTATATTTACCGTTATCGGTTAAAAACCGATTTCCGGGAAATCTTTATTTCACCTGTGAAAAACTGCCTACTTAGTCCAAAGGCGCTCGTAGTCGTTTTTCCGGAACCGTTCCGCCAAGGCTTCAATGAACAGCCGCACTTTTGCAGGCATGTGCCGGCGTGTCTGAAAGGCGATGTTCATGGTGAGGCGTGGAAGATCCCAGTCGTCCAACACCGAGACGAGTTCTCCACGCTCCAGGTGATCCTGCACGATGTATTTCGGCTGGATCAAAATCCCGAGATCATCGAGTGCTGCCTTCAATACAAACTGGCCGTCATTGGCAGAAATGAAAGATCTCACATTCACTGTCGCGTTTTCATCACGCCGCTTGAATGGCAGCTCGGTCGGGTTGATCGCATAGTCGTAGACCAGCATTTTGTGGCGGATAAGATCCATCGGATGCTTGGGAGTGCCGTTCTTCTCGAGGTAAGCGGGGGAGGCGGCGAGGATCCTACGGGTTTCTGCCAGGCGCCTGATCGTGAGGTTGTTATCTGCTTCGAACTGCCTGGTGCGGATGGCGACGTCTACGTTGTTTTCCATCACGTCCAGGTATCGGTTGGCAGCGATCACGTCGACACTGATCTCGGGGTAGCGCCGAGTGAACTCAGGAAGCAGCGGTTCGATGTGAAGCAGGCAGAATGAAAGGGAGGCAGTAACCCGGAGCACACCACGTGGCTGCACTACCGCGTCCCTGGCCACGCTCTCGGCTTCTTTCAGGTCTGCCATCACAGACCTGGTGCGCCTGTAGAACTCCTCTCCCACCTCGGTGAGTGACAGTTGCCTTGTTGTGCGCTGCACAAGGCGAACACCCAACCTCGTTTCCAAAGCGATTAGGTGCCGGCTTGCCGCAGAGACAGACAATCCAAGTCGCTCGGCTGCCTTGCTGATGCTGCCTGCCTCGGCCACTTGGATAAAAAACTCGACTTCTTTGAACGGATCCACGCGATTCTCCCGCTAGGTGGGAAGCTGTATCCCGATCTTACGGGTTTTTTCCTTCCATGGGAGAAATTAGACTCACCTCAACGTCACAAAAACAAGAATTGGTACAAACCATGAGACGCCAAGCCCAAGCTTCGTGCACTTCATATTTTCGCGGTCAGCCGTTCCGAGGCTTCCGCTCGTCCTTCTTGTTGCTCGACCTCAACAACTCTCATCTTCCTGAACGCCTTACCCAGCTTCCCGTGGGCGGTATTCACCTGGATGGAGCTTCGTGCTTCGCGAACACCGTTCGCTTTTCCCTCGTAATTTGAGTGATTCGACATGCCTAGTAATCAAGTTGATCTGATCGCCTCCTACTGGACTATCGCAGGTGACACCTACCCAGGTGCGCAGAGTGAAATCAGTCCTTACACCTTGCAGGAACGCGCCGAAGCAGCTTCCAAAGCCGGCTGGCGGGGCATGGGGTTGGTGTACTCCGACATCGTTCACTCCATCGAAAAACTTGGGCTGCCAACCGTTCGCCAGATTTTCCAGGACAACGGCATGAAGCACCTGGAGGTCGAGTTTCTGATCGACTGGCACCTGGCTTGCGAGCGTCGTTCGGTGTCGGATCGTATGTGCAAAGAGCTGCTTGACATCGCTGCAGATGTCGGCGCCACTCGCCTGAAATGTGCGGCAGGGCTCTTTGAAGAGGGCGATGTAGATGTGCCTCTGATGCGTGACTCGTTCGCAATCCTGTGCGACAAGGCTGCTGAGTACAACGTCAACGTAGCTATCGAGTTTCTGCCGTTCTCCAGCGTTAACACCATCGATAAGGCGCTGGCTGTATCCGAGGGCGTTCGCCCTAACGGTGGCCTGATGGTCGATAGCTGGCACATCGCTCGTGGTGGAATGGGCTTTGATGAGATCAGCAAGATTCCTCTTGAGCTGATCAAAGGCGTCGAGATCGATGACGCTGACCTGGCCTTGGTCGGTGATGTGTTCAACGACTCCACCCACCACCGTAAATGCTGCGGTGAGGGGCAGCTGGATCTCCCGCACTTCGTTCAGGCAATTCTCGACACCGGCTATCGCGGCCCATGGGGTGTGGAGCTCATCTCGGCTGAGCTGCGCAAGCTGCCCTTGGATGTCGTGGCCAAGCGTGCCTTCGACTCGACGATGGCCCAATTCGTACAGGCGCGCTTCTGAGCCCGCGTTTAACCATCACTTTAAGAACAACGAGGAATTCATCATGGTTGGAATTGCAGTTCTGGGCGCAGGCCGTATCGGTAAAATTCACGCAGCCAACGTTGCCGCAAACCCAAATGCTCGTCTGATCGCTGTGGCCGATCCCTATGCTTCCGCAGCTCAGTCCCTGGCCGGCGCTCTGGGTGCTGACGCGATGACCGATTGCGAAGCCGCAATCGACCGCAATGACGTTGACGCCATCGTCATCGGTACCCCAACCAATACCCACATCCAGCTGATGATGCGTGCGGTTCGCCAGGGTAAAGCTGTTTTGTGCGAAAAGCCGATTGATCTGGATCTGCTGAAAAGCCAGGCAGCCGTCGAAGAAATCGAAGGCCTGAACGGTCGCGTTATGCTGGCCTTCAACCGCCGTTTCGAAACCACCTTCGCAGCGATGCGTGAAGCGATCATCGCCGGTGAAATCGGTGAAGTGCGCCAGGTCATCATCTCCAGCCGCGACCCTGGCCTCGCTCCAGAAGATTACATTCAACACAGCGGCGGTATCTTCCGCGACATGACCATCCATGACTTGGATATCGGTCGCTGGCTGCTGGGTGAAGAGCCGGTGGAAATCACCGCCATGGGTAGCCGTTTGGTCGACTCCCCCCTGATGGAAAAGTACGACGACTACGACACCGCGATGGTGCACATGAAGACCGCCAGCGGTAAGCAGTGCCACATCAACAACTGCCGTCAGGCCGTCTACGGCTACGACCAGCGTATCGAAGTCTTCGGCTCCAAAGGCATGCTGCTCCAAGACAACCTGCGCCCAACTACCATGCGCCGCTGGACTCAGGAAGCAACTGACTCCCGTGAGCCGCTGCTGAACTTCTTCCTGGAGCGCTACCAGCAGGCCTACAAATCCGAACTGGACGCTTTTGTTGCAGCTCTGGTGCAAGAGAAGCCGCTGCCGGTTACCCCGTTTGACGGCCTCCAGGCCCTGCGCCTGGCTGATGCTTGTGTCGAGTCCGTAAGCACTGGTCGCGCTGTAAAGCTTTGATTGACGACGGGCGCCTTCGGGCGCCCGATTTCGTGAGATAGGAGAACAACAATGTCGCTGAATCTGAATGGCAAACCACTGGGCGTCGCTTGCCTGGGCATCACCCACCCGCATACTTCGGGACGCGTCAAAGCCTTCAAGCGTATCCCAGGCGTTCGCTTCCTCGGCGCTTATGACGATAGCCCGCTGTTGCAGCCGTTCGTTGATGCGCTTGAGCTCGAGGCTCGCACCAAGGACGAAATCCTGGCCGACCCTGATGTTCACGTAGTGCTGGTTCACCCGAAGAGCTACCTGATGGCCGATTGGGCAATTGAAGCCCTGGAAGCAGGTAAGGCTGTGCTGTGTGAGAAACCAGCCGGTCGTGGGCCGCAGGACACCCAGCGCATCGTCGAGGCCGTTGAGCGTACCGGTGGTCTGTTCCAGGTCGGCTACTGCTGGAGGTTCGCTCCTTCGGTGGAAAAAATGCAGAAGGTTCTCGACAACGGAGAGATCGGCAAGGTACTTCAAGTACGTGCCCACGCCGGCTGCTCCCATGATGAAGCTGATACCAACCACATGAAGCAGCCAGGTGACCGTGGCGGTGCGTTCTATGTGATTGGTTGCCACACCATCGACCGGATCCTCCTGCACTTCGGCATGCCGCGCTCCGTTAACGCCCGCATTAGCAAGTTCGCTGGCCAGATGAGCGATTCTGCTCGTGAAGATGCGGCTGCTGCTGTTCTGAACTACGACGACAAGATGGTCACCATCGACTTCATGTCGTGGGATCCGATGCCGTGGACTGAAACCTGGGACATCACGGCCTACGGTACCCATGGCGTGATGCATTCCACTCCAATGCCGGCGTCCTACAAGCTGTACCACGACGGCAAAAACGGCCATCCGCAAGGTTGGACTCACTGGAACGAAACCAGCTTCCCTGAAATCTGGGCTGTGCGCAAAACCGTGTACTCCCCCGAGATCGCTGAAATCGGTAATCCGGTGTACTTCGACCGTGAAGCTGCGGCGTTCGTCCAGGCCTTGCAGAACGGTACACCGTCGCAAGTGCCAGCTAGCCAGGCTCACAACATCAACATCCTGCTGGAGGCAATTTTCGAGTCCTCCGATAAAGCAGGTCAGGAAGTTAAGCTCGGCTAAGTAGTTAGTCGCGCCACCTTGCTGTACCGCCCCCGCAATGGGGGCGGTTCTGAGTAAAAAGAAAAATAATGGCTACAGTAATAGGTGAAAGTTATGAACAAGTTCATGAGGCTTGCTGCGACTCTGTGCGTGGCGATTGCGGTTGTCGGCTGCTCGAAGAAAGAAGAAAGCACTAAAGGTTTGATCGGTATTTCAATGCCCTCTAAAGCTGAGGCGCGTTGGACTTCCGATGGCCAAAGCATGGTGGATGCGCTTACCAAGCTTGGCTACAAAACCGATATTCAATATGCCCAGTACGAAGTTTCCACTCAGTTGTCCCAGCTGGAAAACCTGTTGGTAAAAGGTGTCAAGGGATTGATCATCGCTCCTATCGATGGTACCACGATGACGGACTTGCTTCGCCAGGCCAAGGAAAAGGGCATCACGGTCATTTCCTATGACCGTCTTATCCGAAACTCCAAAGACTTCGACTACTACGCTACTTTCGACAACTATAAAACTGGCGTGCTCCAGGGGGAGTCCATTGTCAGTGCCTTGAAGTTGAACGAAGGTACCGGGCCATTCAATTTCGAAATCTTCGCGGGCTCCACTGACGACAACAACGCTCATGTCGTCTACGCCGGGGTGATGTCCGTTCTGCAGCCTTACATCGATAGCGGCAAGCTCGTGATCCGTAGCGGGCAGGTCAAGCTCGACCAGGTCGCCACGCTGAACTGGGATGGGGCACTTGCCCAGTCCCGGATGGACAACATTCTCAGCGCCTTCTACGGCAAATCTCATCTCGATGCCGTGCTTGCGATGAACGACCAGCTCGCGGTGGGTGTGGTCTCTTCGCTGAGGGGGGTCGGCTACGGTAGCGGCGGCAACCCGATGCCTGTCGTGACGGGCCAGGATGCGGAAATTCCTAGCGTGAAGGCGATCATCCGGGGTGACCAGCATTCGACCGTGTTCAAGGACACTCGCGCCTTGGCTGAAGCTGCAGCCGTGATGATGGACAGCTCTCTTCAAGGCAAGGATGTGCTGGTAAACGACACCACCTCGTATAACAACGGCTCCATGGTCGTTCCTACCCAGCTTCTCTCTCCAGTTTCCGTAGAAGCCAAGGATGTGCAGAAGGTTCTGGTCGATTCCGGCTACTACACCAAAGACCGTCTGCAGTAATTGCCCAATGTCAGCGGCTCGGTCTCCGGGCCGCTTTTGAGATAGGAGGAGAGCCATGTCACCTCATCTTCTTGACATGCGCGGCATTCAAAAAAGTTTTGGCCAGGTTAAAGCCCTCACCAGTGTGAATCTTCAGGTGGGCAAGGGTGAAATCCACGCCATTTGCGGTGAGAACGGCGCTGGGAAATCCACCCTGATGAAGATCCTGAGTGGTGTCTATCCTGCCGGAAGTTACGATGGGGCGATAAGTTTTGACGGTGAGGTACGCCAGTTCAGCGACCTGCGTGACAGCGAGGCCTTGGGGATCTGCATCATCCACCAGGAGCTTGCGCTTGTGCCGATGCTCTCGATCACTGAAAACCTTTTCCTTGGCCACGAAGTTGCTACCAGGGGAGTTATCGACTGGTCGCTTGCACATCGCAAAGCGAAGGTTTTGCTGGAGAAAGTAGGCCTGGAGGTTTCGCCCCAGACCCGTGTAAACCAACTGGGCATCGGACAGCAGCAACTCGTCGAGATTGCAAAAGCGCTCGGCAAGGACGTTCGCCTTTTGATCCTTGATGAGCCTACCGCCAGCCTCAATGAGAAGGATAGCGAGCGGCTTCTGGAGCTCATGCTCGAGCTGAAAGCGAAGGACATCACGTCAATCATCATCTCCCACAAGCTCAACGAAATATCACGTGTAGCGGACGGGGTTACGGTCATCCGGGACGGGACGACGGTCGACGTCATTGACTGTCGTGAGTCGCCGTTGAGCGAAAACCGAGTCGTCCAGGCAATGGTTGGTCGTGAGCTGGCTGACCGTTACCCGAGCAGAGAGCCAAACCTCGGCGAGAAGCAGCTTGAGGTGGAAAACTGGTCGGTAGAGCATCCGGAGCGCCCGGGCGAGGACTTCATTCGCAACGTGAGTTTCTATGCTCGCAAAGGTGAGGTGGTGGGTATCGCAGGCCTCATGGGCTCTGGTCGTACAGAACTCGCAATGAGCATTTTTGGTGGTTCTTTCGGCAAGAACATTCGAGGAACCGTTCGCCTGAATGGGCAGGAGCTTCGCGTGCGCAGTGTGCGTGAAGCCATTGATAACGGCATCGCCTACGCCACCGAAGATCGCAAGGGCGCTGGGCTATTGCTGGCCGATGGCATCGGTCGGAACGTAAGCCTGGCCAGTCTGAAATCCCTGGCACGCCGGTGGATCATCAACGAAACCGAGGAGCTCGGTGTTGGTGATGGCTACAAGAAGACCCTGCGCATTCGAAGCCCCGATCTTCGCCAGCCTGTAGAGCGTCTCTCTGGGGGCAACCAACAGAAGGTGGTGCTCGCGAAATGGCTGTTCTCCGACCCCGAAGTCCTGATCTTGGATGAACCCACCAGGGGTATCGACGTGGGTGCCAAGTACGAGATCTATGGGGTGGTTAACCAGGTAGTGGCGAAAGGCAAGACTGTGATCATGATCTCTTCGGAGATGCCCGAACTGCTCGGCACCTGCGACCGGATCTATGTGATGAACGAGGGACGGTTCGTCGGGGAGTTCCCAATCAAAGAGGCGTCTCAGGAGCGAATCATGCACGCCATCATGAAAAATGAGGTGATCCAATGACTGATGTCATCGCCCCTGTGGCGGCAAAACCGAGCTTGCTTCCTGCTATCAAACGAGGCGCCCGCGAGTACGGGTTGTTGAGCTCTTTGCTCGTCATCATCGTATTCTTCCAAATCGCCACGGGCGGCGCATTGCTCCAGCCTCTCAACCTGACCAACCTGATCTTGCAGAACAGCTACATCGTGGTCATGGCCTTGGGCATGCTCATGGTCATAGTCTGCGGTCACATCGATTTATCAGTTGGCTCCATCGTTGGGGTAATCGGTTCGATAGCAGCTGTGTTGATGGTGCAGTACCAGTTCGACTTCATCACGGTATCACTGCTTTGCTTGTTCATCGGCGGCCTCATAGGTGCTGCGCAAGGCTACTGGGTGGCGTTCTGGGGAATGCCCTCATTCATCGTGACACTGGGCGGCATGCTGATCTTCCGTGGGGCCACCATCGCCATTGGTGAAGGGCAATCGATTGGGCCATTCCCAGCAGAGTTCGTCGCCCTCAGCGCGGGCTTCCTGCCTGACCCCTTCCAAGGCCAAGGTCTCAAAGTCACCTCTCTGGTGCTCGGTGTATTGGTAGTTGCGTGCTTCCTTTGGATTGAATGGCGTGCTCGTAGGAGGGTCAGCAAAGCTGGTGGGGAGGTTATGCCCCTGTCTTTGTTTGCGCTCAAACATGGAATCCTGGGTGGCGCCATCATCGCCTTCTGCTTCATGTTGGCGACTTACCGAGGGCTTCCTACCGTACTGGTCATCATGTGTGCACTCATCGGCCTGTACACGTTCATCATGAATCGGACGGTGATCGGGCGTTGGATCTACGCAGTGGGCGGTAACCTGAAGGCCTCGAAGCTTTCCGGTATCAACACCGCCCGAGTGACCTTCTTCACCTTTGTGAACATGGGCGTACTGGCTGCTGTGGCGGGCCTGATCTTCGCGGCACGCCTGAACAGCGCAACGCCCCGTGCCGGCAGCGGTTTCGAGCTGGACGTCATTGCTGCCGTATTCATCGGGGGAGCCTCGGCATCCGGTGGGGTAGGGAAGGTAATGGGCGTGGTGATCGGTGCCTTCATCATGGGGGTGCTGAACAACGGCATGTCGATCATGGGCATCGGCGTTGACTACCAGCAAATGATTAAGGGGGCAGTATTGCTGGCCGCCGTGTTCGTAGACGTGTACCAGAAGAACAGGGCGTAGAGGCTCAAATCTGATGGAAAAATCCCGGCTATTGAGCCGGGATTTTTTTCTGCTGTGTAGTGGCGGAAAAGCTAGTAGCCGTGGTTAGGCCCTGAGCTCCGGATACGCCAAAAGCGACTGCTTGCAGAGTCTGGCAACGTCCTCTGTCGCCATATTTTGGTTCAGCACAGAGAAAACCTCTGGCCCGACATCATTCAGGCCACCGATCTTGTGCAGACCGGAGACAATGTCTGCCAGTGGGAAGTTACCGGTGCCAGGCCACATGCGTTCAAAGCAATCGGCCTCCAGGGTCACGCCGGATTTCAACGGATGGATGCCATCGCAGATCTGCACGCAGTGAATCGAGCTGCCTGGAATCGTTGCCAGAGTCTCGAGCTTGGATTCACTGCGAACGAAATGGAGCGTATCGAGCACAAGGCCGCCGTTAGGGGCACCGGCACGCTCGACGATCTCCCAGCCCTGTTCAAGAGACGTCACTCCCCACATAGGGATAGGTTCAAGGTCGCAAACTATGCCTTCCTCGTGGGCCAGACGGCAGATCTCGGCGTAGTGCGAGACCAGTTCATCCAGTGCATAGGCATTGGCTGTGAATGTAGCGTTCAAGCTCATATGGGTGCAGCCAAGCTCGCTCGCGATCTCGAAAAATTCCAGGGTAGTAGTCGAGTGATCCGAGATGAAGCTGTCATCCATGTTATTGGGGTGCCAATTAGGATTCCATGTGCAGAGAGGATCCAGGCGGCTGATCTTGATCCCGTTATCCTCAGCGATCAGTCGCATGTTCTGAATGGAAAGACCGGATGCCGCGATCCTGGCCACCTCCTGTGGTTGGATAGCAAGTTCGTGGAAACCCGCCAACCGAGTAGCTCTTACCTTGTCCGGGAAGGGCAGGTGGAGGACATTAGAAAACGGCATGGTGAATGTCAGGCCGGGCTTCAGGTCTTCTTCTCTGTGCGTCATCCGCGCATCTCAACATAAAACCCCAATGTATTCGCGCGGTTCAGGGGATGTAAGGGCTGGATTTGGAAAACAATTTTCCACAAACGGCATGGAACAACCCGCCTGGCTATGCGCAGCGAAGTCCTTGCTTAGGGTGTGTGTTATCCTCGGCTCGAACACTTTCATGCCTAGTTCTCGGCTTGCGCGTCTACCGACGAAGCCTGCGGGCATCATGCTCGGAGCTGTCTGTAGATCATGGCAAAGCCCTTCACTACCCTTGATGACGTAGCTAAAGCTGCTGGGATGTCACGTGCTCAGGTGTCGAGGGCGCTTCGAGGGGATCCTGGTGTTCGGCCTGAAACGCGTGAGCGGATCGATCAGATTGCTTCTGAGCTCGAGTATCGTCCGAACCTGGCTGCTCGGAGTTTAGTCTCCGCCCGATCATCCATCGTTGGGTTGGTGATCGGAGACCCCAACAACGCTTTCCATATCCAGTTGGCCCAGTCGGTCGACAAGAGATTGCTGGCTGCGGGCTTCGAACCTGTCACTTCCCTACGGCCGGTTGAAGGTAATTCAGCAGCTTTCGAGATAGAAAGGTTGCTGACGCTTCGAGCAGCCGGGGTGATCCTCCTGGGTACTCCGCATCATCCCAAGGTCATTGGCGAGATCGCCGATAAGCTCCCTTGCGTTTTTATTGGAAGCAAACGGGTCGCTCACAAAAAAGTCATCTCAATCGCGGTCGATGACCAGACGGGAGTGCGCCTTGCGATGGATCATCTGTTCGCATTGGGGCACCGAAGAATTGCTCACCTGGCAGGGGGGCGCGAGCCTTCCTCCAAAGACCGGGCAAGGTTCTACTGTGAAATCATGAAGGCTGCTGGTTTGAATCCGATCCTGATCAGAGGCGAGCACAATGCCGCGTTCGGTAGGCGAGGAGTGGATGCGCTGTTTGCCCGGGATGAGCGTCCAAGCGCCATCTTCGCCTCGAACGACTTCATCGCTTTGGGTGTTCTGGACAGGTTGAAGGGCATGGGGTTAAGCGTCCCATCTGACGTATCGGTTGTCGGTTTTGATGACATTCCTGATGCGGAAAACAGCCTCTTCTCGCTGACGACTTTAAAGCAGGATACAGATGCCCAGGCCCAGGCAGCTGTTGTGGCCTTGCAGGCGATGTTGGCGGGCAATGCTACCCATCCCCGCCGTGTGGACATGCCGGTCACTCTCATAACTCGAAAGTCAACTGGGCCAAGCTCAGGCTAAGCGGGTAGCCCCGTGACTGTCCGAGATGCAAATAATTCTCATCTTTTGATGTGCGTCACATTGACTCACTTTGTTACAGGACATACCATGCGCCCGTTTCGTAGGCGGCGCTCGGAGAGCGCCGTTTTTTGATCGTCGAATGAGAGCGCTCTCATTTGCGGTGACGTGCTCTAGTCTGCGGGTCGTTCGGCGTGCAGATGAGAGCGCTCTCATAGAGCATGGATGTTCGAAAGTCTGGTTTAGGGACGCTTGGAAGGAGCCTCGGGAGAGGGTCTGGCGCAGCGCTTTGGACGGTTTTTGATTGAGGGGCCTGGCCCCTCGCGTGAATGTAGGAAAACGCATGAGATTTAAGAGCGTCTTACCGATAGCCATCGGTGTCGTGTTGACGTTGCTTGGCGCAGGGCTCGCCTTTGGGGGAGCAAAACTGATATCGCTGGGCGGCAGCTGGTACTACCTCTTGGCTGGCCTAGCCATGGCGGCTACTGGTCTCACCCTGGTCAAAAAGAAGATCGTTGCGACCTGGATTTCCTTGGCGTTGCTGGTGGCTACCGCGTGCTGGGCATTCTGGGAAGTTGGCTTTGATTTCTGGCAGCTTGTACCGCGCTTGATCACCTTCATCGTGATTGCATTGGTACTGGTGCTGATCGTGCCGCTGCTTGAGGGTAATCGTCGACTGATGGGCAATCCGGCACGCGCCGCTATCAGCTCGCTCCTCATCATCAGCCTGGTTGGCTTTGGCTACGGTATGTTCCAGCCACATGCAACTGTAGTGGCGAAGAAGGGCGACACCTCCCCAGTGGTCGTGCCGGATGCAGGTCAATCAGACGGTAATGATTGGACAGCGTATGGCCGCAATACCCATGGTGAGCGTTTCGCTCAGTTCGACCAGATCAACAAATCCAACGTCAAAGATCTGCAGGTGGCGTGGACTTTCCGTACCGGCGACATGGCAATTAACGGCGCCGAGTATCAGGGCACACCGCTCAAGGTTGATGACACGGTTTACCTGTGCACGCCACTCAACAAAGTCTTTGCACTTGATCCTGTCACTGGTGCTGAAAAGTGGAAGTACGACCCGGTGATTCAGGAAACACCGTCTAACCGTACCTGGAAACGGTGTCGTGGACTTGCCTACTACGACGTAGACAAAGCTCAAGCTGTCGTAGCGAACGGGGATACGGTAGATGACCCATCGGTAGCTGCTCAGCCTGCTGAATGTCGTCGCCGTATCGTCATGACGACAGTGGATGCTCGCCTGATTGAGCTCGATGCGAATACTGGTAAGACCTGCGATAGCTTTGGTGATCACGGTACCGTTGATTTGCTCAAAGGCATTGGCCCGAACACCGACGGCTCATACTATCTGACTTCGGCTCCGCTTGTGGCCGGGGACGTGATCATTGTCGGTGGTAAGATCAACGACAACCTGAAGACCGGTGAACCGTCAGGTGTGACGCGCGGCTTTAATGTTCGCACCGGCGAATTGCTCTGGGCTTGGGAGGCGTTGAACCCAAAGCGGGGCGTGCCATTACCTGCGGGTGAAAACTATCCTGCAGAGTCGCCCAACTTCTGGGGTACTGCCTCGTATGATGCAAAGCTGGGGTTGGCCTACATTCCTACAGGCAATCAGACCCCGGACTTCTGGAACGGTGATCGCAAGCCTGGCTCGGATGAATACAACGATTCGATCGTTGCAATCGACGTGAAGACCGGTGTCGATAAATGGCACTTCCGAACTGCTAACAACGACATGTTCGACTACGACGTGTCCGCCCAACCGATTCTGTACGACCTCCCGAACAAAAAGGGTGACACGACTCCGGTTGTGATTGCGATGACCAAACGTGGGCAGATCTTCGTTCTCGATCGACGCGATGGCACCCCGGTGTTCCCGGTGGAGCAGCGCAAGGTGGCAACCGATGGCGTCCCAGGTATGCGGATTTCGCCGACCCAGCCTTACTCCCAGCTGTCCGTTGGAGCGGATCGCCTCAAAGAGTCGGACATGTGGGGCGGTACGATCTTTGATCAGCTGATGTGCCGAATCGATTTCAAAGGCATGCGTTGGGAAGGGGAGTTTACGCCGCTGGTTGAAGGCCAGGCCACACTGATATACCCAGGTTACTATGGGGGCTTCAACTGGGGCGGCGGTGCAATTGATGCATCCACCGGTACCCTGATCGTCAACGATATCCGTATGGCTCAGTGGGGTCGTTTCATCAAACAGGATGAGGCCAAGCGCATTGGCTTGGTACCCACTACCGAAGGCGAATACTCCGAGCAGCTGGGCACGCCGTGGGGTGTAGAACGTTCGATGTTTGTGTCGCCGCTGGGCGTGCCATGCTTCAAGCCCCCATTCGGCACCATGACTGCCATCGACCTCACCTCGGGTGAAACCAAATGGCAGGTGCCGATGGGCAGTATTCAGGATGCACCCGTGCACGGCATCGTGCCTGGTGTCTACATGCCGCTTGGCATGCCCACCATGGGCGGGCCGCTGGTTACTAAAGGCGGTTTGACCTTCTTCCACGGCACCCTGGATTACTACATCCGAGCCCTGGATAACGACACGGGTGAAGAACTGTGGCGCGGTCGTCTACCGGTTGGTGGTCAAGGCGCTCCAATGTCCTACATTGGTCGTGACGGCAAGCAGTACATCGTTGTTACCGTGGGCGGGGCAACCCGTACAGGTTCCAACGAAAACCGTGGCGACTATGTGATCGCTTATGCTTTGCCGGGCGCAGGCAAGTAATATCCCTCCCTGGTTGCAGGTCAATGACCTGCAACCCTCCGAGACATTGCGAATCTTGAACAGAATTGCCGCTCCTGCAGGTCACGTAGCTCACGTAGCCTTTTCAGACCTCCATCTGGATCCTACTCGTCGTGAGGTTAGCTGCGGCGGTAGGCGGATCATCCTCAAAGCGACTTCATGCAGGCTATTGGAAGCTCTCATAGCAAATCCTGAGAAAATCGTGTCGAGATCCGCCCTGTTCGAGGCGGTCTGGGGTATCCATTTCGACCCTGGGACTAAGGTGCTGGAAGTACAGCTAAGCTATCTACGCAAGGTTCTCATCGCCCTGGGCTGTAGCCTACGGATTCATACGTATCGTGGTATCGGTCTCAGCTTACATGGACAGCAGTAACCCGCCTTAAAATGGATTCAGCGCATGAACGCTATCAATCACTTACTTTGGCCAAGACCAAAGTAACCCGTCGTAGGGCGCAAAGGTACCTCGCGCCCCCGCGTCAGTGAAGGTCTGCGCCGTTTCCAGTCACACGCGCCAAGACCAAAAAACCGGATCCTGCCCGAGAGCGAAGCGCATCAATGCGCGCAGCGGCTCGTATCCCCTTGCTCGGCAGGTGCCTTGCGCGCCGCCGCCAGAATGGTCGCCAGCACGATCAGCGCTGCACCCGCAGCCATGCGCAGGCTTGGCTGGTCACCAAACAACCACCACGCCCCGATGATCGCGTACACCGGCTCCAGCGCAATGATCATACCGGCAGTACGCGCCTCCAGCCCCTCCAGGCTTTTCACGAACAGGAACTGCGAAAGCCCGGTGCAGAACACCCCCAGCAATGCCAGGTTGACCCAGTCACTGCCGCCCAGGCTGGTATTACCCAGGTGCGTAAAGGCAAACGGCGCCACCAGCACAGCCACCACCACGTTCTGCCAGAACGCTACCTGCATGGCATTCATGCTCGACCCGTTACGGCGGTTTGCCACAGTCAGCAGGGCGAACGCCAGGCCCGAACCCAGCCCCCAGAGCAGGCCGATGGTGCCCTTGTCGAGCAGGTCGAAGGTTGGCACCACCAGCACCAGGCCTGCGGTGACCATCAGCAACAGCAAACCTTGCACGGCACCGATGCGCTGGCCAAACACGCCGCGCTCAATCATGGCGATGAATGCCGGGAAGCTGGCAAAGCCCAAGGTTGCCACGGCAACGCCGCCAACTTTCACCGCAATGAAGAACGTTACCCAATGGGTAGCCAGCAGGGCGCCGGTCAACCCCAGAACCGGGAGGTTGCGCAGGGTCAGTGCGTCGAGCAGGCGCGTGCCTTTGAGCCCGGCAACGAAGCCCAGGGCGATGAAAGCGAAAGTGGCGCGGCCGAAGGTGATGATGCTGGCGTCGGCCTCGATCAGGTGACCGAGAATACCGGTCAGGCCGAACAGTACAGCGGCGATGTGGGCAACGCACAGGGCGTTACGGTGGCCGGTGGCAGCACCGGCTACAGGGATTGAAGTCGCGATCATGGCAGTCAAGTCTTCACAAGGTGGCGCGCGCATACACTCCCGGTTGCGCTACGCAGGTCTCTAATACTGGGAGTTTTATCGTTATGAGCCCGGACGAATTGCCCGGTGCAAAAGGGCGCCACAGCGTTGGAATTGTGAAGCGAGGCTGTTTTACTCGCGAATACCACACCGATCAGCCCACGGCGCGGGGCTGGTCGATGTGTGTATTATCTTTGTATACAGGGTTCAAAGCCGATTGCGGGCGCCGTGTGCTTGTCTGTTCACGACATCGGATGTTGCCTTGCAGCGCCGCGTCACTCGTCGCCGTAGTTCATGATCGACAGCAGGCGGATCGGCACCTGCACCAGCCGCTCAGGGCCGTGCGGGGTTTCGCCATCGAAGGTCAGGCTGTCGCCGGCGTGCATGTGGTAGAGCTGGTTGCCGTGCCGGTACACCAGTTCACCCTCCAGCAAATGGAGGAACTCGGTGCCCGGGTGGGCGAAGGTTGGAAACTCCTCACTGGCGTCGTCCATGCTCACCATATAAGCCTCGAAATTCTTCTTCGGCCCCCTGGCGTGATTGAGCAAATGGTAGGTGTGGCCTTTCTCGGTGCCGCGGCGGACCACTTCCAGGCCTTCACCTGCTTTTACCAGCAGGGCATTGCCATCGGGCTGGTCGTACTGGCTGAACAGCTTGGCCATCGGCATGCCGAGCACATCGCACAGGCGGCTCAGGGTTTCGAGGCTGGTGGATACCTGCGCATTCTCGATCTTGCTCAACATGCCTTGGCTGATGCCGGCAATGCGGGCTACATCAGCCAGCTTGAGGGATTGGGCCTGGCGCTGGCGCTTGATCTGCAGGCCCAGGTATTGCTCCAGGCGAAGGCGCGGTTCGGTTTCGGTCGACATCGAAGGTCCTGCACGGTTTCAGTTCAAGAATAAAGATTTCGCACTGGGAAAGTGCGCAATGCATTGGCATCTGCTGTGGCTTTCCTCGCACGAAAACAAGTTTCCCATAACCCGAGCATAAAAACCTGTCTGGATTTTGTGTTACCCAGGCTGGACTCATCGCGGGTAAACCCGCCCCTGCAGGGGCCTGCACTGCCTGCGGGGGCGCTGGTTCAACCGCAAAGAGCCCAGGCCAGGCAGCACCGAACGCGCACCCAGGACGAAGTTGGCAAGCGCATTGCATTCCTGTGAGGAAAGTAAGTTTCCCAAGCGGAATCATTGCCCCTCACCCAGGAGTGTTCACCCCATGTTGCCAGCAGACACCCAGCGCACCCTCGACCAGCACGGTATCAAGTACGTGCTGGCACAGTTCGTCGATATCCATGGCTCGGCGAAGACCAAGTCGGTGCCGGTCTCGGGCCTGAAAATGGTCGCCGAGGAGGGCGCCGGTTTTGCCGGGTTCGCCATCTGCGGCATGGGCATGGAGCCGCACGGCCCGGACTTCATGGCACGCGGCGACCTGTCGACCTTGATTCCGGTGCCATGGCAACCCGGTTATGGCCGGGTGGTTTGCGTGGGCCACGTCAACGGCCAGCCTTGGCCCTACGACAGCCGCTTTGTGTTGCAGCAGCAGGTGCAGCGCCTGGCTGACAAGGGGTGGACCCTGAACACCGGCCTCGAGCCCGAGTTCAGCCTGTTCCGCCGCGACGAGGGCGGCAAGCTGCAGCTGGTAGACGCTTCCGACAACCTCGACAAGCCTTGCTACGACTACAAAGGCCTTTCACGCTCGCGCCTGTTCCTGGAACGCCTGACCGAAGCGTTGCAACCAGTGGGCTTCGACATCTACCAGATCGACCACGAAGACGCCAACGGCCAGTTCGAAATCAACTACACCTACAGCGACGCCATGGAGTCGGCCGACCGCTTCACATTCTTCCGCATGGCCGCCGGCGAGATCGCCAATGACCTGGGGATGATCTGCTCGTTCATGCCCAAGCCCGACCCCAAGCGCGCCGGCAATGGCATGCACTTCCACCTGTCACTGGCCAGCAGTAGCAACAAGAACCTGTTCCACGACCCGTCGGACAGCAGTGGCATGGGCCTGTCAAAACTGGCCTATCACTTTGCCGCAGGCCTGTTGGCCCATGGGCCGGCGCTGTGCGCCTTCGCTGCACCGACGGTGAACTCCTACAAACGCCTGGTGGTTGGCCGCTCGCTGTCTGGAGCCACCTGGGCTCCGGCGTTCGTCGCCTACGGTGCCAACAACCGCTCGGCGATGGTGCGCATTCCCTATGGCCGCCTGGAGTTCCGCCTGCCGGACGCCGGCTGCAACCCGTATCTGGTCACCGCCGCGATCATCGCAGCCGGCCTGGATGGTATCGACCGCCAGCTGGAGCCGGGCGAGATGTGCAACGAGAACCTCTACAACCTGAGCCTGGAGGAGATCGCCGCGCGCGGGATCAAGACCCTGCCGCAGTCGTTGAAGGAAGCCGCCGATGCCCTGGAGGCGGACCCGCTGTTCCGCGAGGTCCTCGGCGCCGAGATCGTCGACGAGTTCATCAAGCTCAAGCGCATGGAGTGGGTGGAGTACTGCCGCCATGTCTCCGACTGGGAGATCCAGCGCTACACCGAGTTCTTCTGACCGCCAACCCTATCCCTGGGTAGCCGCGTACGCGGCGGCCACCCACTGCCTAGAAGGAGCATCACCATGTGTGGAATCGTAGGTCTTTACCTGAAGAAGCCTGAGCTGGAAGCCCAGCTTGGCAAGCTCTTCGAACCCATGCTCGAAGCCATGACCGACCGAGGCCCGGACAGCGCCGGTTTTGCCATCTACGGCGATGAAGTGGCCGATGGCTGGGTCAAGCTGACCCTGCAAGCCACGGATCCCGACTACCCCTGGACCCGCTTGATGGGCCAGTTGGAAGGGCGCCTGGGCTGCTCGCTGGACTGGTTCCAGAATGCCAGCGCCGCGGTGCTGAAAGTACATACCGGCGAGGCCGCAGCGCGCCAGGCCTTGAGCGAACTGGCGCCGGACGTACGCATCATGAGCGCCGGCCAGAGCATCGAAATTCTCAAGGGCATGGGCCTGCCGGCAGAAATTTCCAGCCGCTTCGGCCTGGCGAGCATGAAGGGTAGCCACATCATCGGCCATACCCGCATGGCCACCGAAAGTGCCGTGACCATGGAAGGCAGCCACCCGTTTTCCACCGGCGCCGACCTGTGCCTGGTGCACAACGGGTCGCTGTCCAACCACTTCCGCCTGCGCCAGGTGCTCAAGCGCGAAGGCATCAGTTTCGAAACCGACAACGACACTGAAGTGGCCGCCGGCTACCTGACCTGGCGCCTGCAGCAGGGCGACAGCCTGGCCCAGGCCCTGGACGGCGCGCTGGAGGACCTGGACGGCTTCTTCACTTTCGCCATCGGCACTCGCAATGGCTTTGCCGTGATTCGCGACCCGATTGCCTGCAAGCCGGCCGTGCTGGCCGAGACCGACGACTATGTGGCGATGGCCTCGGAGTACCAGGCCCTGGCCGGCCTGCCGGGCATCGAGCACGCCAAGGTCTGGGAGCCGGCGCCGGCCACCTTGTACGTCTGGGAGCGCGAAAGCGCCTGACTTCCCACCGAACCCCTGGAGAACCTTATGAAGACGATTGACCTTTCCAGCACTTCGGTGCGTGTCCTGAACGAGTCTTTGCACGGCGAGGTGCAAGATCACGAATGGCGGGTGACTCACCCTGACGGCAAGCACAACCTGGCCGTGGGCATTAATGCTGAGGTGGCCGTGGATATCGAAGGCCACGCTGGCTACTACTGTGCCGGCATGAACCAGCAGGCCAGCGTCACGGTGCATGGCAACGTGGGTGTCGGCGTGGCCGAGAACATGATGTCCGGTTCGGTACGGGTCAAGGGCAGCGCTTCGCAGGCCGCTGGCGCGACTGCCCATGGCGGGCTGCTGGTGATCGAGGGTGATGCCGGTGCGCGCTGTGGCATCTCGATGAAGGGCGTGGATATTGTGGTGGGCGGCAGCATCGGCCATATGAGCTGCTTCATGGGCCAGGCCGGGCGCCTGGTGGTCTGCGGTGATGCCGGCGATGCGCTGGGCGATTCGCTGTACGAGGTGCGTATCTACGTCAAGGGCTCAGTGCAGTCGCTGGGTTCGGACTGCATCGAGAAAGAGATGCGCGCCGAGCACCTGCAAGAGTTGCAGGCGCTATTGGACAAGGCCGGCCTGACGCACAAGGCCGCCGATTTCAAACGCTACGGCTCGGCCCGCCAGCTGTACAACTTCAAAGTCGACAACGCCAGCGCGTACTGATCCAGGAGCATTCCCATGAGCGAGCAATTCCCCCCGGTACTGCGTGAGTCGGCCACCTTCGACCGCCTGACCATCCAGGAAATCCAGCGTGCCGCCGAAACCGGCATCTATGACATCCGCGGCGGCGGCACCAAGCGCCGCGTGCCGCACTTTGACGACCTGCTGCTGCTCGGTGCCAGCGTGTCGCGCTACCCGCTGGAAGGCTACCGCGAGAAGTGCGGTACCGACGTGGTGCTGGGTAACCGCTTTGCCAAAAAGCCGATCCACCTGAAGATCCCGGTGACCATCGCCGGCATGAGCTTCGGCGCGCTGTCGGCCAACGCCAAGGAGGCCCTGGGCCGTGGCGCGACGATCGCTGGTACCAGTACCACCACCGGCGACGGCGGCATGACGCCGGAGGAGCGCGGCCAGTCGCAGCACCTGGTGTACCAGTACCTGCCGTCACGCTACGGCATGAACCCCGACGACTTGCGCAAGGCCGACGCCATCGAGATCGTCCTTGGCCAGGGTGCCAAGCCGGGCGGTGGCGGCATGCTGCTGGGCATGAAAGTGACCGAGCGGGTGGCCGGCATGCGTACCTTGCCGATCGGCGTAGACCAGCGCAGTGCCTGCCGCCACCCGGACTGGACCGGCCCGGATGACTTGGCCATCAAGATTGCCGAGATCCGCGAGATCACCGACTGGGAAAAACCGATCTACGTGAAGATCGGTGCCAGCCGCCCGTACTACGACGTCAAGCTGGCAGTGAAGGCGG
The DNA here is from genome assembly GCF_029871175.1 of Pseudomonas sp. BN607. NCBI lineage: Bacteria > Pseudomonadati > Pseudomonadota > Gammaproteobacteria > Pseudomonadales > Pseudomonadaceae > Pseudomonas > Pseudomonas sp. BN607. The sequence continues at coordinate 307,467 of NZ_SSOE01000061.1, forward strand.
GGGCCGATGTGATCGTGCTCGATGGCATGCAAGGTGGTACGGCTGCAACCCAGGAAGTGTTCATCGAGCACGTTGGCATCCCGATCTTGCCGGCTATTCCCCAGGCGGTGCAGGCGCTGCAGGAAATGGGTATGCACCGCAAGGTGCAGCTGATCGTCTCGGGGGGTATCCGCAACGGTGCCGATGTGGCCAAGGCCATGGCCTTGGGGGCGGATGCGGTGGCGATTGGCACGGCGGCGCTGATTGCCCTGGGCGACAACCACCCGCGGCTGGACAGCGAGCTGAAGAAGATCGGTTCGGCGGCAGGGTTCTATGACGACTGGCAGAACGGTCGCGACCCGGCCGGGATTACCACTCAGGACCCGGAGCTGGCCAAGCGGTTGAACCCGGAGGAAGCCGGGCGGCGGCTGGCCAACTACTTGCGGGTACTGGTGCTGGAGGCGCAGACCATGGCGCGGGCGTGTGGCAAGTCGCATCTGCACAACCTTGATCCGGAGGACTTGGTGGCGTTGACCGTCGAGGCGGCGGCCATGGCCCGGGTGCCGTTGGCAGGGACCGCGTGGGTGCCGGGCCAGGCGCAGTATTGAGTTGACCCTCGGGGGGCTGCGAAGCAGCCCCCCATTCGCACAGGAGTGACCCATGAAGCATGCCCTTGCTGTTGTGCTGCTCGCGTTGACGCCATTGGCCCACGCCGCCGAACCCACTCTGGACACCGGCAATACCGCGTGGATGATCTGCGCCGCGATGTTCGTGTTGATGATGTGCATCCCTGGCCTTGCGCTGTTCTATGGCGGCATGGTGCGGGCGAAGAACTTTCTGTCTGTATTCACCCAGCTGTTCGCTGTGGCCGGTGTCATCGGCATTCTCTGGGTGCTGTTCGGCTACAGCCTAGTGGTCGATACCAGCGGCATGGTCGAAGGGCAGATCACCGTCAACAGCTTCATCGGCGGGCTGGACAAGGCCCTGATGCTGGACATCGGCCATGACAGCCTGGTCGGCACCATCCCCGAAGGCGTGTTCGCGGTGTTCCAGCTGACCTTCGCGATCATCACGCCGGCGCTGATTGCCGGTGGGTTTGCCGAACGCATGAAGTTCAGCGCTTCGCTGCTGTTCATGGCGGCGTGGTTCGTGCTGGTGTATGCGCCAATCGCCCACATGGTATGGGGCGGGCCGGGGGCATTGATGGTCAACTGGGGTGTCCTGGACTTTGCTGGCGGTACGGCGGTGCACATCAACTCTGGTGTGGCAGCCCTGGCGGCGGCGTTGATGCTGGGTAAGCGCAAGGGTTACCCGCAGGTGGCGATGCCGCCGCACAACCTCGGTTTCACCCTGGTAGGGGCAGGGTTGTTGTGGGTGGGCTGGTTCGGCTTCAACGTCGGTTCAGGGCTTGCGGCCAACCAAGGGGCAGGGGTGGTGATGCTGGCGACCATGGTGGCGGCCTGTGCCGGGATTGTCGGCTGGTTGTTGACCGAAAAGGTGATGCATGGTCGACCGACAGCGCTGGGTGCGGCTTCCGGCGCGCTGGCCGGACTGGTCGGAATCACACCAGCCTGTGCTTTTGTCGGGCCGTTGGGCGCGATGGTAATCGGCTTGTTGACTGGGGCGATCTGCTTCTTTGCCGTGACCCGGCTCAAGCAGGCGCTGGGGTATGACGACAGCCTCGATGTATTCGGGCTGCATGGTGTTGGCGGGATGATCGGGGCCGTGTTGACCGGTGTGTTTGCCGCGCCGTCGCTGGGCGGATATGTGGAAGGGGCCTCGCCGCTCGGGCAGGCGCTGATACAGCTCAAGGGCGTGGCGTTTACCTTTGTCTATTGCTTCGTGGTGAGCTGGGCGATTCTCGGGGCCATCAAGCTGACCGTGGGGCTGCGGGCCAGCCGAGAAGAGGAAGAGCAGGGGCTGGACCTGGCGGAGCACAATGAGCGGGCGTACAACCTCTGATTGATGCGGTGCCTGTGCCGGCCTTTTCGCGGCTTGACCCGCGAAAAGGCCGGCACCGATTCGATCAGTGCCCCATGGCCAACTTCGCACTGGTCTGCCGACGGCGGTAGGCGCTGTCACGGCTGGCCAGCCACCAGTACAGCGGCGAGGTCACTGCCAGGCCCACCAGCCACGACAGGTCAGCCCCGTTGATGTGCTCGGAAATCGGCCCGACGTACAGCGGTGTGTTCATGAACGGGATCTGCACCACGATGCCGATCGCATAGGCGATCAATGCCTGCGGGTTGTAACGCCCGTAGACGCCGCCATCCACCTGGAAGATCGACTGAATGTCATAGTCGCCCTTGTGAATGGCATAGAAGTCGATCAGGTTGATTGCCGTCCATGGCACCAGCACCACCAGCAGCACCAGCACCATGTCGACGAAATGGCCGATGAAGTCTGCAGAGGCGAACACCGCCACTACGCAGCAGGCCGACAGCACGATCAGCGACAGCACCGCGCGGCTCTTGGCGGTCGGAATCCAGCGGTAAGCGAAGGTCTGCACCAGGGTGATGATCGAAAGCACTGCGCCATACAGGTTGAGGGCGTTGTGGCTGATGACGCTGAGCAGGAACAGCACCAGCATGATCGGGCCGAGGGTGCCGGTGGCCAGCTTGACCGCGTCCATGGTGTCCATACCGGCCGGGATTGCCAGCACCGCCACGGCGCCGAAGATGAACGACAGGCTTGAACCCAGGGCTGAACCCAGGTAGGTAGTCCAGAAGGTCGAGCTGACTTTCACGTCTGCCGGCAGGTAGCGCGAGTAGTCCGACACATAGGGTGCAAAGGCGATTTGCCACAGCGCCGCCAGCGACACGGTGGCCAGCCAGCCGGCCAGGTTGAAGCCGCCGCGGGTGAGGAAGTCGTCGCTTTGCACATGGGTGAAGATGTAGCCGAACCCGACCACGATACCGATGCCCAGCACCCAGGTGCCGATGCGGTTGAGTACGTGGATGAAGCGGTAGCCGATGATGCCGATGATGCCCGAACCCAGCGCACCGATGACGATGCCGACCGGGACGGGTACGGCGTCGACCACGCCATGCAGCGACTTGCCGGCAAGCACGATGTTGGAGGCGAAGAAGCCGATGTACATGACCCCGGCGATCACCACCACCAGCAGCGCACCAAGGGTGCCGAACTGGGCGCGGCTCTGGATCATCTGCGGGATGCCCATCTGCGGGCCCTGGGCCGAGTGCAAGGCCATCAGCACGCCACCGACCAGGTGACCGACGAGGATGGCGACGATGCCCCATACCAGGTTCAGGTGAAACAACTGCACCCCCAGCGCGCCGGTGACGATGGGCAGTGGCGCGATATTGCCGCCGAACCACAGTGTGAATAGATCCCTTACCTTTCCATGGCGGTCTTCCGGCGGCACATAGCCGATGGTGTGTTTTTCTATCAAGGGTGCCGAATTGGCTGCACTGGTCATGACTGACTCCAAGGCAAGGTAGGGCATAGGGAGCTGCCCGGGGGCGTGCCGGCGAAGGGCGACGCGTTCTTGTTGGAGCGATGATGCGGGGCGCTGGGGTAAGGGGAAATTAGTAAATATGTACCCATAAGCGTTAAAAAACCTAAGGCTGACAAAAGCTTAAGCGGTTGACGGTAGCAAGGAGGGTGCCAGCTGGTCGGGAGGCTTGGGGTAGAAGGGTTTGCTTGGGGGCGTGCAGGTTTGTGGTGGGCTGGGGTGGTGCGGTGTGCACGTTTACAGTGCAGGTGAAAAGGTTGCCTGTAGCGGCCCCTTCGCGGCTGAAGCCGCACAAGGATTGGGCTAGATCCTGGAAATTGAGCAAATCAGTTGCTTCCACCATGATCGCGCCGGTTTTCAGGTGTTGAGCAAGCCAGTTGTTTCTCCAAGTACTGCATCAGCCTCAGGCCTGCGGGGTACCTGTGGGAGCGGGCTTGCCCGCGAAGAATTCAACACGGTGCCTGGCACGGGCTTTGCCCGTGTTCGCGGGACAAGCCCGCTCCCACAGGGATTGGGCGAGATCCTGGAAATTGAGCAAGACAGTTGCGCCTACAAGCATGAACCTGTGGTGTATCGGGGTGGATTTAGCCGCTAAGGGGCCGGCCGAGAGGAAACAACTACATCGGCAGTAGCCGGTCTTGAATCACCTCTTTCATCACCAGGGTGGAACTCAAGCGCTTCACATTGGGAATGCTGGTCAGTTGCTCGTCGTACAGCTTCTGAAACGCCGGCAGGTCCTTGGCCACCACATGCAGCAGGTAGTCCGGGTCACCGAACAACCGCTGCGCTTCGACAATCTGCGGGATCTCAGCCAACGCCGCTTCAAAGTCAGCCACCGGCTGGCGGGTGACTTCGCGCAGGGTGACGAACACCAACGCGGCAAAGTTCAGCCCCAGGGCGCTCGGTGCCAGGCGAGCGTGATAGCCCAGAATCGCCCCGGACTCTTCCAGTGCCCTCAGGCGCCGATGGCAGGGGGACAGGCTGAGCCCCACGCGGTCGGCCAGTTCGGTCACCGACAGCCGACCGTCTTTTTGCAGCTCGGCAAGGATTTTTCGGTCAGTTCTGTCCATTGGCAAGAATCTTCCAGTAAATGAATGTTGGCGGGGAATATACGAAAGAAAATCCCCAGGCGGAATCCGTAATCTTTCCTCATCCCCAAGCAGTAGATAAGGAAGATTCAAGTGGCTATCAGTGTGCTGACGGCGTTCTGGGCTGTGTCGATGCTATTCGTGATTACCCCTGGTGCAGACTGGGCCTATGCCATCTCGGCAGGCATGCGCGGGCGTTGGGTGATGCCCGCGGTGGCGGGGATGTTGTCGGGGCACTTTCTCGCCACCCTTGTGGTGGCGGCTGGGGTCGGTAGCCTGCTGGCGGGCCACCCGTTGGCGCTCACCTTGCTTACCCTGGCTGGCTGTAGCTACCTGCTGTGGCTGGGTGGCAACCTGTTGCTGAGCCCGGTATTGCCGTCAGCCGGGCAGGGCGGGGCCGGGGAGTCGGGTTCGCGCTGGGCGTTGAAGGGATTCTGCGTCAGTGGCCTGAACCCCAAGGTTTTCCTGCTGTTCCTGGCCCTGCTGCCGCAGTTCACCGACCCCCAGTCCAGTTGGCCGGTACCGGTGCAGATCTTGCTGCTGGGGCTGGTGCACCTGTGCAGCTCACTGGTGATCTACTCGCTGGTGGGTTATGGCGCCAAGGCCGTGCTGAGCACTCGGCCGGGCGCGGCAAAGCTGGTAGGGCGGGTGTCGGGCGTGGCGATGATTACCGTGGCCCTGGGGCTGATAGCCGGGCAGATCAACTGATTTCACCGGTCATGAGTGGCTTCGGAGGTGGTTGCCGGTCTGACAGGGACGCAGCGCGCCCCACGCTTAACTGCCCAGCACCTGGCCGAGTACCTGGCACAATTGTTCCGCCGAGTAGGGCTTGGCCAGAAAGGCGAACCCTTGATGCCCGCCTTCGGCAACCGCCTCGCTGTACCCTGAGGTCAGGATTATCGGCAACTGTGGACGCTGACGGCGTAGTTCACGGGCCAGCGCCAGGCCGCCCATGCCGGGCATGATCACATCGGAAAACACCGCATCAAAATCACCCGCCGGGCCGGTAAGCTGTGCCAGCGCTTCTTCCGCCGAACGCGCATAGCTGATCCGGTAGCCCTGGTCTTCCAGGATCTGCGCAGTGAAGTTGCCCAGGTCCGGGTTGTCTTCTACCACCAGTATCCGTCGCCGGCCGCCCTCTGCCTGCTGCTGGCGGGTCGCCGTGGCGTCTTCGGCGTGGTCTGCCGGTGGCGCCTGCTGCGGCAGGTACAGGGTGAAGGTGGTGCCCTGGCCGGGGATGCTGTGAACCTGCACATCGCCCCCTGACTGCTTGGCAAAGCCGAACACCTGTGACAAGCCAAGACCGGTGCCTTCGCCCGGCGCCTTGGTGGTGAAGAACGGGTCGAAAATACGCTCCAGCAATTCGTTGGCGATGCCGACGCCGCTGTCGCGCACTGATATCGCCGCGAACGGGCCTGGCTGCGGCGCATGGCCGCGCAGGCCGGGTAGCGGCTGGTCAGCTTGCAAGCGCAGTTGCAGGGTGCCTTCGCCGGCCATGGCATCGCGGCCATTGAGCATCAGGTTGATCACAGCGGTTTCCAGCTGGCTGAGGTCGGCGCGGATATGGCAGGGCGCCTGCGGCAGCTGCAAATCGATCTGGATGCGCGCACCGGTGGCGGTGTCGAGCATATCGGCCATGGCCTCCAGCCGTGCCCCGGCCTCGAACACCTCCGGGCTCAACGCCTGGCGGCGGGCAAATGCAAGCAGCTGGCCGGTCAGCTTGGCGCCACGGTCAACGGTGTCGGACATGGTCTTGAGATAGCGCTCGCGGCGTTTTTCGTCCAGGCTGGGGCGTTGCAGAAAGTGCAGTGACGAGCGAATGATGGTCAGCAGGTTGTTGAAGTCATGGGCCACGCCGCCGGTCAGCTGGCCGATCGCCTCCAGCTTATGAGCCTGGCGCAATACGGCTTCGGTGTGCAGCAACTGGGTGGTGCGCTCCTCCACGCGGTGCTCCAGGGTGGCATTGAGCGCTTCCAGCGCCGCCATGGCTTCGCGAACCTCGGCGTTGGCCTGTACGCGCTGGATATGCGCCCAGCAGCGCTCGGTGACTTCGCTGATCAGCGCTTGCTCATAGTGGGTCCATGCCCGTGGTGCTTTATCGTGAATGGCCATTAGCGCGGTCAGCCGGCCGCCCTTGATCAGGGGCATGCAAATGGTCGCGGTGATGCCGATTGCCTGGAAGGTGGCCGCTTCCTCAGGGGCCAGCTCGCGTAGATTGTCGTTGATCACCAGGGCCTGGCCGCTGCGCAGGCGGCTGACTGCCAGGTGGCCGAAGTCGCGCAGCTGATATTGCCCGACAAGGTGCGGCGAGCCGGGTGCTACCGCGTCGCCACAAATGGTGAAGCCGTCCTCGTCGGGATCCATGACTGCGTAGGCGCAACTCGACAACTGCAGGTGCTCGAGGAGCCGGTGGGTGGCGATGGCGAGCACCTGGTCCGGTTCGGTGGCATCGGCAATGCTGCGGCCAAGGTCGTCGAGGAACTTCAGGCGCTGGTTGGCCAGCACGTTGGCGGTGGTTTCGGTGACGGTATCGAGCATGCCCAGTACCTGGCCGTCGTGGCCACGGATAGGGCTGTAGCAGAAGGTGAAGTAGGCGCGTTCGGGCCCGCCATTGCGGTCGATGGTGAGCAAATAGTCCTCGATATAAACCGCTTCGCCAGCCAGAGCCCGTCGGGCCATGCTGCTGATGTCGGCCCAGGCTTCCTGCCACACTTCGCTGAAAGGCTTGCCAAGCGCCAGTGGCTTCTGCCCGAGGATCTGGGAGAAGGCGTCATTGTGCAGGGTAAGCAGTTCCGGGCCCCAGAGCACTGCCTGCGGAAAGCGCGAGGCCAGGCACAGGGCCAGGGTAGTTTTCAGGGCGTCGGGCCAGGTGGGGAGGGGCCCCAGGGAAGTGTTTGTCCAGTCGTGATGGCGGATGCGCTCTGCCATCAAGCCGCCGCCGTCTAGCCATTTCGCCATATACGCTGCCGGTCCGTTTGCTCAAGGCCATTAGGGTGCACCGAGAATAGCCGCTTGGCGAGTGTTTTCGTGTTGCCGGTACCGGCCCTTGCGCGGCGCAAGCCGCGCCTTCACGGCCGGCGCAGGCTAGCGCATGAAGTGCACTTTGCCGGTATCGTCATTACCCATGTAAATGCCGTAAACCCCGGCCTGCCGTTCCAGGATGTAACGCTCGAGAATCTGCCGGATCGCCGGATAATAGATCTCGTCCCAAGGAATTTCATCCGGTTCGAAGAACTTGTACGCCAGGGTTTCCGGGCCATACTGGCCGGTCTCTTCAGTGGCGATGGCGCGGAAGATGATGTACACCTCGCTGATTTTCGGCACGCTGAAGATCGAGTAGGGCGAAACGATGTCGGCGCGCACGCCGCTTTCTTCCCAGACCTCGCGCAGCGCTGCCTGCTCGGTGGTTTCGCCGGCCTCCATGAAGCCGGCCGGCAATGTCCAGGTGCCGGGGCGCGGCGGGATGGCACGCTGGCACAGCAAGTACTTGCCCTCGCGCTCAATGATGCAGCCCGCGATGATCTTCGGGTTGATGTAGTGGATGTAACCGCAGCCGGTGCAGTGCAGGCGTTCGTGGGTATCGCCTGTGGGAACGCCCCGGGCCAGTTCCGTGGTGCAGTGCGGGCAGTAGCGCGGGGCGTTGGGCATGGTCAGCGGCCTATACGGGGTTCCTTCAGGGCCAGGGGCTCGACGATGTCGCGCACCTTGGCGTTGTCATCCTGCTTCTGGCGCAGGTAGTCCAGGGCCACCTTGGCGGCAGCGCGGACATGATCGACCGAAGCCTGGTGCGCGACCAGCGGGTCGCCACCCTTGATAGCTTCGACGATTTTTTCCATTTCGCGGTTGCTGGCGCCGCGGCGGTTTTCTTGTGACACCGAAGTGGCCCGCAAGTAACTGATGCGTGCCTGCAACTGGCGCAACTGTTGCGCTGCCACCTGGTTGCCTGAACCTTCCAGCAGCACATCGTAGAAGCCTTGCACCGAATCCAGCACCTGTTGCAGCTCGCCCTCTTCCAGGGCCTCGCGGTTCACCTCCAGCGCGCGCTCAAGGGCACGGATGTCCTTGGCCTTGGCGTTGAGGGTGAACAGCTGCACGATCAGGCCTTCGAGCACGCAGCGCAGCTCGTAGATGTCGCGGGCGTCTTCCAGGGTGATGATGGCCACCCGCGGCCCCTTGGCGTCGGCGAATTCCACCAGGCCTTCGGACTCCAGGTGGCGCAGGGCCTCACGCACCGAGGTGCGGCTGACGCCGAGGCGGTCGCAAAGGTCGCGCTCGACCAGGCGGTCGCCGGGCAGCAAATGGAAGTTCATGATCGCGGTGCGCAGCTTGTCGAGCACGATTTCGCGCAGGGTAACGGGGTTGCGGTTGACCTTGAAACTGTCGTCGAGTGGCTGGCGTTTCATCAAGTGCGCTCTTAAAGAGGCTGCCCGGCCGCAACCGCAACAGCACCACGAACCTTGGGTGCTCCTTGCGTGGGTTCGAACAGCCCGGTGTTAACGGGTTGACTCCGCATCGGCTTCAGCGAACGCTTCGCGGGCCAGGCGGAAACTGTCCACCGCCGCGGGCACGCCGCAATAAATGCCGACCTGGAGCAGGATCTCGCGAATCTGTTCACGGCTCAGGCCATTGCGCAATGCGCCGCGAATGTGCAGTTTGAGCTCGTGGGGCCGGTTGAGCGCGGAAATCATGGCCAAGTTTATCATGCTGCGCTCCTTCAGCGAGAGGCCTTCGCGGCCCCAGACATGGCCCCAGCAGTATTCGGTGACCAGCTCTTGCAGCGGCTGGGTGAACGCGTCGGCGTTCTGGATCGAGCGGTTGACGTAGTCCTCGCCCAGCACCTGGGTACGGATCTGCAGGCCTTTCTCGTACTTTTCATTGCTCATGCGCAGTACTCCGGAATAAAACAGGGGCCGCAACCGAGGGTGAGACGATTAGCGCGACCCCTGAAAACAGGGTCATCGGTGCTGGCTTCTTCGCGGGCTTGCCCGCTCCTACAGGATCTGTGCGATACCTGTGGGAGCGGGCAAGCCCGCGAAGAGGCCAACACCGACTTCAAGCTATATCAGCCGAGGGGCGGCAAGGCGCCCAGCTTGCCTTTGTGGTAGACCATCGGGGTCACCGGCTCCGCCGGCAGCACCAGGTTCTTCACCGCGCCAACGATGATCGCGTGGTCACCGCCGTCGTACTCGCGCCACAGTTCGCACTCGATGATCGCGGTGGCCTTGGTCAGCAGCGGGTTGCCCAGTTCGCTCAGCTGCCACTCGACACCCTTGGCCTTGTCCTTGCCCTTGCCGGCGAAGGCATAGGCCTCGGCGGTCTGGTCGGCAGACAGCAGGTGGATCGCAAACTGCTTGCTGTCGCGCAGGATCGGGTAGGTGTCCGAGGCGTAGTTGGGACAGAACAGCACCAGTGCCGGATCGATCGACAGCGCGCTGAACGCGCTGGCGGTGATGCCGACGATGCCGCCGTCGGCGTCCAGGGTGGTGACAACCGTGACGCCGGACGGGAAGGAGCCCATCACGTCTTTGTAGATGCCGGGTTCGATCATCTCGTGCTACCTCTCAACGCATCACAAACGGGTCGGGCATCGGCGCGGTGGACAAGTTGATCCACACGGTCTTCAGCTCGGTATAGGCCAGCACCGAATCGATGCCGCTCTCACGGCCGTAGCCGCTGTTCTTGAAGCCACCGATCGGTGCCATGGCCGACACGGCGCGGTAGGTGTTGACCCAGATGATCCCCGAACGCACGTCACGGGCCAGGCGGTGGGCGCGGCCCAGGTCGCGGGTCCAGATGCCGGCAGCCAGGCCGAACTGCGAGTCGTTGGCAATTTCCAGGGCTTCTTCCTCGGTCTTGAAACGGATGACCGCAGCGACCGGGCCGAACACTTCTTCCTGCATGATGGTCATCGAATTGCTGTCGCATTCGAACAGGGTCGGCTCGTAGAACCAGCCATCGCCTTCGACCTCGGCACGCTTGCCACCCATGTGCAGCTTCGCGCCCTCGGCCTTGGCCGCAGCGACCAGGCCTTCGACCACGGCCAGTTGTTGTGCCGTGGCCATCGGGCCCATTTCGCTGGCGTCGTCCTGCGGGTTGCCGATGCGGATGCGCTTGGCGCGGGCGATCAGGCGCTCGACGAACTGGTCGAAAATCTCGTCCTGCACCAGCAGGCGCGAACCAGCCACGCAGCTTTGCCCGGAGGCGGCATAGATGCCGGCCACGGCGCCGTTGATGGCGCTGTCCAGATCGGCGTCGGCAAAGATGATGTTCGGCGACTTGCCGCCCAGCTCCAGCGACAGCTTGGCGAAGTTTTCGGCACTGCTGCGCACCACGTGGCGGGCGGTGGCCGCGCCGCCGGTGAAGGCGATCTTGCGCACCAGCGGGTGGCGAGTCAGCGCCGCGCCGGTGCTTGGGCCGTAACCGGTGACCACGTTGACCACGCCAGCCGGGAAACCGGCTTCGAGGGCCAGCCGGGCCAGTTCGAGGATGGTCGCCGAGGCGTGCTCGGACGGTTTCAGTACGATGGTGTTGCCGGCTGCCAGGGCCGGGGCCAGTTTGATCGCCGTGAGGTACAGCGGGCTGTTCCACGGGATGATGCCGGCGACCACGCCGATCGGCTCGTGCACGGTGTAGGCGAACAGGTCGGGCTTGTCCAGCGGCAGGGTGCCGCCTTCGAGCTTGTCGGCCAAGCCTGCGGTGTAGTGGAAGAACTCGGGCAGGTAGCCGACCTGGCCGCGGGTTTCGCGGATCAGCTTGCCGTTGTCACGGCTTTCCAGCTGGGCCAGGTGTTCCTTGTTCTCGGCAATCAGGTCACCCAGGCGACGCAGCAACTTGCCGCGTGCAGTGGCAGTGATGCTGCGCCATTCCTTGCTGTCGAAGGCACGCTGGGCGGCCTGTACGGCCAGCTCGACATCGGCTTCGTCGGCATCGGGCAGTTGCGCCCAGGCCTGGGCAGTGGCCGGGTTGAGGCTGTCGAAGGTCTTGCCGCTCTGGGCATCGCGCCATTGGCCGTCGATGCACATCTGGAAACGAACGAGGGTCATGCAACAATCCCCTTGGCGGATTCGGTGAGGGTGCGGGCTTGGGTGAGGAAGTCCAGCAGCATCTTGTTGACTTCACGCGGTGCTTCCACCGGCATCATATGCCGTTGCTCGGCGAGGACCACACTGTGTGCGCCAGGAATGCTGGCGGCGAGCTGGCGGGTCATGGCCGGGGTGGAGCCCGAGTCGAGTTCGCCGGTGGCGATCAGCGTCGGCACCTGGATACTGCCCAGGTCGCCTGCGCGGTACATGTCCTGAGTGGCGAACAGCGAATAAGTGGTGTGGTAGCCCTGCGGGTCGTTGCTCGCCAGCACCTGGCGGATGGCAGCGACCTGCGCCGGGTTGGCAGCCTTGTATTCACGGCTGAACCAGCGGTCGAGCGCCGCATCGACGTTGGCGTCAGGGCCTAGCTCTGCAGCCTGGGCGGCGCGGGCGATGACGCCGGCACTCTGCTCGGGGCTGCGGTTGAACACGCTGTTGAGCACGACCAAGGCGGCCAGGCGCTGTGGGTAGTTGAGCGCAAAGGCGCGGGCGACCAGGCCGCCCATGGAAAAACCGATCACGGTGGCTTGGGCAATTTGCAGGTGGTCGAGCAGTTCGGCGAGCTGGTCGGCGTAGCCCTCCAGCGGCGTGTCTGCGGCGGGTACACGGCTTTGGCCGTGGCCGAGCATATCGTAGGCAATGACGCGGTAGTCGTTGGCCAGGCCAACGAACTGACCGCCCCACATTTCCTTGTTCAGGCCCACGCCGTGGATCAATACCACGGGTTGGCCCTGGCCGACGGACAGGTAGCTGGTGCCGGCAGGTGTGCGTTCAGCGACAGGCTGAATCATGGAGGGCGCTCCTTGAAGGTCGGGCGCGGCGGGTAAGCACGCCACGCCCCGGCCCGTCTTGGTTGTTGTTATTGAGCGTTGGCTTTTTCGGCAGCCAGTTCTTCCAGGTCGATGTAGCGGTTGCCGATACGCGGGTGCAGACGGCCACCGTCGGCAGCACCCAGGACCACGACGATTTCATCGGCGCGCGGAGCGTCTTCGATCTGCATTTCCAGGGTGATGTAGTGCGAACGCAGGCCTTCGTCGTCCTTCTGCATCATCGGAATCTGGATCGAGGTGCCTGGGCCGCCGCGCTTGTTGGTGAAGCTCAGGTAGCTCTTGGCCTGTACCGCTTCACGGTAGTGGTTGCCGAAGCGCAGGGTGTGGATCACCGCAGAGGCGTGCTCGATTTCGCCGTCGGCGCCGACCACCGCGGCCTTGCCGTAGGCTTCGATCTTGTCGGCACCGCCAATGGCGGCAGTCAGGCGCTCGACCATCAGTGCACCCAGCTCCGAGCAGTTGGCGCGGATTTCCGGCTTTAGATCTTCAACGAAACCGCGACCGGCCCATGGGTTCTTGATCACGACGGCCAGGCCGACCATGGTCACCGGCTTGTCGGTGGCCTTGCCGCCTTCGATGCGGGTCTCTTCGGAGTAGGTGACGATCTTGCGGATTTCGAAACTCATGGATGGCTCCTGGTGAGGGTTATCAGCTCTTGTTGTCTGATGGTATACCATAATATTTGTTGTGCAAGAGGTGGCTGGAAATTTCTCTTGCGGGGGGACGAAAGGCGTACCCCTCAAAAAAAGCCCGCTCACGCGAGCCACAAGGGCCCACGGGAGCGGGCTGCGTCCCGCAATGATTCAGGCAATGGGAATTCAGGCGAACGCCGGCACCACTTCCTTGATGAACAGCTCGAGCGACTTCTTCTTCTCGGCGTGGGGCAGGCTGTTGTCGCACCAGAAGCTGAACTCGTCGACGCCAAGCTCCTGGTAGTACTTGATGCGCGCAATGATCTCTTCCGGCGTGCCGATCATGGTGTTCTTGCGGATGTTCTCCAGCTGGAACGCCGGCACTTCGGCGAACTTGGACTCCGGGCTCGGCTCCAGGAAGCCATTCACCGGGGTGGTCTTGTTGCCGAACCACGCATCGAAGGTGCGGTAGAAGCGCGAGATCGCCTGGGCGCCAACCTTCCAGCCTTCCGGTTCGGCCGGGCTGTGCACATGGGTGTGGCGCAGCACCATCAATTGCGGGCGCGGCACGTCCGGGTTGTTGTCCAGGGCGGCCTGGAACTTGTTCTTGAGGTCCAGCACTTCTTCGTCACCCTTCATCAGCGGGGTGACCATGACATTGCAGCCATTGGCAACGGCAAAGTTGTGCGAGTCCGGATCACGGGCGGCGATCCACATAGGCGGCGTGGCGTTGAACGGTTTCGGTACGCTGGTGGAGGTCGGGAACTTGTAGACTTCGCCGTCGTGGGCGTAGTCGCCCTCCCACAGCTTGCGCACCACCGGCACCATCTCGCGCAGCGCCTTGCCGCCGTCGGTGGCCGGCATGCCACCTGCCATGCGGTCGAATTCGAACTGGTAGGCGCCGCGGGCCAGGCCCACTTCCATGCGGCCGTTGCTGATCACATCGAGCAGGGCGCATTCGCCAGCGACGCGGATCGGGTTCCAGAACGGCGCGATGATGGTGCCGGCGCCCAGGCGGATCTTCTCGGTGCGTGCGGCCAGGTAGGCCAGTAGCGGCATCGGGCTTGGCGAAATGGTGTATTCCATGGCGTGGTGTTCGCCGATCCATACGGTGCTGAAACCGCCGTCTTCGGCCATCAGGGTCAGTTCGGTCAGGTCTTCGAACAGCTGGCGGTGGCTGACCTGTTCATCCCAACGTTCCATGTGCACGAACAACGAAAATTTCATGGGTTTTTCCTCAACGCTTGTTGTTGCCCGTCAGTCAAGCGGGCTTCAGTGTGGGGGCGGGCTGCGTCCTAGTGCAGGCTTCAGGCAAAGGCCGGCAGGCTGGCCATCTTGCCGCGGCAGTACACCATCGGCCGTGGCGCTTCGGCAGGGACGATCAGGTTGTGTACCTTGCCGACCATGATGGCGTGGTCGCCACCTTCATATTCACGCCACAGTTCGCATTCGATGACGGCGGTGGCACCGGCCAGGATCGGGTTGCCCAGTTCGCTCAGGGTCCACTCGATGCCGCTGGCCTTGTCCTTGCCCTTTTTGGCGAACGCGTAGGCTTCGGCCTGCTGTTCACCGGACAGCAGGTGAATGGCGAAGCGCTTCTGCTTGATCAGTACCGGGTAGGAGTCGGAGGTGTAGTTGGGGCAGAACAGCACCAGCGGCGGGTCCATCGACAAGGAGGAGAAAGCGCTGGCAGTAAGGCCGACGACCGAGCCGTCGTCGTCCAGGGTGGTGATGACGGTAACGCCGGACGGGAAGGAGCCCAGGACGTTCTTGTAGACGGTTGCGTCGATCATCTCGTGTACCTCTAAAGGGCTGCGGTGGTCCGCGGTTTTTATCGTTGATGTGTCTGATGGTATACCGTAATACCTATTTTGCAAGCAGAATTTTTAACCCTGATTTTTCGCGATGAACGGCCCAAGGCCACGTAAATCGTGGCCTTGAGCGGTGAGGCGGTTTGTCGCAGGGGTTTCGCAAGCGGATCAGTGGCCGTTTTTTCATGCGGATCAGTGTTGTCAAAAGCTTGGAATACCATAATATGGTCCGCAGCTGAGAGGCCGCCTTGATGCGGTTTCCTTACAAAGATAAAAACGACCTTTCGAGCTGAAAACCATGTCCCAACCGTCGTCGCAACACCAGTTTGTCGAGAATCACACGGTCGATTACGTTCCACCTGCCGAGCGCCATGGGAAGGCGCGCGACCTGTTCACCCTCTGGTTCAGTACCAACATCGCGCCACTGCCTATCGTGACCGGTGCCATGGTGGTCCAGGTGTTCCACCTGAACCTGTTGTGGGGCCTGATCGCCATCGTACTGGGCCATCTGGTCGGGGGCGTGGTCATCGCCCTGGCCTCTGCACAGGGGCCGCAGCTGGGCATTCCGCAAATGGTGCAGAGCCGTGGCCAGTTTGGCCGCTACGGTGCCTTGCTGATCGTGTTCTTCACCGCGCTGATCTATGTCGGCTTCTTCATTTCCAATATCGTCCTGGCGGGCAAGACCATTCACGGCATCGCGCCAAGCGTGCCGATGCCCGGCGCGATCGTGATCGGTGCCCTGAGTGCGACTGCCATTGGCGTGATCGGCTATCGCTTCATCCATATCCTCAACCGCATCGGTACCTGGGTGATGGGCTCGGCGTTGCTTGCCGGTTTCATCATGATGTTCGTCCAGGATCTGCCGGCTGACTTCTTCAGCCGTGGCGCGTTCAACCTGTCGGGCTTCATTGCCACCGTGTCGCTGGGTGTGATCTGGCAGATCAGCTTCTCGCCGTACACCTCTGACTACTCGCGCTACCTGCCCCGTGAAGTGGGCATTGCCAAGCCGTTCTGGGCCACTTACTTCGGCGCCACCCTGGGCACCATCCTGTGCTTCAGCTTTGGTACGGTGGCGGTGCTGTGCGTACCGGAAGGCACCGACGCAATGGATGCGGTGAAGCAGGCCACCGGCTGGCTGGGCCCGATCCTGATGGTGCTGTTCCTGCTCAACATCATCAGCCACAACGCCCTCAACCTTTACGGCGCCGTGCTGTCGATCGTGACCGCGATCCAGACCTTCATGGCCGAGTGGACGCCGAGCATCAAGGTGCGGGTGATCCTGGCGTCAGTGATTCTGCTGGGCTGCGGGATGGTGGCACTGAACGCCTCGGCAGACTTCATCGGCCACTTCATCGGCCTGATCCTGGCGCTGCTGCTGGTGCTGGTACCGTGGGCTTCGATCAACCTGATCGACTTCTACCTGATCAAGAAGGGCCAGTACGACATTGCGTCGATCTTCAGTGCCGACGGCGGTATCTATGGCCGCTTCAACCACCACGCGATCATTGCCTATGCCTGCGGCATCCTGGTGCAGCTGCCGTTTGCCAATACTTCCCTGTATGTGGGGCCGTACTCGAACATTGTCGAAGGGGCCGACCTGTCATGGCTGTTCGGCTTGCTGGTGACCGTGCCGCTGTACTACTGCCTGGCGACCCGCGGCAAGGCTGTCGAGAAGGCGGGGCGGGTGGTAAGCGTCAACGATTGATAGACCGCTGTTGCTGTAACCGGGGCCGCAATGCGGCCCCGGCTGTTTTGGATCAAACCTTGAACTGCGCGACCATCCCGTTCAGGTCCACCGCCAACCGCGACAGATCCTGCGCCGCCGCACTGGTCTGGTTCGCGCCCGCCGACGTTTGCATCGCCAAGTCACGAATATTCACCAGGTTCCGGTCTACCTCGCGTGCGACTTGCGCCTGCTCCTCCGAGGCACTGGCGATCACCAGGTTGCGCTGGTTGATCGAAGCAATGGCCTCGGCAATCACCTCCAACGCCTCCCCTGCGCTTTGCGCCACTGCCAGCGTACCCGTGGCGCGACCCTGGCTGCTGTGCATTGCCGTCACCGCCCGCTCGGTGCCGTTCTGGATACCGGCAATCATCTGCTCGATCTCTGCCGTCGATTGCTGAGTACGGTGGGCGAGGGCACGTACCTCGTCAGCCACCACGGCAAACCCACGTCCTGCCTCACCGGCCCTTGCCGCCTCGATGGCGGCGTTCAGTGCCAACAGGTTGGTCTGCCCGGCAATCGCACCAATCACGTCCAGCACCCGGCTGATCTCGTTGGCGTTGCTGGCCAGTTGTTCGATCTCGGCCGATGTGCCGGTCACATCCGCTACCAGATGCTGAATGGATGCCAGCGCCTGGTTGACCTGGTCGCGGCCATCTCGGGTGGTCTGGTCAGCGCCTTTGGAAGCATCAGCAGTGCTGACCGCGTTGTTCGCCACTTCCTCGACTGCCGCAGTCATCTGGTTCACCGCCGTGGCGGCCTGGTCGATTTCTGCACTCTGCTGATGCAGGCCGCGGCTGGTGTCTTCAGTGACGGTGTGCAGTTCTTCGGAGGCCGAGGCCAGTTGGTCGGAAGACGCGGCGATCTGGCGAATGGTATCGCGCAGGCTGCCCTGCATCCGGCTCAGGGCGCGCAATACCATGGCCGGCTCATCGCGACCGGTTACCCGTATTTCCCGGGTCAGGTCGCCGGTCGCCACGCGCTCGGCCACAGCCAGCGCATCGGCCAGCGGCACAACGATACTGCGGGTGAGTACGGTGGCGATGGCGGCAAGGGCCAGCATGATTACCACCAGTGCGGCCACTAGCGCGGTGAACGCTTCGTCAGCGACGTCGCTGCTGCGCTGCGAGGCTTGTTCGGCGCCTGTGCCGTTATAGGCGATCAACGCTGCCATGGCCTGCATCATGCTGTCGGCGCGCTGAGTCAGCGCGCCACTGATCTGCTGCTTGGCGTCGTCCATACGCCCGGCTTGGATGTCTTGCAGCACGCGGGTCTGTAATTCGAAGTAGTGCTGATGAGCAGCGCTGAAGGCATTGAACAGGGCGCGGTCATCGGCGGCGATGATCGTGTCGGCATAATTCTTCAGAGCATTATTCAGCTCGGTATTTATACCGTCGAGCATCTGCAGGTTGCGCACGCGGTCACTGGGGTTGTCGTCCAGGGCGGCACGCAAGGTGACGGCGCGGGCGCGCCCGAGGTTGGTGCTGATGTCACCGAGGGCTATTACGGCCGGCATCCAGGTCACCCGGATTTCATCCGTGGCGTTGTCCATCTGCCGGGTTTCATAAAGTGCGATCAAGCCCATGAACAGGACCAGGATGCCCAACAGGGCGAACACGCTTGCAGCGCGAATGCCGATCTTCAAATTCCGTAACTGCATGGAATGCTCCTTGACGGTGGCGTGCAGGCCTCAGGAGCTTGGGCGGATGGCCGGGTCACCGGTATGGCGCCAGGCTCTTGATGCGCTGCGAAGTGGGTTGTGTGTCTCACCCTCGTGACTTTTTTGTTTGAATGATGCCATATGGCCATCATTATTGAACAGCCATTCAACGTAACGGCCAGAACTGGCAAAACCGCCAATTGTTGACGGTTTTGTCAGGAAAATGCCGTTAAACGATGGCGATCATTGGGTCCGCCGCAGCCAGCGCCACGGTGCGGTCAGCCGCTGGCGGGTAAATCCACACTGAGTTGATCTGGCGTTTGAGGTCTTTGCCTGCCTGGCCGTGCAGCTTCAGTTCACGCTCCCAGCCTTCGCTGAAGGCGGCGCCCCAGTCGCCCAGGTCAAGGCAGGTGACGTACTTGGGCTGGCGATACACCACCGGATGCAGGCCGAGCAGGTCGGCAGCGGCGTTGTTGCCGGCGTGGCGGCCCATGGGGATGGCGTGCTGACACGTCATCAGGGCATGGTTGCCCAAGTCATCTACCGCAGCCCAGGCGGTGTCGCCGGTGGCATAAACGTGGTCCTGGCCCAGCACCTTCAAATGACCATCCACTTTCAGCCGGCCGAAGTGATCGCGCTCCCCGGCAACTTGCGCCGTCAACGGGCTGGCCTTGACGCCAACGGTCCAGATTACCGTGTTGCTGGCGATGTGCTCGCCGTTGTCCAGGGTGACTCCCGCCGCATCGACAGCCACCACCGAAGCGCCGGCCAGCCATTCGACACCGGCCTGTTCACACGCGGCAACAATCGACGGTGTGATCCCTGCACCCAATGCCGCGCCCACTTGCGCACCACGGTCGACCACCACTACCCGCAATGCCGCCTTGGCCCCGAGGATCGAGCGCAGGCGAGCAGGCATTTCGGTTGCGGTTTCGATGCCGGTGAAGCCGCCGCCGCATACCACCACGGTATTGCGAGCTGGCGAAGCCGGCAGGGCGGCCAGATCGACCAGGTGCTGCTCCAGGCGCATGGCCGATTCCATCTGGTCGACATCGAACGCATGCTCAGCCAGGCCTGGTACTGCCGGGCGGGCAACCTGGCTGCCTGCGGCCAGGATCAGGCGGTCGTAGTCGATACGCTGCGGCTGTCCGTGGGAATCGATATAGCTGACGCTGCGACCTTCGGTGTCGATGCTGTCGGCGTTGCCCGGGATGAAGTGAACGCCCACGGCCGCGAACAGATCACCCAGCGGCGCCTTCATGCCATGCACGTCGGCCTCGTAAAAACGCGGACGAATACGCAGTTCTGGCTGAGGCGCCAGCACGCTGATGCTGAGGTCGCCACGTTGCGCCTGGTCGAGTAGGCGTGCAGCGCTCAGGGCGCTCCAGACACCGGCAAAGCCGGCACCGATGATCAGGATGTTGGATTTCATGAAGGTGCTCCGCAAGGTTCGAAGAGGGCCTCGAGGGCCAGCTGTATGGCCTTCGATTAACTACGACTATATCGATCGGAGTTATCTTCGGCAAGGGCTTTCCCTTTGCAGTGGCGCTACCTTTCGACGCTTGTTTTGTCAGTGCCGGGGCATCGGCGTAACATATGCGACAAAATCGGTCGGAGATTTGAATGTCGCTTTACAGTGCTGGCGTGGAATACGGCATCCATTGCCTGTTGTTTTTAGTCGACGAGCGCGGTGAAACCCGTGATTCCAGCGTGCGCGACCTGGCAGAGTTGCAAGGCGTGCCGCAGGAATACCTGGCCAAGGTCTTCACCAAGCTGGCCCGTGCCGGGCTGGTGGCGGCCACTGAAGGCGTGCGCGGCGGTTTTCGCCTGGCGCGGCCGGCGGCGCAGATCAGCGTGCTCGATATCGTCAATGCCATTGATGGACCGAAGAAGATCTTCGATTGCCGCGAGGTGCGCGAGCGTTGCACGTTGTTCGACGGCTCGCCGCCGAGTTGGGCGACGGAGGGTACCTGTGCGATCCACGCAGTGATGTTGGGGGCGCAGAAGCGCATGGAAGAGTCATTGGCACAGCAGACTGTGCTGGACCTGGCCATGCGTTTCGGGCGCAAGGCCCCGGCTGAATTCGGCCAGCAGGTCGATGCCTGGATGGGGGAGCGGCGGGAGGCCAAGGGGGCTGGGGATATTCCGCTAGAGCAGGTGTGAAGGGGTTGCCCGTACTGGCCTTTGCGCGGGTGGGGACGTACGCCGGTCAGCGCCCTTCATGCTGCCGCCGATAGGCCCCAGGCTGCACCCCCACCACCTTGGCGAACGCCCGGGTAAAGGCCGCCACCGACGGATACCCCACCTGCGCGCCCACGTGCTCCACGGTGTGCCCGGCCTGCAGCAACTGGCAGGCCTGGCGCATGCGCAGCGCCAGCAGAACATGCCTCGGCGATTGCCCGGCCAAACACGGTGCATGGCACGGGCTGCGCCCGTGTTCGCGGGACAAGCCCGCTCCCACAGGGATCGCGCTAGATTCTGGAAATTGAGCAAGCCAGTTGTTTCCCCAGATACTGCATCAGCCTCAAGCCTGCGGGGGTGCCTGTGGGAGCGGGCTTGCCCCGCGAAGCATCCAACACGGTATATGGCACCGGCTCTGCCGGTGTTCGCGGGACAAGCCCACTCCCACAGGGCTCGCGCTAGATTCTAGAAATTCAGCAAGCCCGCTGTTTCCCCAAGTACTGCATCAGCCTCAAGCCAGCGGGGGGGCCTGTGGGAGCGGGCTTGCCCCGCGAAGCATCCAACACAGTGCATGGCACGGGCTTCGCCCGTGTTCGCGGGACAAGCCCACTCCCACAGGGCTCGCG
Organism: Pseudomonas sp. BN607; assembly: GCF_029871175.1. Taxonomy (NCBI): domain Bacteria; kingdom Pseudomonadati; phylum Pseudomonadota; class Gammaproteobacteria; order Pseudomonadales; family Pseudomonadaceae; genus Pseudomonas; species Pseudomonas sp. BN607. The sequence continues at coordinate 328,554 of NZ_SSOE01000061.1, forward strand.
CCAGCTTTTGGAAATTGAGCAAGACAGTTGCTCCCACAGGGTACGGCACAGTGCTCAAGGCCTGCGTTGTACCTGTGAGTGGGGTTAGTCGCCAACAGCCCCTTGGGTCAATGCACGGTCTTGCGCTGGCGTACACACTCCAGCGCTTGGGCGGTCAGCTCATCCAGCCGCTCATCTCGCATCTGCTCTGCTTCGAGCATCGCATCCTCACCCTGCTGATTCAGCAGGTAGGTATGAATCTGCAGCACTTCCGCCGTCTGGTAGATCGGTGCTATGTCCAGCCGACCGATCAGTGCACCGCTGGGCTGCCCGGTGCTGCTCATCAGCACCTGCGGGCCACTGGCGGCCACCACCTGCATGCCCATGGCCTCGAACCACGGCACCTGGCTGGCAAAGGCGTTCAGCTCGACACAGGTATGTCGCGCCTGCAGGTCGCCCAGCAGGGCACGGGCAATGCCTTGGCGCCGATGGCTGGGGCGCACAGCGAGAAATGCCAGGGCACAGGCCTGCTCGTCGTCCTCGGCCGGCAGCGACAGCGCAAAGCCCAGCAACTGGTCTGGCGCTTCGGCGTCCAGCGCCAGGGTCAGCGCAACGGCCAGGCCGCGGGTGCCGTCCAGCGCTTGCAGGTACTGGTGCACCTCCATGCCCACGCCGTACTGGTACAGCGGGTACAGCGGGTTGTCGACGGTGATGGCGACACTGCTCAGTTCGCCGACATTGTGGATCACCAGCTCGCGGATCTGGTTTTGAAAAGACTCGGGCGGCACGCTGTCGAGGCGGCTCAGGATGAACATCGGGGGCAGGCTCCGGCGGGTGGGAATACAGCCCGCGCCGTGTCGACGCGGGGGTACAGTCTAACCGGTTTTGCCCAATCAGCCTTGTGCCTGTAGCGCGCCCAGCATCAGGTCGAGGTTTTGCACCGCCGCGCCAGAGGCGCCCTTGCCCAGATTGTCGAACACGGCGGTGAGCAATACCTGGCCATGTTCTGGGTTGGCGTACAGGGCCAGGCGCAGGTCGTTGCTGTCATTCAGCGCCTCGGGGTCCAGGTTTGCCGCGGCCCCGTGCTGGTGCAGCGGCATCACCCGGACGTGACGGGCGCCTTGGTAGTGCTGCTCCAGGCAGCCTTGCAGCTGTTCGGCACTGACCTGCCCGGGCAGCAGGCGCAACTGCAGCGGGATGCTCAGTACGATCCCTTGGCGGTAGGCGCCATAACCCGGCATGAACATCGGCCGCGCCGACAGCCCAGCGTGCAGCTGGATCTCCGGCACGTGCTTGTGCGCCAGGTCCAGCCCGTACAGCTGCAGGGTCGGGGCTGGGTCGGCGCCGGGTTGCTCATGCCGCTCGACGGCTGCGCGGCCGCCGCCGGAATAGCCGGAAATGGCGTGGATATTCAGCGGGTAGTCGGCCGGCAGCAGGCCTGCCTTGACCAGCGGACGCAAGAGGGCGATGGCGCCGGTGGGGTAGCAGCCCGGGTTGCTTACGCGTTTGCTATGGGCAATACGCTCGGCCTGTTGGTCATCCAGCTCAGGCAGGCCATAGACCCAGCCTGGCGCAGTGCGGTGCGCGGAGCTGGCGTCGATCACCCTTACCTGTGGGTTGAGGATGGCCGCCACCGCCTCGCGGGCGGCGGCGTCGGGTAGGCACAGCAGCGCAATGTCGGCGCTGTTGATCGCTTCGCGACGGCGCTGTGGGTCCTTGCGTTCGGCCTCGGGCAGGGTCAGCAGGCGCAAATCGTTGCGGCCTTGCAGGCGGGCGTGAATCTGCAGGCCGGTGGTGCCTTGGTCACCATCGATGAAGACAACAGGGGTGTGCATGGTCGCGGTCCGGTCAGAGGGGATGACCTATGCTCGCTGGTGGCTTTCATAAAGGAAATTTGAATATCATGAGGCTGATGTTCATCTTTAATGAACGATAGAGCTTCCGTGACCTCCGCGCAGCCCAAGGCTGCGGCCGCGGGCTAAGGCGCTTTTCTGCAAAAGTGCCACTGCCAGGAAAACTTGATGCCATGCGCGAAATCAGCCTCGACCGCCTCCGCACGTTGGTGGTCATCAGCGACCTCGGCTCGTTTGCCGAGGCCGCCCGCCAGCTCAACCTCGCGCCACCCACCATCAGCTTGCACGTAGCCGAGCTGGAAGCGCGCATTGGCGCCCCGTTGCTCACCCGCACCCGTGGCCAGGTACGGCCCACGGCCATCGGTGAAACGCTGCTGACGCGTGCCCGCCGCCTGCTGGCCGACGCCGACTTGGCGCTGGACGAAGTACGCCGCCAGGTCGAGGGCCTGACCGGGCGGGTACGCCTGGGCGCGTCTACCGGTGCCATCGCCCATTTGCTGCCCCAGGCATTGGCGGGTTTGCGGGTCGAGCACCCGCGGATCGATGTGCAGGTGCAGGTGCTGACCTCCCAGGCATCACTGGCGGGCTTGCGCGAGGGCACGCTGGATGTTGGCCTGGTAGCCTTGCCGCAAGTGGCCGGTAAGGGAGTGGTGGTCACCCCCTGGCGGCGCGATCCGATCCTGGCCTACGTACCGGCTGACTGGCAGCCACCGGCCAGGGTCACTCCGGGCTGGCTGGCGCAGCGGGCGTTGATTCTCAATGACAGCAGCACCCAGCTGTCGAGGGTAACGAGCGAGTGGTTTGCGGCCGCGGGGCTATACCCAGAGGCGCGTATCGAGCTGAACTACAACGATGCGATCAAGAGCCTGGTGGGTGCCGGGTATGGGGCGACGCTGTTGCCGCAGGAAGGAGAGGCCGCGGAACTGGATCGCCGTGTGGCCCGCCGGCCCTTGCGGCCGGGCCTGTGGCGGCAGTTGGGCATTGCTTGCCGGGAGGGGCAGGTGGAGCGGGCGACGGCGCATGTGTTGCAGGCATTGGAGCGGCTGCGCCAGTGAGAGTGGCGGGTATTGAATGACTGTTCGACAAGGCCGGGCTACCGCCGGGCTGAAGCGCTGCGGGGCTGGCACCGGGCAACTATGCTGTTTTTCGTCGAGCCCATGTACCTCGACGAACCTTAGGGTTTTTCAGGAGAACGCTTCATGAAATCCACGAAATGCATCCCTTTGCTGGTAATCGCTTCCGTCCTCAGTCTTGCCGCACATGCCGACCCTGCGGGCAACTGTGCGGCCAAGATCAAGGAGCTTGAGGACATCAAGAAAACCGATGGCCAGGCACTGCACGGCGGCATGGCGCACGATTACCATGAGCTGTTAATGCAGGCCAAAGAAGCTCAGGCCTCAGGGGACATGAGCAAATGCCAGGCTTCGGCCGATCGGGCCAAGACCATCTATAACAAGGCACGGGGCAAGTAGGAACGGACCACCGCAAGACACATCGCTTTCCTGCGACCCAGACGCTTTACATCCAATGAGCATGATCATGCGGTTGCAATCTTGCGAAATGGATGTAAAGCGTTTTCGTTCTTGCTGCCGCCGCGTTGGCCCTCGATCACCGCTGTGCGGCCTGGCGTAGCGGCACTTCGCGCAGCAGCCAGGAGAGCGCGAACGCGACGCTGGTAATGCCGCCGGCCAGCAGGAACACCTCATGCATGGCGCGGGAAAACGCCTGCAGGTAACTGTGCTGCAGGGCCGCAGGCAGGGCGTGCACGGCGGGAGGCGACAGGCTCGCCGGGCCACCGGCACCCGCGGCGAAATCACTTGCCAGGCCGCCCAGCAGGGCATGGGAGAACAGCGCGCCGAACAGCGACACACCGATGGCGCCGCCAATCGAGCGGAACAAGGTTGCCCCGGAGGTGGCCACGCCCATGTGCCGCGGTTCGACGCTGTTCTGCACCGCCAGAATCAGCACCTGCATGACCATGCCCAGGCCGGCCCCCAGCAGGCCCATGTACAGGTTCATCAGCGCCATGGGGGTGTCCAGGTCAAGCCGGCTGAGCAGGCCCAGGGCAACCACCTGCAGCAGCGTGCCGAGGATCGGGAAAATCCGGTAGCGGCCCCAGCGGCTGATCAGTCGCCCGGTGATCGCCGACACCACCAGCAAGCCGACCATCAGCGGCAGCATCTGCAACCCGGCACTGGTCGGGGTGGCATTCTTCACCACCTGCATGTACAGCGGCAGGAAGGTGACTGCACCGAACAACGACACCCCGACGATAAAGCCAATCAGGCCGGCAAGCACGAAGGTGCGGTGGCGGAACAGGTGCAGCGGCATGATCGGCTCGGCGGCGCGGCGTTGCTCGAGAACGAAACCGACCAGGCCGATCAGGGCGAACAGCGACAGGCACAGCATGTCCAACGATTGCCACGCCAGCAGGCTACCGCCCAGGCTGGTGATGAGCACCACCGCGCCCAGTGCCACGGTAAGGAAGAACGCGCCGATGTAGTCCACCTTGTGCTGCACCAGTGCCACATGCGGGCGGAACACGCTGCCGATCACCAGCAGCGCCAGCAAGCCCAGCGGCAGGTTGATGTAAAAAATCCAGTGCCAGGACAGGTGCTCGACGAGGAAGCCGCCGATCAATGGCCCAACCACCGTGGCCAGGCCGAACACGCCGCCGAACAGGCCTTGGTAGCGGCCGCGTTCGGCGGGCGGGATGACATCACCGATAGCGGCCATCGCCACCACCATCAGGCCGCCACCCCCCAGGCCTTGCAGGATCCGAAAGGCGATCAGCTCACCCATGGTCTGCGCCGCGCCACACAGCGCCGAGCCCAGCAGAAACAGCACGACGGCGACCTGCAGCACGCGCTTGCGGCCGAACTGGTCGCCGAATTTGCCATACAGCGGCACCACCACCGTCGAGGCCAGCAGGTAAGCGGTAACCACCCACGACAGCCAGCGCAAGCCGCCCAGGTCGCTGACGATGGTCGGCAGCGCGGTCGAGACGATGGTCTGGTCGAGGGCGGCCAGGAACATCACCAGCATCAGCGCTGCCAGCAGCAGCGGGATGGACGTTTGCGCGTCTGTGGCGGCCGGAGAAGTCACTGTGGAAGTCGGTTGCATTGGGCGGACCTCAACGGGCTGTGGCGTGGGCCTGGGCATGCTGTTGGCCGGCGTCCTGCAAGCCTGCCAGGGCAAAGCGGTACAACTGGGCGGCAACTGCCTCGACCGGCATTTGCAGAATCTCGTTCAGCGCCCCAGAGCCACCGCGGGGGCCGATCAGCAACATGGCCCAGGGCGCGGTGACGCACAGAATGCAGCGGGTCAGGGCAGGGTCGTCTGCGGGAATGTGGCTTACCTCGCTGAACAACGCTTTGAGCAGCGACAAGCGCAGCGGTGTGGCAGCCTGCAAATGCGCCTGCCCATGGGGGCTGGGGGCGAGGATTTCCGCGGCCAGCACCCGCAGGTGCCAGTTGTCCCGGGCCGAAGTGGCTTTGTGCACCACCAGTTCCACCAATACCCGCAGTTTGTCCTCGGCCGCTTGTGGGCCTTGGGTGATGCGTTGCAGGTCGCTGAGGTCCAGGAACCGTTGGCGGGCTTCGTCGAGCACGGCCAGGTACAGGCCGTTGCGGCTACCGAAGTGGTAGTTGATCGAGGCCAAGTCGACCTCGGCTTTGGCAGCGACTGCCTTGTTGCTGGTTTCGGCGTAGCCGAGCGCGGCAAACAGTTCGCCGGCGGCTTCGAGGATGCGTGTGCGGGTGACGGCGCCGTCCTTGCGCGGTTCGCGGGGGGCTGTGGACATGGCGGGGTGCTCTGCAGGCGAGGAGGATGGGCAGAGCGTGGCGCAGGTTTAGTTTAAAATCAATTTAAATTTAATTTATGGGGTGGAAGGCTGCCCCCATGGAGGCGCAACGCGCCCCCCAGTCACCTCAAGCCTGGAGCAGTCAGTTCAGGCGCTTGCCGTTTTACTCGGCACTGCTGGCCGTCTGCTGAACGCGTTCAGCCTTGTCCATCGGCAGATGATCGAATTCACGCAAGCCATCCTTGCGATACGGGTCACCAATCCAGCGCGGTGCCACCACGAACTGCGGGCTCACCAGGCTCTTGGCTGGCTCGAACCGGTCATAGGTCAACCCAGCCAGGTCGGACAGCGTGTGGATCAGGTGCGAGCTGCTGTACGGGCGGCTGGCCATTGCCTGCAAGTCCCGCGGGTGCGCGGCCTGCCAGCTTGGTGAGGTCCACAGCAGGAACGGGATGGTGTACATCGGCCGGGTCGGCGCCCCTTCATTGCGTCCCAGGCGGTCGTGGTTGCCAGAGGTGTACACGTCTTCACCATGGTCGGACAGGTACATCAGGAAGCCATTGGGGGTGCCGGCCGAGTAACGCTTGATCAGGCTCGAAACCACATAGTCGTTGTAACGTACCGCGTTGTCGTAGAAGTTGTAGGTTTTTGCCTGGTCATCTGTCAGTGCGCCTGGCACGCCCTGTCTGTCCTTGAAATGGGTGTAGTTGTCCGGGTAGCGGAAGCGATAGTCCATGTGTGTGCCCAGCAGGTGCACGATGATGAACTTGTTCGGCGCAGGGTCTTGCAAGGCCTTTTCGAACGGTGCCAGCACCACGTCGTCATACTGGCTGGCATTCTGGTTGCGCTGGTTGTTCAGGTAGACCGGCGCGTCCGTCTGCTGTGAGAAGGTGGTCAGCATGGTGTTGCGCTTGGTCATCGTCTGCTGGTTGGTGATCCAGAAAGTCTTGTAACCTGCCTGTTTCATCAGGTTGATCAGCGACGGGGCGGTGAGGAAGCGGTCGGGGTTCTGCTCGTCGCCGAAGGTGAGAATCTGCTGCATCACTTCGATGGTGTACGGCCGTGGCGATACCACGTCGCGGAACACGGTCAGGCCCTTGTCGTGGGCGGCCAGCGCGTCCAGGTTGGGCGTGGTGTCGCGGTTGTAGCCGTACAGGTGCATGTGCTCGCGGGTGGTGGATTCACCCAGCACCAGTACCAGGGTGCGAGGGGCCGTGCCGCTGCTGTCACGCAGGTTTTGCAAGGGCGGCAGCGCGGCGTTCTGGGCCAGCAACTCCTGCATGTTATCCAGTTGCTGGCGGTACTGCCGGTAGCCGACCAGCAATTGCCAGGGCACGGCCGGTTCCAGGCGCTGCTGCACTTTTTCCAGGGCATCGGCGAAATTGCGGTCCTGGGTGACCATCTGTTTGTAGAACGGCAGCACCAGGTTGGCTGCCAGCAACAGCACCACCACTGGCAGGCGGCTGCGCAGCGGCAGGTAGACCGGGCGTACGCGCCGCCACAGCACCACCGCCAGCAGCGTGTACAGCAGCAGCGCCAGGCCCAGCCAGACACTGAAATACTGGCTGAAGTACTCACCGGCCTCGGCGGTATTGGACTCGAACATCACGAAAATGACGCTTTGCGAGAACTCTTGGCGATAGATGCCGAAGTAGCTCAGGCCTACCAGCGATGCAGCCCACAGCACCACGCCCAGGATAGCCGCAGTGACGCGGGTGAAGCGCGGCAGCAGCAAGACGGGGGCAAGCCACAGGCTGCTGAGGAAGAGTGCGTTACGGAAGCCGGAAAAGCCGGTGGTACCGCTGAACAACAGCAATGCCTGGGTAACCCCGGAGAAGTACCAGAAGAACAGCAACAGCCAGCCCAGGCCGGCCCAGTCCACGCGCTTGTGCGCTGTGGGGGATAGAGTGTGTGACACGTATGCCTCGTCGTACCTTGGCGGCCTGCGGATATGCCTGCGGCCGATAGGGGCGTGACGCTAATCTGCGGGCTGTGAAAATAACGTCAAGACCACGCGCCAGATAGCCATCACCGCTGATCTGCTGGTTGTGCCGGGGCCTCGAGGCCGAAAGGGCGTCTGGCGCAACGGCTGCGCAATGCGCAAGGCGCACGGGTATGATGGCGGTAGCGAACCGTACTGAAAGGCCCGTGGACCATGAACCGTCGTAAGAAAATCAAGCAGCTGTTGCAGGCGCACCAGAAGAAGGCCAGCGCCAAGTTGGCGCCGCGCAAGCCGAAATATATATGCAAGGCTGAGCGTTTGAAGATGGAGGCCGAGGCGGCAGGGGACACCAGCCAACGGGCCGACTGAGGCAAACCCTGAAGCGGCCTTGTGTCGCGATTGCAACGCAAGGCCGCTTCAGCAGGGGCGGGTCAGCTTCAGCGGCGGTAGTGACGGTGCTCGTCGTAGTGACGCTGGTGCATTGCCCGCTCGTGGCGGCGCTCCCAATCCCGGCGGCGTTCCCAGTCGCGGCGCCGCTCCCAATCTCGACGGGCCTGCTCACGCCGCCATTGCTCGCGGCGCCAGTCGCTCCTGTGGTCGTGCCAGCGATCGTCATCGTGCGCCAGCAGCGTGGCCGGCTGTGTGTCGGCCACACTGGCCACCCTCGACCAAGGGGTTGCTGGCCGGCTGCAGCGGTGACTGAACGGCCGGTGCAACGGCGTCTGGTGCTTTCATTTGTGTTGCCGATGCCGTGCCCACAGCCGCGAACGAGAACAGGCCGAGCAGCATCAACCTAGCGACATGTTTTTTCATGAGCGAAGCCAACCTCTGATCACAATTGAGCTATCTGGCCAGCAGGGACGGGGCGGAGCTTTTCTCGCCTGCCGCCGCCTATCTGCGCCTCACTCATAGACCTGCAATCGAGAAAAAGTTCGCTGCAGCAACAACTTGTAGAACTTGCGTGCTTGCACATACACATGCTGCGCAGGTTTCGGGCTGACGATTTCTGTGGACTGGCTGCGGTTGCTAACACCGAGGCTGCAGGTGCCATGCGCCCAGTCAACCGTCCGTGAACACCTCGCGCAAGTGCCCCCGATAACTGTCGAACGCAGCAATTGCCCCTGCCACCACTTGGGCTTCTTCCCGTTCATCCAGCAGCAAGCCATCCAGCCTGGCAACGAACTCGCGCCAGTGCAGCGCTCGGCCATCCGGGTGCGGCGCCAGGTGACGCGCGCCTAGGTCGCCATCCAGCCCCAGGCGTTGGGTGTGCTTGAACAGAAACGCCGCGCCCAGGTTCGAACCTTCACTGCAGTACAGCCAGCCCAGGGCCTGGGCCGGGCTGGCGCAAACCGGTTGCACAGGCGACGGCAGCGGCAGGCCCAGGTCGCGCAAATCGGCCTCGACCGCCGCAAAGCGCGACAGTGCCAGCAAGCCCGGCAGTTGCAGGTTGAGGCGTTCATCCTGGTACAGCGCCAACAGGCTGCCATGAAACCGGTGCTGCACCTGCAGGAAGCGGCCATAGCGTTCGCGGCTCTCGAAGGGCCGGGCGGCCATCACCAGTTGATCGACGCTGTCATGGTCCCGGCTGCTGGCCGCTTTCAAGCGTTTGCAGCGGCCTGAGTCCGCAATAAGTGAGGGTGCAGCGGTCATTGGCATATCCGTGGCATAAGGGCAATGTGCTCATCATGCTTGCCATCCCTGGCAAGCAGCAAGCACCACGCATGTCGACCATGGGGCGCTCAGGGCCGAACACCGTTGAAGCCGCCCATGAGGGCGTTGGCAGTCAATCCTGCAACAAAAAGGAGGATGCGGGCCGCCAAGCGGCCCGCCTGAATCAGGCGCCGCTGACCAGTTGGTGGGCCAGTTGGTTGTGGCGTTCCAGCACCCGTGGCAGATCGACGGTTGCCAACTGCCCGTCCTTGACCACCACGCGGCCATTGATCACGCTGGTGTGCACCTGGGTCGGGGTGCAGAACACCAGGGCCGCCAACGGGTCGTGAAGGCCGCCGGCATAGGCCACGTGGCCCAGGTCGAAGGCGACGAAGTCGGCGACCATGCCTGGGGCCAGGGCACCGATGTCATTGCGGTTGAGCACCTTGGCGCCCCCCAGGGTGGCAATTTCCAGCGCTTCGCGGGCGGTCATGGCGTCGGGGCCGAAACCCACGCGTTGCAGCAGCAGGGCCTGGCGCACTTCGCCGATCATGCTGGCGCCGTCGTTGGACGCCGAACCGTCGACCCCCAGGCCAACCGGTACGCCGTGGTCGCGCATCTTGCGCACCGGGGCGATGCCGGAGGCCAGGCGCATGTTCGAACACGGGCAGTGGGCGACACCGGTACCGGTGCGGGCGAACAGCTCGATGCCGTGCTGGTCGAGTTGCACGCAGTGGGCATGCCAGACATCGTGGCCGACCCAGCCGAGGTCTTCGGCGTACTCAGCAGGGGTCATGCCGAATTTCTCGCGGCTGTAGGCGATGTCGTTGACGTTTTCGGCCAGGTGGGTGTGCAGCGACACGCCGTACTGGCGTGCCAGCACGGCGGCTTCGCGCATCAGGTCGCGGCTGACAGAGAACGGCGAGCAAGGTGCCACCACGATGCGCCGCATCGATCCGTGGCTGGCGTCGTGGTAGTCCTCGATCAGGCGCTGGGATTCCTTGAGGATGTCGGCTTCCTTTTCCACCACCGAATCAGGCGGCAGGCCACCCTGGCTCTGGCCCACGCTCATGCTGCCGCGCGCGGCGTGGAAGCGCATGCCGATTTCGGCGGCAGCATGGATGCTGTCGTCGAGCTTGCAGCCGTTGGGGTAGATGTACAGGTGGTCGCTGGAGGTGGTGCAGCCGGACAAGATCAGCTCGGCCATGGCGGTCTGCGTCGACACCGCGATCATTTCCGGGGTCAGGCGTGCCCAGATCGGGTACAGGTTGGTCAGCCAGTTGAACAGCTCGCCATCCTGGGCTGCCGGCACCACGCGGGTCAGGCTCTGGTACATGTGGTGGTGGGTGTTGACCAGGCCGGGGATGACCACCTTGCCGGCCATGTCCAGCACCACGTCGGCGTGCTGCGGCAGGGTATCGCTAGGGCCGACCTGCTTGATCAGGTTGTCTTCGATGTACAGGCCACCGTTCTTGATCTCACGGCGCTCGCCGTCCATGGTGACCAGAAGTTCGGCGTTTTTGACGAGGAGGGTTTTCTTGGTAGTAGCAAATGACATGGCTTAAGCCCGTCGCAATACGCATCGGCGGTTACCGACGTCGTAGGCGAGCGCTAATGTAATCAGGAAACCTTGAAGTTGTATACATCTTGCAATGCGCCAGTGACACTCCGTGAACAGGCAGGTCCAGGCGGTTGACAGTGATCTGCCATCGCAGAGGGGGGCTTGCGCAACACAAGGCCCCTTCTGCAAAGACCGTGCTCAGTCGGCCATCTGCAACGCCGGCAGCTTGACCCGGAACGCCCGGGTCAGCCCCAGCAGCACCAGCAGGCCCAGGCCCATCCAGCACAGGCCGATGGTGAACGACAGGCTGGTCAGGCTGCTCCACAGCCACAGCGTGCTTAAGAAGCCCAACCCGGGAATGGCGCCATAGAGCAGGACATTACGGCCACCACGCAGTCGCTGGTCTACCAGGTAGTGCTTGACCACCGCCAGGTTCACCGCCGAAAACGCGAACAGCGCGCCGAAGCTGATCATGTTGGCCACCGTGTCGAGGGTGATAACCAGGGCGATCAACGACAGCAGGCTCACCACCAGGATGGCCGTGGCCGGCACGCGTTTCTTCGTCACCAGCTGGCCGAATGCACGCGGCAACGCACCGTCACGGCCCATGGCGAACAGCACCCTCGACACACTGGCCTGCGACACCATGGCCGAGGCAAAGCAGCCGGCCACGTAGGTAGCGGTAAAAGCCGTGACCAGCAGCTCGCCGCCCACCCAGCGCATCACGTCTACCGAGGCCGAGTCCGGGTTGGCGAAGCTGCCCCAGTCGGGGAACACCATCTGCGCGCAGTACGACACCACCAGGAACAGCAAGCCGCCGATCAGTGATACGGCAAGGATCGCAACCGGAATGCGATAGGTCGGGTTGCTGGTTTCCTCGGCCATGGTCGATACCGCATCAAAGCCCAGGAACGACAGGCACAACACGGCCGCGCCCGTCATGATCAGCGGCACGCTGAAGCCTTCGTGGTGGAACGGCGCCAGCAGCGATACCGGTTGCGCCTGGCCGTTGAGCTTGAGCACGGACAAGCTGACGAACACGACAATGAACACCAGCTGCGCCACCACCAGGACCCAGTTGACCCGGGTGATCGATTCAATGCCGATCAGGTTGAGGAAGGTAACCAAGGCTATGGAACCTGCCACCCACACCCACGCATGAATGGTCGGGAAGTACTCCGACATGTAGATGCCGATCAGGAGGTAGCTGAGCAATGGCAGGAAAATGTAATCGAGCAGCAGGGTCCAGCCTGTGATGAAGCCGATGTGGCTGCCAAAGGCCTTGCGCGTGTAGGTGTAGACCGAACCGGAGTAGGGGTGGGCCTGGACCATGCGGCCGTAGCTGTAGGCGGTGAGCAACATGGCGGCAAGGGTCAGCAGGTAGGCGGTGGGCAGGTGCCCCTTGGTCATCTGGGTGACCAGCCCATAGGTGGTGAAGACGGCCAGGGGCACCATGTAGGCCAGGCCGAACAGCACCAGAGCGGTCATCCCCATGGACTTGCGAAAGCGCCCGCCGCTGGCGGCGGGTTGCGAGGGTGCATGCGGGGCGGCGGGATGAGCTGTACTTGTTGTTGTATGCATTGCTAACTCCTGAAAAGGGATGCAGGGCACCGCGGCAGGCGAGCAGGGCTCGCTACCGGGGGCGTCATGCAAGGAGGTCGAGCGGAAGGCTCGCAGCGCTGGGGCAGGTTGATGCTCCCACACCCCGGCGGCACCCGGAATCACCCTTTGGGGTGAGCTGAAGCAGCGACGTGGCGGCTCACCCCAAAGGGTGATTTCGGTGCCGGCAATGCCATGGGAGTATCTGCTCAACAACGCACCGCACTGGCGGCGGTGCCTTACCTCATACGGCAGGCCTACAGTGACTAATCAATTGCTTTCAGAACAGTGGTTCGAGCACCTGGCCAAGGTCACCGAGGCGATCGGCCGGCCGGGCTTTGCCGCCAACCTGTTTGCGGCGCTGGGCGTGATCCGGCCGATCCAGGCCACCACGGTGTACCTGTACCCGCACGACGGCATGCCCTGCGCACTGTTCGAACAGGACGACAAGGCGCCCTGGCAGCCCGAGGGCAATGTCAGCCGCTACCTGTCGGGCTTTTACCTGCTCGACCCCTTTTACGGTGCCTGCGTGGAGCAGGTCGAGTCCGGTAGCTACGGCCTGTTCGACGTGGCGCCCGACCATTTCGAGGTCAGCGAGTACTACCAATCGTTCTATCGCCACTCGCACCTGGAGGACGAGCTCAACTACATCCTGCAACTGGCGCCCGGCCAGAGCCTAGCGGTATCGCTGGCCTTCACCGACAAACTCGACCCGCACAGCCGCGCGTTGTTCGGGTGCATCACGCCCTGGGTGCTTGCGGTTCTGAGCAAGCATTTTGCCGGGCTGGACAGCCGCGCCGGGCGCTTCGAGAACATCCTGGAGCAACGTATCCACGCCGCGCTCAACAATTTCGGCAGTTCGCTGCTGACCGAGCGTGAATGCCGCATCGCCCAGTTGATCTTGCGTGGCCACTCGACCAAGTCGCTGGCCGAGCGCCTGGGCGTGTCGGAAGACACCATCAAGTCGCACCGCAAGAACGTCTACGCCAAGCTCGACATCGGCACCCAGTCCGAGCTGTTTTCCCTGTTCATCGACGCGCTGGCCAATGCCCAGGGCGTGCTGGGCAAGGACCCACTGGAAAGCTACATGGGCAAGTTGCGCTGAGCGCCTGCCCTGCACCCCCACCGCAAAGGAAAACCAACAATGAACGCGCCTTTCGCCCCGCAACGCCAGACCCGTGACTACCAGGCAGCCGATGCCGCGCACCATATCCATGCCTTTCTTGACCAGAAGGCGCTGAACGCCGAAGGGCCGCGGGTGATCGTCGGTGGTGAACGCCTGCACCTGTGGGACAGCGAGGGCAAGCGCTACCTGGACGGCATGTCTGGCCTGTGGTGCACCCAGCTCGGTTACGGCCGCCGCGACCTGACTGCCGCTGCTGCCACGCAGATGGACCAGCTGGCCTACTACAACATGTTCTTCCACACCACCCACCCGGCGGTGATCGAGCTGTCCGAGCTGCTGTTCAGCCTGCTGCCCGGGCACTACAGCCACGCGATCTATACCAACTCCGGCTCCGAGGCCAACGAGGTGTTGATCCGCACCGTGCGCCGCTACTGGCAGGTGGCCGGCCAGCCGAGCAAGAAGATCATGATCGGCCGCTGGAACGGCTACCACGGCTCGACCCTGGCGGCCACGGCGCTGGGCGGCATGAAATTCATGCACGAGATGGGCGGGTTGATCCCGGATGTGGCACACATCGACGAGCCGTACTGGTATGCCGAAGGGGGCGAGTTGAGCCCGGCCGAGTTTGGCCGCCGCTGCGCCTTGCAGCTGGAGGAAAAGATCCTTGAACTGGGTGCCGAGAACGTGGCCGGCTTCATCGCCGAACCGTTCCAGGGGGCAGGGGGGATGATTTTCCCGCCGGAAAGCTACTGGCCGGAAATCCAGCGCATCTGCCGCCAATACGACGTGCTGCTGTGCGCCGATGAGGTGATTGGTGGTTTTGGCCGCACTGGCGAGTGGTTTGCCCATGAATACTTCGGTTTCGAGCCCGACACCCTGTCGATTGCCAAGGGCCTGACCAGCGGCTATGTGCCCATGGGCGGCCTGGTGCTGAGCAAGCGCATTGCCGAGGCGCTGGTGGAGCGTGGTGGGGTGTTCGCCCACGGCCTGACCTATTCCGGCCACCCGGTGGCCGCGGCGGTGGCCATTGCCAACCTGAAGGCGCTGCGGGATGAAGGCATCGTTCGCCAGGTGAAGGACGACACTGGGCCTTACCTGCAGCGCATCCTGCGCGAGGTGTTTGCCGACCACCCGTTGATCGGCCAGGTGCAGGGCGCCGGGCTGGTGGCGGCATTGCAGTTCGCCGAGCACAAGCCGACGCGCAAGCGCTTTGCCAATGAGAACGACCTGGCCTGGCAGTGCCGCACCTTCGGTTTCGAGGAAGGGGTGATCATCCGCTCGACCCTGGGGCGGATGATCATGGCCCCGGCGTTGATCGCCAACCACAGTGAGCTGGATGAGCTGGTGGAGAAGACCCGCATTGCCGTCGACCGCACGGCGCGCCTGGTCGGCAAGCTCTGAACCGCTGACCCGGGCAACGCACTTCCCTGTGGGAGCGTGCACGCCCGCGAACACCGGCGAAGCCGGTGCCATCCACTGTATCGCCTGATTCGCGGGCATGCCCGCTCCCACGGAGCGAGTGCGGCGTGCCTGCGGACGGTGCGGTACCTGTTACTTGCGCAAGAAGGACCGCCACGACGGTCGTCTGGAGTACACATGTACACCCTCGAATGCTGGCAGCAACGCGCCTCGGACCTCTACCTCCCGGCCAATGCACTGATCGACGGCAAGCCCGTCAACGCACAGGATGGTGCTACCTTCGCAGCCATCAACCCCGCCACCAGCAAGGTAATGGCACAGGTTGCCGCCTGCGGCCATGCCGAAGTCGACCTGGCCGTCACCAGCGCCCGTCGAGCCTTCGAGCAAGGCCCGTGGCCGCGCATGGCCCCGGGCGAGCGCAAGAAGGTGCTGCTGCGCCTGGCCGAACTGATCATGGCCCATCGCGAAGAGCTGGCCTTGCTCGACTCGCTGAACATGGGCAAGCCGGTCATGGACGCCTACAACATCGATGTACCGGGCTCGGCGCATGTTTTCACCTGGTACGGCGAGGCGCTGGACAAGCTTTACGACCAGGTCGCGCCCACCGCAGCCAATGCGTTGGCCACCATTACCCGCGAAGCGCTGGGCGTTGTGGCCGCCGTGGTGCCGTGGAATTTCCCCCTCGACATGGCCGCCTGGAAGCTGGCCCCCGCGCTGGCTGCCGGTAACAGCGTGGTGCTCAAGCCTGCGGAACAATCACCGTTCTCGGCCCTGCGCCTGGCTCGCCTGGCGCTGGAAGCAGGCATGCCGGAAGGTGTGCTGAACGTGGTGCCGGGCCTGGGCGAGCAGGCCGGGCAGGCCCTGGGCCTGCACCCGGATGTGGATTGCCTGGTGTTCACCGGCTCCACCCAGGTGGGTAAGTACTTCATGCAGTATTCGGCGCAGTCCAACCTCAAGCAGGTGTGGCTGGAGTGCGGAGGCAAGAGCCCCAACCTGGTGTTCGAAAACTGCCAGGACCTGGACCTGGCAGCGGAAAAGGCCGCCTTCGGCATTTTCTTCAACCAGGGCGAGGTGTGTTCGGCCAACTCGCGGCTGTACGTGCAGCGCTCCATCCATGATGAGTTCATCGAGCGCCTGCAGGCCAAGGCCCGCCAATGGTTGCCCGGCAATCCGCTGGACCCGGCAAGCCGTGCCGGGGCGATTGTCGATGCCCAGCAGACCAGCCGCATCGAGGCCGCCATCGCCCGTGCAGGGCAACAAGGCGCGCAGCGGGTGTGTGGCGGCCGACGCCTGACCATCGACGGTTCGGACAACTACATCGAGCCGACCATTTTTGCCGGTGTCGAACAGCACTTCAGCCTGGCGCAGGAGGAAGTGTTCGGGCCGGTGCTGGCGGTCAGTGCTTTCGACAGTGAAGAGCAGGCGGTGCGCTTGGCCAATGACAGCATTTATGGCCTGGCAGCCTCGCTGTGGAGCGATGATTTCAACCAGGTGCACCGTGTGGCGCGGGCACTGAAGGCCGGCACCGTGTCGGTGAACACGGTCGATGCGCTGGATGTGACGGTGCCGTTCGGTGGTGGCAAGCAGTCGGGGTTTGGCCGCGACCTTTCGCTGCATTCGTTCGACAAGTACTCGCAGCTCAAGACCACCTGGTATCAGTTGCGCAGCTAACCGCCGGGCAAACCGGTCGGCACGTACCTGACGCCCACCTGCACTAATTTAGCCGTCCACCCCGGCAAAAAGCCCACGCGCCCTCTACACTGCTGCGGATATCAGCCAAGGCAATGTGCCGCACATGGAGTACCTGGGATGGGCTACGTGTCGAATGGTCGTGCCTCTGGCAGCGCCGCACGGGGCGTTTCGCTGCAATGGCTGGTGGCCCTGGCCATCATGCTGGGCATGCTGTTACTGGGCGCCGCCCTGGCCTGGCAAGGCTATAGCGGCCTTCGCCAGACCCTCGTGGCCGCCGCGGGCGATGCTGCCCAGCAAGTCGGCAAGACCATTGACGAACGCGCCCGTCGCCTGATCGAGCCGGTGCAAAGCAGCATCCGCCTGTTGGCCTACAACCCATCCGCCCGCACCCTTGCACAGCGCCTGCAACAGCTGCCGCAACTGGTCGCGGCGCTCGACGCCAATCGCATGCTCAGCGCCGCCTACATGGGGTACCCCAATGGCGAGTTCATGCTGGTGCGTCACGTGCGCGACCCGCAGCTGCTGCAGCGTTTCGCTGCACCACCGGGCACGGCGTTCCTGGTGCAGACCGTCAGCCGTGAAGGCGGGGCAGTGCAGGGGGAATGGCGGTTCTACGACCGGGCACTGAACCTGCTGCAAACCCAGGCCAGGCCAGACTACCGCTACGATCCGCGCATGCGCCCCTGGTTTACCGAGGCCACGGCACAACCCGACACGGTACTGACCCGCCCGTACGTGTTTTTCACCACCGGTGAAATCGGCATGACCATGGCCCAGCGCAGTGTCGACAGCGGGGCGGTGATTGGCATGGATGTTTCGGTCAACGACCTGGCCAATGAGGCCCAGGACCTGCGCATGACCCCCGGCACCGAGATTGTCGTGATCGACGACCGGGGCAATGTGGTGGCCTACCCCAACCTGCAACGGGTGATCGTGCATGAAGGGCCGGCGGTGCGGCTGTCGCGGGTTGGCGAGCTGGGCATCGCCAGCCTGCAGCAGCTGTTTGCGGACCTGCCGCAAGGCACCCGGCCGCAGCCTTATCAGGTGCACGGCGAGACTTGGTTTGGCATACGGGTACCGCTGACAACCCTGGCCGGGCAGGACTTGCAGCTGCTGATTGCAATACCGGCCCATGAGCTGCTGGCGGGTGCACGCAAGGTGCTGTTCGAACAACTGCTCTGGACCGCCGCGCTGATGGCCGTGCTGCTGGTACTCGGCGGCGTGCTCGGGCGGCGCATCGGCCGTCCGTTGCGTTTGCTGGCCGCGCAGGTGCAAGGCCTTGCCAGCTTCGATTTCAGCCGTGAGGTGGGGGTGCGTTCGCGAGTGACCGAGGTGCGTGAGTTGAGCCGGGTACTCAGCCAGATGTCAGGCACCATTGTCAGCTTCCAGGCGATTACCCTCACGCTCAGCCGCGAGCGCAACCTGGAGCACATGCTCGACGGCGTACTGACCCACTTGGTGGAAGCGGCCGGGGGTAGCGGCGGGGCGGTGTACCTTTATGATGACGACCACACCGTATTGCGCCTGGCCGCCTCTTGCCGGGGAGAGCAGTACCCCGACGAACTGGCCGTGGACGATGGCGACCAGCAGTTGGCCGTCAGGGTGGCTGATGCCCTCGGCTTGCATGAGCGCAGCCTGGCCCTGGTGCTCAACGACCGTGGCCAGGCATTGCTGGGCATTCTGGTGTTGCAACTGAACGATGAACAGGCGTGCGAGCAGGTGGGGTTGCCGTTCCGCCGGTTTGTCGAAGAGTTGTCCGGGGTGGCAGCAGTGGCCATCGAAACGCGGCAACTGGCCGAAGCCCAGCAGAACCTGCTGGATGCCATGATCAAGCTGCTGGCCGACGCCATTGACGCCAAGAGCCCCTATACCGGTGGCCACTGCGAGCGGGTGCCACAGCTGGCGCAAATGCTGCTGGACCAGGCGGTGGCCGCCGACAGAGGTCCCTTTGCCAGCTTCAGCATGAGCGAAGCCGAGCGCTACGAATTCCGCGTGGCGGCCTGGCTGCACGATTGTGGCAAGGTCACCAGCCCCGAGTACGTGGTCGACAAGGCGACCAAGCTGGAAACCCTGTACAACCGCATTCACGAAGTGCGCATGCGCTTCGAAGTGCTGTGGCGTGATGCCGAACTGGCCTACTGGCAGGGCCTTGCAAGCGGCGCCGAGCCGCAGGCACTGCAAGCCGCACGCGCGCGCAGCCAGGCCCGGCTGCAGGACGATTTTGCCTTTGTCGCCCAAGCCAACATTGGCGGTGAGTTCATGCAGGACGCGGATATCGAGCGCCTGCAGCTGATCGGCCAGCGCCGTTGGCAACGCCACTTCGATAACCGTCTGGGCATTTCCCGCGATGAAGCCGAACGCTTTGCCGGGGTGCCGCCAGCCACGCTACCCGTGGACGAGCCGCTGCTGGCCGACCGGCCGGAACATCGGGTGCCCTGGGGCGCGCGCAAGCCGCCCGTGGCCAAGGACGACCCGCGTAATACCTGGGGCTTCGACATGCGCTTGCCGGCCAATGCCAGCAACCATGGCGAGTTGTACAACCTGGCGATCCGCCGTGGCACGTTGAATGACGAGGAGCGCTTCAAGATCAACGAACACATTGTGCAGACCATCATCATGCTCAGTTCGCTGCCATTCCCGCGCCAGCTCAAGCGGGTACCGGATATCGCCGGCAACCACCACGAAAAAATGGATGGCAGCGGCTACCCGCGCCGGCTCGGCGAGCGCGACCTGGGTGTCGCTGAGCGGGTGATGGCGATTGCCGATGTATTCGAGGCGCTAACGGCCGCTGATCGGCCTTACAAGCCCGCGAAGACCTTGTCCGAGTCAGTGAAGATCCTGGTGTTCATGGCCCGTGACGGGCACCTCGACGGGCAACTGCTGCAGTTGTTCCTCAACAGCGGTGTCTACCGCCAGTATGCTGAGCGCTTCCTGCGCGCCGAGCAGATCGATGAGGTGGATGTGGCCTACTGGCTTGAGCAGATGCGCTGCCCGGCCTGAGCATGGCCCTTTGCCCACGCGCTTGTAGAGGGTGAAGCTCAGATCCCGGGGGCGCTTCGCACCCTATCGCGGCGCGAGGCCCCACATGACTCGTCTTTCCAGGGCGATCAGAGCAGCAACTGTGAGCAAGGGCCCGCCTCACTCATACTCCCGCACCCCGGCAATATGCCGACCGGCCACATAGCCAAAGGTCAATGCCGGCCCCAAGTTGATACCGCCAGACGGATACCAACCACCAAACACACTGGCCATGTCGGTACCTGCCGCATACAGCCCGCCTATCGGCCGCCCGGACTCATCCAGCACCCTGGCGCTGGCGTCGGTGCGCAATCCGGCGAAGGTCCCAAAGCAACCCGGCTTGACCTTCACCGCATAGAACGGCCCATGCTCGATTGGCGCCACGCAGGGGTTTGGCCCTTTGTGCTGCGGATCGCCTTGCTTACGGTTGAACGGTGTGGAACCACGGCCAAACGCTGGGTCCTGGCCATTACGCGCATGGCTGTTGAAATCGCTGACGGTGGCGCGCAACCCGGCCGGGTCGATGCCGCAAGCAGTGGCCAATTCATCGAGCGTGGCGCCGCGTTTCAGGTAGCCGCTGCGCACATGTGGCCACACCGGCAGCGGGGCAGGGCGGGCATGGCCCAGGCCATAGCGGCGCAGGAAGCGATGGTCACACACCAACCACGAACACACTTCCTCATCCTGCGGCACTGCCGCGACCATGGCCGATACATAGTCGTAGTAGCCATGGGCTTCATTGACGAAGCGCTTGCCGTTGGCCAGCACGCCGATAATGCCCGGCTTGCCACGCTCGATGATGTGCGGGAAGTGGCCGACACTGCCATCGCGGTGCGGCACTTGCGAAACCGGTGCCCAGGCCACAGGCGACTGCAGGTCGGTAGCGACAACGCCACCGGCCGACTCGCCCAGGCGCAGGCCATCCCCTGAACAGCCCGTGGGCGGCAGGGCCAGGTTGTCGTGGCCGGTGGCGTCACGCGGGAATAACTGCCGACGCCGCGCAGTGTCGTTGGGGAAGCCTCCCGCCGCCAGCACCACAGCCTTGGCCCGGATTCGTTGCTCGCCCTGTGGGGTCGCCACCAACGCGCCACGCACCCGGCCATCCTCGACCAGCAAGCGCTTGGCCGGCGCCGACTCTTGCAGGTGTACGCCCAGATCCTGTGCCGACTTGGCCAGCCGCGCCACCAGTGCCACGCCGTTCACCAGGTGCATTGCCCGGCCATGGCGGGCCAGGTGATACAGGTGGCGGCCAAAACGTTTGCATACGTGCAGCAAGGCTTTGGGTGAGCGGGTCATATTGAGGAACGCGGCAAGGTCGGTGCCGGCCATGATTGGCATACCCATGAACGAGGTTTCGCGCAGGGTCTTGCGCAGGCGCGGCAGCAGCGCACCCACCTCGCGGGCATCATACGGGGCTGCAATCACCTGATGCCCGCCCTGGGCCGCGCCCGGGGTGTCGCCGTGCATGTCCGGGATGCCATTGCCGTCGGCGAACTGCAGCGCCGTGTGCTGCTCGAAAAACGCCACCATGTGCGGGCAGGCCTCAAGAAAGGCATCGACGCGCTCAGCGTCATAATTGGCCCCCAATTCATTGCGCAGATAGGTACGCGGCTGCTCGATGTCCTCCTCGATGCCGGCCCGACGAGCCAGCGGGTTGCGCGGCACCCAGGCCCAGCCACCGGACCAGGCCGTGGCGCCGCCGAATACCGGCTCCTTCTCCACCACGATGACCTTCTGCCCATGCCAGGCAGCCGTTACCGCGGCAGCCAGCCCGGCAGCACCAGAACCTATGACCAGTACGTCGCACTCGGTTTCGAAGGGAGCAGAAGGCATTGCGCAATCCTGTTGTTTATTAGAACGGTGTTCCACATTCTCATCGCCGCTCCCGCGATCTGCAAGGGTGAGGACGGCGAGCCGGTCAAGAATTGGGCGATAATCGGCCATTTGGAATGTCTGCTGAATGCGGCGGCTATCGGCAATGTGGAATCATCTTCTAGAATCCGCAAAAAATAGCAGGGACCTGTGTCATGGCTGGTAGTCAGATCGAACGCGCCTTCAGTCTTGTTGAAACCCTTACCGGTGAGCCTCAGGGGCTGCCGCTGCAAACCCTGGCCGAGCGCCTGGACATTCCTAAAAGTGCGGCACACCGCATGCTCGCCGAGCTGGTGCGGCTGGGTTATGTGCGGCAAAACCGCGACACCAGCCGCTACCAGTTGTCGGCCAAGCTGGTAGCGCTGGGGTTTCGTTACCTGGCCAGCAGCGGCGCCGATATCATTCAGCCGATTCTCGACCGCCTGGCCCAGGACAGCGGCGAGCTGGTGCGCCTTGGCGTGATCGATGGCGCCCGGCAAATCTGGATCGCCAAGTCGCAGGGCGCCCGCTCCGGGCTGCGCTATGACCCGGACATGGGCCGCGATGCCCCGCTGTTCTACACCGCGTCGGGGCATGCCTGGCTGGCCAGCCTGGACGATGAACAGGCGCTGCAGATGGTGTTGCGCCAAGGCATTGCCGACCCCACCCGGTTCGGCCCGAACGCGCCACGTTCCACCGATGAGCTGATCGCCTACCTGCACCGAGCCCGAGAACGTGGTTATGCCTGGGTGGAAGAAACGTCGGCGGTCGGTACCTCGGCCCTGGCTGCGGTGGTACGGCGCCCGCAAAGCGCCGAGGTCATTGGTGTACTGAGCATCGCCGGGCCAAGCGCCCGCATGGCGCAAAGCCGCCTTGCAGAGCTGGCGCCGCTGTTGCTCGCAGCTGCAGAGGAGTTATCGGCCGCCAGCCCGGCCAGCGAGCTATTCGCATGAGCGGATATTCCGGTCGATTACCGCACAGTCTCTTGTCCCGCTTCTTCTGAAAAGCTGAACCTGGTTCTAAATTGTCGAGAGTGGATTGTGGAACGTGGTTTCAGAATCCATTTCACAACAATGACAAGAGGACAGGCTGTTGAACGCACCCCTTCGTATTGCCTTGATCGGCGCCGGCATCATGGGTCGCCAGCACTACCAGCACATGGGCAATGTGCCTCAGGCTCAGCTGTGCGCGATGGCCGACCCTGGCCCACAGGCCGAGGCATTCGCAGCCGAATGCGGCGTGCCGTATTTTGCTGACCACCGGCAGATGCTGGAACGCGTGCGCCCAGAAGCGGCGATCATCGCCAATCCGAACAACCAGCATGTGGCCACAGCGCTGGATTGCGTCGAAGCCGGTGTGCCGGTACTGGTAGAAAAGCCGGTGGGCGTGCATCTGGATGAAGTTCGGGCCCTGGTAGAGGCTTCGCGCAAGCGCAATGTGCCTGTACTGGTTGGTCATCATCGCCGGCACAACCCCCTGATCGCCAAAGCGCATCAGGTAATCAGTGCAGGCAAGCTGGGCCGGCTGATCAACGTCACTGCACTGTGGCAGTTGCAAAAGCCCGACAGCTACTTTGAAACGCCATGGCGTCGCG
Organism: Pseudomonas sp. BN607; assembly: GCF_029871175.1. NCBI lineage: Bacteria > Pseudomonadati > Pseudomonadota > Gammaproteobacteria > Pseudomonadales > Pseudomonadaceae > Pseudomonas > Pseudomonas sp. BN607. The sequence goes on from NZ_SSOE01000061.1 coordinate 351,640, forward strand.
AGCCGGGCGCCGGCTTCTTGCTGACCAACCTGATCCACGACCTCGACCTGCTGCGGCACCTGTGTGGCGAAGTGGTGCAGGTGCAGGCGTTCACCCGCAACGACGTGCGCGGTTTCGCCAACGAAGACAGCGCTGCAGTGCTGTTGCAGTTCGCCAATGGGGCCTTGGGCAGCCTGACCGGCTCCGACGCCGTGGCGGCACCGTGGAGCTGGGAGCTGGACTCTGGCGAAAGCCCGGTCTACCCACGCCAGGCCGACCAGCCGTGCTACCTGCTGGCGGGCACCCAGGGCGCGCTGAGCATTCCCCAGCTCAAGCGCTGGCACTACGCCGACGCTGGTTCGGGCTGGCATACGCCGTTGCTGCAGAACCAGGAAGCCATCCCCGCTGGCGATGCACTGACTTTGCAGTTGCAGCACTTCGTGCGGGTTGCCCGGGGTGAACAGGCGCCGCTGATTGATGCCGCCGACGGTGGTCGCACCCTGGCGCTGATCGACGCTATTCGCCAAGCCGCCGAAAGCGGCCGTGCCTGTGCGCCGGAGCACATTGCCTAGTACGCCCTCAATTTTTGGTGACGATAAATGACTGACCGTATTTTCTCTCTTGCCGCCCTGACGGTGCTCGAACTGTCCCCACCGGACATGGTCGAGGCAGCAGCCCGCGCCGGCTATAGCCATGTTGGTCTGCGCCTGGTGCCGGCCACCGAGCAGGAGCAGCACTTCCCGCTGGTGGCCGATGCCGACCTGCGCCGACAGACCCAGGCGCGCTTGCGCGATACCGGTATCAAGGTGCTTGACCTGGAGATCCTGCGCCTCAAGCCGGAAACCTGTGTTGCGGATTTCGAGCCGATCCTGGCGGTGGGCGCCGAACTGGGTGGGACAGAGTTGCTGGTGGCTGGCAACGACCCGGATGAAGCTCGCCTGACCGATCGCTTTGCTGCCCTGTGCGAGCTGGCGGCGCTGCATGGCATCTACCCACACCTGGAGTTCATGCCGTGGACCGACGTGCGCGATCTGCGCCAGGCCATGCGCGTGGTGGCCAACGCCGATCACGCCAATGGCTGCGTGCTGGTCGATGCATTCCACTTCAACCGCTCGCGCTCATCGCTGAGCGACCTGGCGCAGTTGGCACCGCAGCGCATGCGCTATGCCCAGCTGTGTGACGTTGCCGGCCCGGTGCCGGCCGAGATGGACGAAATCCTGCGCCAGGCGCGCAACGAACGACGGTTCCCCGGTGAAGGCGACGCCGATCTGGTCGGCCTGCTGCGCGCGTTGCCGGCAACCGTTCCGCTAAGCCTGGAAATCCCGACGCGGCAATTGCTGGAGCAAGGGATCAGTGGCGAACAGCGCGCGCGCATGGCGCTGGAAAGGGCCAAGGCAGTACTGGCCGCAGTCTGACTCCAAGAGCGTGGCGCATGGCCCGTGCCATGCCTCACGTTACCCGCACATTGATAACCTTCAGCCGAAAAAAAAGGGCCCGCAAGGGCCCCGTAGAGGTAACGGGTCAGCGCCCTCAGGCGCTCTCGACCTTGCGCGGCGCCATGAAGTACATCCACACAAGCGCCAGGAAGTACATGGCGGGAATCATGGTGAACAACACGGCATAGTTGTTGTTGGTCGCGGTCAGCACACTGCCGACGATCTGCGTCATGAACATCCCGCCGATTGCTGCGCACATGCTGCCGAAGCCGAACACCGTGCTTACCAGGTGCTTGGGCGTGTAGTCCATCACCAGGCTCCAGATGTTTGCCGTCCATGCCTGGTGCGCGCCCACCGCCAGCGAGATGGCCGCGACCGCGACCCACAGCCCGCTGGCGTTGGCAGCAAAGACCACGCTGACCATGGTGCAGGCGAAGATCAGCATCGACACCAGCCGCGCTGTCGTGGCGCGCACGCCACGGCCGATCAGCCACGACGACAGGATGCCGCCACCGATGCTGCCAAAGTCCGCCGTCAGCCAGATGATGATCAGTGGGATACCCATCTGGGTCACGTTGATGCCCAGGCTGTATTGCTGGTTGAGGAACGGCGGCAGCCAGTACAGGTAGAACCAGAACACCGGCGCGGTGATCGCATAGGCCAGCGCAAACGCCCAGGTGCCGCGCAGCCGCAGGATCCGGCTGAACGGTACGCGGGTCGGCTCGGGCTCGTCATCCTGCTGAATGTACTGCACCTCGCTCTGGCGCACGCTGGGGTGGTCCTCAGGGTTGTAGTACTTCAACAGCCACATCACCACCCACACCAGGCCCAGGCTGCCCATGGCGATGAACGCGGCTTGCCAACCCCACACCGCCAGAATCAACGGCAACAGCGCCGGGGTAACCATGGCGCCGACGTTGGTGCCGGCATTGAACAGCCCGGTGGCAATTGCCCGCTCACCGGCCGGGAACCACAGGCGCACAGTCTTCACGCAAGCCGGGTAGTTGGCGGCCTCGGTCAGGCCTAGGATGAAGCGGCAGACCATGAAGCCTGCCGCCGAGGTGGCCAGGCCATGGGCCCCAGTGGCCAGGCTCCATAGCAGCACGGCAAAGAAGAAGGCGCGTTTTACTCCCACCTTGTCGATCAGGCGGCCCTGCAGCAGAAAGCCGATGGCGTAACCGACCTGGAACCAGAAGTTGATGTTGGCGTAGTCCATCGCCGTCCAGCTCATTTCCTTGGCCAGCACAGGTTGCATGATGCCAAGGGCGGCGCGGTCGATGTAGTTCAGGGTAGTGGCGAAGAACACCAGGGCCAGCATGCCCCAACGGGTCTTGCCGACGCCGAAGGCGCCGCGGAGCTTGTCGCCGATCGAACCCTGAGGCATCCGGGTAGCGGCGGGGGTGATCTTGGAGTTGTTCATAAACTGCTCGTTTCTTGAAATTGTATTCAGCTGCGGTGCTACGAGTACGTGACCGGTTCCCAGGCAGGGGGGCACGCAAGGCCGGTGCATGGTGCGCAGTGAAGGCGGCAGCGTCAATTCAAGAGACGGGCTACTGTTCGGTTATCGAACGGTTGCGTTTGTCAGTGGGCGCGGCAGGTATCCACGTTGATGTTGATCAAGCGTAGACGGCATCTGACCCCTCCGCCTGTCGTTGTCCCCGCAGGAGCATGGCAGCGCTACAGGTCCGGTTGATGCCCGCAAACCGACCACGCGGTTGCCCAACTCTCGACCTCGCTGCGGCCGTATTGCTCAATCCACGAACGCACGGTGTTGTTCAGGGTATTTTTGGCTGCTACGACTTCGCCAGTGTGCGGGTTCTTATAATATTTGCTTTGTCGTGTTCTATAGCGTGGTGGCGCAGGAAGAGGTAGGGGTTGTTGATCGATAGCGTTGAGCGTGCTTTGGTTTTCATGTTCGAAAATGCTCAATACATGCCACAGGCTGAACTTGTATTCGGCAAGCAGCTCGTTAAGTTTGCTTTCGAATTCGAGTTCGCGCATGAGCTGCGGGTTGACTTTTATGAACTGGAGCTCGGACTTTTTTGTGGCAAGCAACCACTCGAGGGCACGGAATTCGGCTAGGCGGGACATGGGCTTTTCTCCATTCCTTGACGGGATAAGTGTTAGCGCCCGCAGATCGGCAATGCAAGTAGAGAAATAATTTGAGAGATTTTTTGGATTGAACGTGATGAATCGGTCTCTGGTGGGAGTGTTTGGTTTTAAGCGGTTGGTGTAAGTAAACGCCTACACTATTGATTACATCAGGTTTCCAAGGGGAATCAAGATGGTGCTGCCAGCCCTTTTTTCGATCACGGCGCCGCGACTGATGCGGCTGCCCGCACCAGCCCGACTGGTTCATTTGCGCTTTCTTCTGCGGGCTGGCTCAGGTACTACTTCAAAGGCTTCAGGCGGCGGGGAAGCCGGACGCACGTTGAACAGCCGGCAGACGCCGTACCAGCAAATGGCAAGCGTAAGGTTGTAGGGGAACAGCACGGCCCAGAACGGCAGTTGCCAGTTCTTCTTGCCCTGCATTTCCCCAGGTTCGCCCGTTCGCCAGGGGGCGTAGTGGCGCCAGGCTTCTGCCGGGGTCAGGCAGATGGCGTGAAGCGGCCGGTGCCACCAGTTGGGTTCGCCGGGCGGTGGCAGTTTGTCCGGGCCATGGTCCATGAAGTGGCGCAGGTATTCCCAGACTTCGGCGACGTGCTTGACGCCGGGTTCGGTGGGTTCGTTGCTGTCTACCCAAAGGCAATCTTTTTGGTGGAGGCTCCCGTCAGCCCGGCGAGGGGCGAAGGCGAGGGCGTAGCTGGTGCTGAATGATGAGCCGCCGGATTCTGTGCGTTTGAAAATGCCGCCGCAAGTGTTATTCCAATCGAAAACCAAAACCTTGCTCAATCTCTGGTAGTAGATTTTTTTTGATGTGCGGTTTAGGCAGAAGCAGGATAATCTTTTTATGAAGTAAATTCGATAAATAAGAAATGGAGCAAAAACGAAGGGGCCAAGCGCTGTCCCAGTGATCAAAATAGGGCTGAAAGTGTATGGGCCCCATGCCTCTCTGGACAGCAAGTCAGGGTAGATGACAATCATCAGTGCGATGATCATTGCACAGTATAACTTTCCCATGAAGACTGAGTCTGTAACCCAAGGGTTTCGTAGGCATAAAGTATGCCCTGACAAGCTCAATAATTGTCCGTTTATAGCAGGTTTGTGCTCTGAGCTTGATGAGGTTGTGAATAGCCAAATAGTTGCCATGGTCAGCGCTCAAGACGGAAGATAGAGTGAATCTCATTGTGCTCCTCTAGCCCTTGATTGGTACTGTAGGCTAGGTGTAATGAGACATGATTCTGTATGGTCAGTGTGTTCTCGAAATGTAGGATCAACCCCGCGTCCACGATTTGACCTGTTGGACTGACTGGAAACACGTCCAATACCATACCCTTATGGACAGTGCTCAAACTCGCTGACCACTGACTTGTCCCAATCACGAATCCTGGCAGGAGTACCGCGAATTCAACGGTTGGTTGAGGTGTGGATACTTCATGATGTGTAATAGCTGTCCAGTTCGGCAGTGCCCAGTGATCATTATCGTGCCATCGGGTGTCGACTTTACTTACACCGAGTGATATGGCCTGTTCAGCTGAAAGTAGTTTCGGCCCATAGTGCTCGTTGTGCCAAACTCTGACTTCCTCGTGCAGTGAAGAGAATCTAGGCAGCTTTTTTTCGTGATCTAAAGTGATATTTGGGTGATCCTCGCCATCGTTAAGGCGGTTGCCGAAGATACTGCGTGCCACCCAAAGCTCAATAGGGCTGTGGACGTGTTCATGAGCCTTGGTGTGGAGGTAGAGCCCACCTGCAATGATTGCGACCCCTGCGAGTACAAGCGCTGCTGCGGCCCATCCGGCGAAAGGCACTACAGTCGTTGCGCCCGCAACCGCAAGTCCAGCTTCAAGAACGACCGCAGAACCAACAGCCATGGTTAAGCCGCCCGTTACTGTGTATGCGGCACTCGCTAAATTGCCGTTCGCTCTCTGTCTCCTCGCCTTGAAAATATCAGCGAGCAAGCTGAACGCTATTGCCGGATATCCTGCTAACCGCGCATAAAGATGACTGCTCAAAAACCTGATAACCCCGTTGCCAAAAGCCATGCCTGGCGCTGTGGAACTCAACCTCAACATCACGGCCTTCTGCGTTGCGCGTGCGCTGACCAGCGTCGCCGATGCCGCACCGATCACCCCAAAAATCGAGGAAGCAAACCCCATGGTGTATTCCGGTGCATCGCTCTGCTGCAGGCTGTTGTACGCTGTCCTGAGCGAGATCACGTTGAACCACAGCATTCCCGCGTTCAAACCACCGCCAACGCCGGAGGTCAGCAACCCAAGGAAGTTGGGTTTCACGCGCACGGTGGTGGTCAGTTCGATCGACACCTTCCGGCTACCCGAGATACGCAGCGCTTTCATTTCTTCAACCTGCGCCATGCCGCTTTTCAGGTACTTTTCCACCTCCTGGCTGAACGGGTTTTCCGCGATCGCCTGCCCGGTGATGCGGTAGCGCGCCGCCAGCAGCCCCAGCGCTTTCTCGGCATTGGCCTCACGCGCCGCCAGCAGCACCTGCTGCCGCAGGCCGCGGCTGGCATCCCAGCGGGTTTGCCCACGCAGGCGTTTGAGCACCACGGTATTGACCGACTGGGCGGTGAGGTCGGTAATGCCGGCCATGGCCGGGAAACGGCCGGCCAGCCCTTCGATCACGTTGTCGCTGGCACCGAACAGGCTGCCGATCGCATCCGCCTTGTCCTTGAACGGGTTGAAGGGTGCCAGGGCGGTGTACAGCGGGCTGTCGTGCTGATCCAGCCACCGCTCCAGGCGTTCGAGTCGCCGATCCTGTGCTTCGGTACCGGGCGCAGGCTGGCCCATTGGCTGAATCAGCAGCGCCAATGAAATCTCCAGCCCACGGGCGGAAGCCATTTCGTCGCGGTCGTAACAGGCCAACGCAGCGGCCAGGCTGTAGGGGTTATCGACATGCTGGGGTTCAGCCGTCCCGAGCCAGGCGTCATGGTCGTTGCTGGCCTGCAAGGCCTGGTTGCGCAGGGCGCCGAGGCGGCGCTCCAGTTCATCGCGTTCGCTGAGAAAGTGCCGGTACTTGGCGAGGTCGAGGCGCTGCGCCAGGCGCGCGCCGTTGGGGGAGTAGTCTTCGTGGGTGAGGGCCTGAAACCGTGACTCGGAGGGCGACAGGGCAGGGCCCCGGCGTTGCGTGCCAAGCCGGAACTCGGCCAGGTCCGCAGAGGGCGCATCGGCGGGGTACAGGCTTTCCAGGGTCTTGTTCAGCAGCGTGGCCACCAGGTTGCGGTGGTGGAAATCGCGGCTTTGCCTGCTCAGTTGCTCGACATCCAGCTTGTAGCAGGCCGGCACCCCTTCGTGTTCTGGCGCTTGAGCAGGTGCCATGTGCTCCAGCGGCTCGGCGGGCATCAGGTCGCGCAGTTGATGCTGGTAGGCAGATACCGTCAGGCTCAGGTCCAAGGCCATGCCTTCGGCATCAGCGAGCGCCACCACTACCGGTACCTTCGGCTGAGGGTAGGGGTAGTGCCGGCCGATAGCGACGAGGTTGCCGATGGGCAAGGTTTCGCTGATCGGGTCACTGCTCCAGGTCAGGGGCATGCGTTGCCCGCTGGGCTTGTAGTCTTCGACCCAGCTTTGCAGGGCACTGACCGGCAACACATGGGGCTGGGTTGACGGGGCCTGGTTGCCGGCGATCAGCTCGGCCATGTCCAGCTGGCGCATGTGCCGTTTGCGCAGGGTTGGCGAGCCGGTGATACGGGCGGTCATGGCGTTGGTCCACAGGTGCGGGCTGTAGCCGACCCACACTTCCCTGGCTGTATCGGGGCAGGTATCGGCCCACACCCAGCCCATGGAGCGGCTGGTCAGGTAGCGCTCACGCAGGTGGTAGTCTTCCAGCCCGCTGTAAAGCAGTTCCTTGTAAAGGCCCGCGCCCGCGTACTCGTGAATGACCAGCCTTTCGCCCAAGGCGCCTCTCATGAACACGTAGACATAGCCTGGGCGTAGCGCGCGCAAGGTGTAGGCGGAGTGTTGCAGCGGGCCGAAGCCTTGTTCCAGGTTGAAACCGGCATCGGCATAGCGGAAGGCGGGCATGTCGCCACTGCGCGGTACGATGGCGTAGCGCACCGGCAGTATAGGGATGCGTGCGCTGCAGGCTGGGCCGGAGGTGGCGCTGCTGACGGAGTTGTCATTCATGGGCGGGCTCCTGCCTTTCGATCAACGCGTGCAGTTCGCGAAGGCGATCTTGAGGTGACGCTTCAAGGTTGGCGTAGATTTCCCCCGCCTCATCGTTGCGCATTAGCCACATGTGCCTGGCAATCAGCCTGATGAACTGGCCGGCCACTTCCTCGTCGCGAAAATTCAGGGCTTTCAGTTGCGGCAGCAGGGTTTCAATCCAGTGTCTGATATCGGCCAATGGCTGGCTGTGGTGCTGTGGCAGGGCCGATACCTCGTGGGCCAGCGTGCGCACGAAATGTTCGTGCATGCCTGCTTGCAGGCGCTCAAGTTCACGCGTGCTCAGGCACAACGGGGCGTGCGAGAAGGGCCGGGCAGGGGCCGGGCTGCGCTCAAGCGTCTTCCACTCGCAGACCGGCCCCCAGTTGACTCGCCAGGCGAGCGAAGTCACGGGCCCGAGCCAGGAAGCGCGATGGTCTTCATCCAGCGCATCCAGCCACGCTGAAAGGTGGTCCGGTTGGAACTGAAACGTGGCCAGCCCCTGACCTGGAAGCGCGACCTGTACAAGGCTGGTGAAATGGTCTGCCAACCTGGCAAGGCCGATATCGGCATCCAGCGCGATGGCCGCGCCAACGGGTATCCAGGTAGAGATTGCATGGGCAAGCAGTTCGGGGGCGCCTGACACGTCTACCAACAACGGCCCGAAGTCGTGTCGTTCGTCCAGGGCACTGCGCCGCCACAGCCACGCATGCGGGGTGTTACGGCTGACTGCATGGATAAGTTCAACCACCGAAGGGGCATAGGCCGGGACCAGTTCGCCCTTTTCGAGTATTTGCGATACTGGCCTATAGGCCCAGTACTCGAGTGTGCGGGTCAGCAGCAGCAGAAAGCGCGCGTTTTGGCCGAAATCCGGGCCAGGCAAGGTGTGCGAGGGGACTATTGTCATAGACTTGCCCCTCTGAAGCAGCGGCAGTCGGGCAGGGGGCAGGACCCATCCGCGCGGCGCCCGCACTGACGATCCAGGGGCCTGCCATTGACCGGCGCGCCACTGAGGGAAAAGAGGCTGCTTGCCCCGGCAGGCGTTTGGAGCAACTGGCCGTTGATGCGGATTGTCGGGCCATCGAGGGTGATGCCTGTCTCATCGATCTGGATAGAACCGCCAGGGCCCTGGATGATTACCGCCTCTGCTGTGCGCAACGCGTAGCGGCGTGAACGCCTGCGGATCGCGCCGCGGGCCTCGAGTTCTGCGTCGCCTTCGACCTGCTGCTCGAGGTTGCCGCCAATAGAGGTGTGGTGGTTGGCTGTGATCTGGTCGTGGCGGTGATTGCCGATGGTTTCAATACGGTCCTTGGCGATCTTGATCGACTGGTTTCGACCAATCTCCAGGGCAGCGTCATGCCCTATGCTGACACGCTCATCATTGGCCACCGTCTCGGTACGGTCATGGCCAATCAGAGTCGACACGTCGTTGTTGACCTGTTCCTTGCGGTCATTGCCGATCTGGGTAGTCTCATCGTGCCTGACCACGATGTTCTGGTCTTTCTGCGCGTGGATGAAGACCTCTTCCTGACCCAGTTCATCTTCAAAACGCAGCTCATTGAAGCCATCACCTTTGTGGGTCTGGCTTTTGATCGTCATGCGCGTCTTGTGCTGCGGCAGGTCGTAAGGCGGTAGCTGGTCCCCGCAGTAGGTGCGCCCGGTGATCATCGGCTGATCAGGGTCGCCGTTGACGTAGTGGATGATCACGTCCTGGCCGATACGGGGAATGGCCATCGCACCCCAACTGCCGCCGGCCCAGCCTTGCGATACTCGCACCCAGCAGGAGCTGAATTCGTTGCCCTGGCTTTCGCGATCCCAAGGGAAGCTGACCTTGACCCGGCCCCATTCATCGCAATAGATCTCTTCACCCCGCGGGCCGACGACTGTTGCCATGTGGGGCCCGTCGACGCGAGGTCTACCCAGCGGTGCAGGGCGCCATTCCGTTCTACCGGGAACAAGCTCTGCGACTTGGCCGTAGCGGGTGCCTTGCTCGACGCCGGCCGCATCTTCTTGCAGGCAGGTGTGCTGGCTGCCTTCATGGGTGACTGCAGTGACGCGCCAATGTACGTTGAAAGCTGCGCGCGGGTGGCCTGTAAGGGTAAAACCGAGGCCGGGCTGCAGGCGTACATCGTCCCCTTCTACTTGGGCAACGCGGACATCGTGGCGCAGGGCTGTGATGCGGTTTTCGGTGAACGCCTTGCCGACGGCATCGCGCTTGTAGCGGCCGGGGTAATCGAAGCGTTCGTAGTCGCCAGCCTGATGTTCCAGGTAATGACCTGTTGCCCTGTGTTCCTGGCGGTACGCCGGGTTGATGAAGGTGTAGTCGCGTTGCACCTGGCATGCAGTACGCACCTTTTCGCTGTAGTGAAGGCGTCGCAAGCAAGGGGTTGCCTGGTCGCCACTGCTACAGGCCCGATATAACACGCTGCAGGCCCTGGCAGGGTCCTCATCCGTGTAGTGGGCGAACGATGGCTGAGGCGGGATGTTTCCGAATGTCAGTAACCGGTCGCTAATGATGAGGGTGTGTTGCTTCTCTGAGTGTTCAAAGCGGTAGACAAAACCTTCTTCTGCCAGCAGCCGGGCAAAGAAATCAAAATCGGTTTCTCCCGCCTGGACGCAGAACTCACGCACGTGATGGTCGAGCCCTTTGCCAATCTGGTATTGGCTGATGCCCTGACGCACCAATAACAACTCGACAATCTCCGGGACGGTCTTGTGCTGGAAGATACGCCAGTTCGAACGCAGGTTGGCCCGTGCCAGTCGTGGCTCGATGACGGCGCTGTAGCGTGTGCGATGAGGGCCGCTGTCGCCTTGCCTGAAGGTGCTGATCAAGCCGTGAACATGACGCAGCGCCTGCTGCCCACGGGAGATGGTAAATAACGCAGGCTGGTCGAGTAGTGCCCCGAAGTCCACATCGTATTCGTGGCTGACCAGCTCGAGTTCCAGTTGAAAGTTGCTGCTGATGCCCTCTTTCAATTGGAACGAGGCCACCTCAAATTCCAATGGGGTAACGAGCGGTCGAAAGCTGTAGTACAGACCGGATTGGCTAGGCATGATAATTCCTTGTCCGCCGTCTGAGGTTCTTCAAGTGCCCGGACAGCAAGCTGCCCGGAACACGCGATGCCTTGGGGAATTGGCGTTTCAAGCCTTCTGCCAGTCGTCGGACCCTTCCGTACTGCTCTTTACATGGGTTTCAGTGATCTTTCGGTAGGAGAACCAGAGCTCCACCTCCTGGTGTCGGGGGGTTAGCGTGTCTTCTTGTGCGTGGGGTTGATGGGTCCTCAGTTTGATAATGGTCGCATCGGTCAGTGTCGTGGTGTAATAGTGTTGGTTAGGGTTTTCATTGGTGGCGCGGAACTGTTTGATTGTAACTTCCGGTAAAAGCTCTGCCTTGCAGATGGATTCCAGCAGGATGGGTTTGGACTTGTTGGTGGTGAACGTGACTTTGTATGGCCCGTGCACACGTTTTCCCGAAGGTTGGCCATTTTGAGGGTCGATAGGCGTATTGATTTCGTGCTCAATCTTTTGCAGCATGATTTCATTTTCGAAATCGGATTGGTAAATATTGCCTATCGATTCCACCGTGCTTGCTCCCTCGCTGATGTTGCCTCCTGCTGTTCCTGTGATTTTCAAATAAGCGGGCGACGCCATGATAAGCTCCTGGTTTCAGTGGTTGTGCATGCCTTTTTATCGAGGCATGGCCATCGGGTACGATGGGCTTGTAGCGAGATGAACACCTCGCTAATTCGTGACTACTCGGTGTGCTATTTTCTTACGGCTGCAACATGCTGCTCAGCGACCCCAGGACCTGGGTGGTGATCAGGTGCAGGCGATAGCTGTAGAGACCGTAAGCCATGGCCATGGCCACGCCAGATATCACTAACGGGCTCCACCATGGCCATATCCGGGTCATCCGGAAGTTTCGCGGGGCGACGTTGGCGTAGGGGTCGCAGACGTACTCCGGGGCAGGCCCGCGCAGTTCCCGGATGATCCCGTGAAGTTGGTGGGTAAGTGCTTTCAGTGTTTCTTCGCCTTTCGGCGCAATGGCGTATTTACCCTTCAGGCCCAGGCACAGCGCGAAGTACATGAATTCCAGTACGTCCTGGTAGCGTGCAGGCTCCTGTGTCAGGCGGGACAACACCGTGAAGAGCTTTTCCCCGCCCCAGGTTTCGTCGTGGAAGATACTCAGCAGCGGCTCCTGGCTCCAGCAACTGTTCTTGCCCCAAGGCCTGTCCATCACCGCTTCATCGATGTACAGGCACAGGGCATATGAGTACGCCATCGCATGGGCGGAGTCGTAGCCATGTTGGCGCATTTCTTCCTGAATGTTCTCAATCTGGTTGCGTACTTTCCGGTGCACCTCTTTGATGTTTGGCAATGCATCCAGCGTGCGCAAACGCATGACCAGCCCGAACAGCGGGGCAGCTGCATCCAGCATCAAATTGTCGTAGCCGCCCCGTAGCCTGAAGTCCGGATCAGCCGGGTAGCCTTGATCAACTGGCCCGGGCTGGGGCTTGTGATTGGAAGCTTCAGATGCTGTAGAAGCGGAAGGGGAACTGGGCAAGGGTGTCTTGAGCTCCGAATGAAGCCGAGCACCTTCACCCTTCACGGCATCAAGGACTACGCTGTTCATCTCATTCACTCCTGATTGCCCAGAATTGCAGCTCAAGATTCGGGAAGTCCCCTGCGATGTGGATACCGAAGCCGTTCGCCGTACTCATGCATGCCCATGCCGGATCGCGTCGATCCAGCTCGAAGTAGCTGAAGCCTGCATGGAAGGGCAGTTCGCGTGGTGCCACCGGTAGTGGGTTCAACGGGATGCCTGGGAGTTGCAGCGGCACCAGTTCTTCCAGCGATTCGAGGGAAGTGATTTTGACTTTCTGCACGAACATCTGGCGCAGCACTTGAGGGGGCAGGTTGGCACGGACGGCGACGATGAAGTCAGCGACCTCGATCAGTCGGCGGTCCTCTAGCGCGGTCGTCATCACGCCGTAGTCGCGTGTTATCAATGGCAACGACACGGCGCGGGGTTGCAGCACCGTGCTGAGTGCCCGGCGCAATGTATCCTCCAGGGGCTTGAACGAAGTGCGCAGCGCCGTGTGGTGATATGCCGGGTACTCGTGCGGCAGACGGCCCTCGTCAGTGAACGTCACGAACTCGCCGCAAGCCTGGCTCATGCACAGGTAGAGCTGTTCGGGGTGTGTCTGGGGTTGTCTGGCCAGGTGCTGGAAACAGGGCCACCAGCGGTTCATGGCTTGTAGCAGGTTGAAATCGCGAATGTCGGCGATGCCGGACTGGCCGGCACCGCCAATGCGGGCAGCGAGGTTGCGCGCCCGTTCCCGCAGGGTATGGGTGATTTCATCGAGAAAGCGCTGCAGTGCCGGCACGGCTCGCACCGACACGCAGGTGGGATAGAACGCTTCATCCAGTTGCAGGCTGCCATCCGGGCGACGTGCCAGAATGCGCGTCAGGGCCAGGCGGGTATAGGCACTGCTATCGTCTGCTTGGCGTTTGAGTTGCAGGTTGGGGGCAGCCAGGTCGATTGTTACCAGGTCGCCGTCTGCGCTGTGGGTATCCTTGATTTCCTGCGCTCGGGCAAGGTAGCGGAAATTGGCGGCATCCTCAGGCCAGCTGACCTCTCGGCCGCCGTCGGTACGCAAGGGCAGGCAGAGATAGACCTCACTGTTATTTGAACCGTCATCGTCGATTTCCAGCGGTGGCGGTGGCGTGAGGTCTGCGGGGATATCGAACGGGGTGCCGTCGGGCATGACACCCCGTGCCCGCGTGATGGCGATTTTGCCCAGGCTCAGGTACTCCTCATTCAACTGGAGTTCGCTGAAACCGTAAAAGGCATTATTGAGGCTTGCCAGGCGCTGATGCAGGGCCGCTTCACTGGCCCGAATCGAATGCTGGAAATGCTGCGGTTTTACGTACAGGCCTTCAGGCCATAGCACAGGGTTACGCGTACTCATGAGCACTCCGTGTCAGCGTGAGCAGGGAAAGGCGCAGGATTGGAAAGGCATCAGCCTTCCTCCTTGAGCAACAACTGGGCGTCGTTGAGCAGCACCGAAAGAACGACTTTCCGACCGCGTGATGGAACGCGCAGCACTTGTCGCCAGGTCGCGTTTTCGTGGCTTCGGTAATCGCCGATCACCGCGATGAAGCGCGTCTCTGGCTCAATGGGTGCAAAGGGGATGAACTTGAACTGGCCTGGGCGCAACAGGTAATCATCATCGCGAACGTAGGTGCTGCGCAGGGCTTTGGCGGGGTCTTGGTCCAGCAACTGGTACACGCTGTTACGTAGCAGCGAGTCGTCGCGCAATTGCAGGATCTTGATGGCCATCGGCGTAGCCAGTGACGGTGTGGCCACGGTCGTCGTGTGCGGCAATGTCAGCATCACCATTGGATCGTCGTAACTGCCAGGCGTGCTTTCTTCCAAGGGCGAACGAGGTGGATCGCTGCCTTCGTCCAGGTCCATGACAACAGGCGAAAGGGCAGGAAACTGCTGTTGAAGGTACTCGAATAACGTCCCGACCTTTTCGGTCAGTGCAACGGGGTCGGTTGCGCTCAAGCTGACAGCGTAAGGGCTGGGTTCCAGGGCAGCTTCATGCTCGGGCGCAACGTTCAGGCTGTTCGGGTTGACGTTGAGCGTAGGGCTGGCATTGATGCTGAAGGCCACCTCGGTCGGGTGGTCCTCCGGTGGGCCGATGGGTACTGAATGATCCATCACCACTTGGCTCATTCTGCTCAGGGATGTGCAACCCGAAAGGCCGATCACCAGGACCAGAAGTGCGACTGTGGCGCGTAGCCGCGTCATGAGCGATCTCCTGGAATCAGGCCTGGCAGCGAGTTCTCTGGTGTCCATACAGCAGCCGATTTCGCATCCAGTGCCACCAGCGGGTCTTTGTCCGTGGGCGTCCCGAAGATCGAGCAGATATCTACGGCGAACTTCGTGGCCGGCGGTTTGGCCGGGCAAGTCTCGGCCGCGACATCGGCTATCAACTGGTCGATCAGCCTTGGCCCGGGGGCGAACAGGTCGGGCAATGAACGTGTATCGGCTCGTGCTAGCCGCACCTGTAACCGACAGGCACCGACGTGTAGCTGGTCACCCTCGACAAGCCGCCTTGCCGACCGGAATCCCAGGCTGAGGATGCTGCTGTTGAGATAGGTGCGGTTGCAGTGATCGATCACGCAGAAGCCGCCCTCTATCCACCGAATTTCGCAGTGGATCGGGGCAATGGTCCGCTCACGGTCATTGATCTGCCAGGTGACCGCCGCGCTGCCAATGGTGCCGCCCGCGCTATCGAACTGGTGCCGGGCAACGACGTCGGGCTCCAAGCAGTCGAGGTTGCTGATATTCAAGGTCAACGTACTCATGAGCGCCCCCGAAAACTTGCCACTGGGGTTATCTGGCCGTCACGGTCGCCCATGAAGCTGGTCCAGCCCAGGTAGGCGCCTTGGCTCCGGTGCAGGCAGAAAGGCGAGAGCTCGTCTTGCTTGAGGCGCAGTTCCAGGTCGTAGGCCAGGCCGTCGCGTAGGAGAAAGTCGATCAGCGCGCGCAAGCGACCAAAGTTGATGCCACTGGGGAGCAAGTCGCGCAATTGCGCTTGGTCCAGTTCGCTGATGACGAGGGTGAACTTGCTGCTGCGGGTACGTGTGCGGCTGCCGAGCATGAACGTGCTGCCCAGTTCGCCGTTGCAATGGCCAAGGCTTACGAGCTGCTTTTCAGCAGTGGGGACGGTACGCGTTTCAAACTCACGGATCTGGACCCGCCCAAGGTCGAAGCAGTGGGCTATGATGCCGGCGACGGTACCCGGTGCGCGGCTGCGGCTGGCAATGACACCGGCGAAGCTGAGCAGTCGGCTCCAAGGCAGTGCCGTGTCCCCTCGCAGTTGTTTGTCGTTCAGGCCGAGCAGGGCAAAGATGTACTGTGAGAAGCCATCGCTGGCTCCCGGCTGGAAGCGGATGTAGTAGCGGTATTTGCGCCATATGCGGTGCAACAAACTGAGCAGGTAGTGGTTGAAGAAGTCGAAGAAAGCCGGACGTACACCGATGCCCTGAGCATGTTCGTAGGCTGCTTGTTCAAGATAGTAAGTGGGCAAGGGCGAGTCAGTGCCATGTAACCCCATGAACGTGGTGCATACGCGATAGCGGCCTTCTTCACCACCCATGCGTTCGGCCTTGTACACGTCCGAAACAGGAAAGGTCAGCCGTGGGTCGCTGGCAAGGCGCACGCGCAACCGGGCTGCTTCGCTTGGCCAGCGTGGTTCAAGGTCATCACCGTGCAGCCCATGTAAACGTTCCAGCAACTGAAAGAAGTTGTACTGGTGGGCTCCGGCGAGCAACGTGTCGGCTAGATCAGCGGTTGTTTGCCGGTTTGTATTGGCCATGTGTAGTGCTCGTTGTTGGTGGTGTTGATCACTTCCAGCTGGTGGAAGGAGTTGATGCTGGCGTACAAGGCAAAGAAGTGAGCGAGGACGCAGCTGAACAGGTACAGGTCGCCTTCACAGAGGAACGCCGACTGGTCCAGCTTCAGTTGGGTGTGCAGCCCGCGAACGGGCTGCCCCT
This sequence comes from Pseudomonas sp. BN607, assembly GCF_029871175.1. Lineage (NCBI taxonomy): Bacteria > Pseudomonadati > Pseudomonadota > Gammaproteobacteria > Pseudomonadales > Pseudomonadaceae > Pseudomonas > Pseudomonas sp. BN607. The sequence continues at coordinate 367,883 of NZ_SSOE01000061.1, forward strand.
TGATCAGCCAGTCCAAGGGGGCTGTGTGGATTTCGCGAATGCCATCAAGCTGCTTGGCTGTGGTGCGTGCTTGCTGAATGTCGTGCAAGGCGACGAAGTCATAGGCACGAATGACCGCTTTCAGGGCGTCGACCGACAGCAGCGACAAGTAGTTGAGCGACATGTTGGAAATCAGCGCCCACTGCAACTGGCCATCCAGTACCGGGCGGCACGGGCGAGTTGGGGCGCAGATGTTGGTGTAGGTCGCCAGGGGAGGTGTGGCTTCGGTGAGCACATTGATGTCATCGATGCTCAACGCCAGCGGCAGGTCGCGGTTGCTGCAGGTGAGGTCGATGGAGGCGGTTTCCAGTTCTCCGATATAGGCGTTGGCATCGGCGCGCACGAAGGCAATGCGGGGTGTGACGCCATCACCGCACAACGACGCTTGGAGCGTGTAGCGGTAATACAACGCCGTCCGGCCTTGCAGGTGTTCAATTTCGTGGGCGAACGATTCGAAGGGACGGAAGGTTCTCAGCTGCTCACCGGTGCTGCCGTCTGGCGTGGTGCGGCTGCTGATGACCTCATCGACACTGAATATTTCATAAGCGTACCGTTCTGCACCTTTAGGCTTCAGCTCCACCTGGGCAACTTCACAGGAAAGGTCGATCGGCTCGGCGCTGTGTTTGAACAGGTTGATTGCCGGCGTGCAGAACAGCTTGAAATCTGCTTTGCCAACACGCAGTGAGTCCGGCAACTGGCGGGTGAAATGGAACTCGATCCCCACCTGCTGGCTTCGCGCTGCGGGCCACAGTTTGTGCAGGCCCGTGAGGGTGAAGAAGTGAAACCGCTGTGGGAAAACGAAGTATTCCTGCAGGATCCGGTAGCCATCAAAGACGTTCTGCGGGTAAGGCAACAGGGCTTCCTCAGGGCTGAACCCTGGGAAAGCAATGCTGCTGGCCGGCAGCCGGCGAACCTCGCCATTGATGGTTACGCTGATATGTTTGAGGTATTGCGAGAGCCACAGGTACAGCGTCCGAGCGCTGCGCTGGTCACCACTCAGGTGAATGTCGAGGCTGGAACAGCCCAAGGCATTCAGCGGTCGTTCGACCATGGTTTGAAGGCCGATGCGAACTACTGAGCGGTCGAGGGTTTGGGTGGCGCCAACCGCTGCGATTTCGAACGGGTGAATGGTTACCGCCGTGCAGGTGCGAAACTCGCAGGCGACACCATCCACCGGTTTTGAGAACAGCCTTGAACCCTTGGCGATCTGCTGTGACTGGCTGAGTGATTGCTTGCGCGGCGCGAACTGGATGATCGTCATGCTGGGCAACGGTCGAAGGTAGTTGGGCCATAGCAACTGCAGCATGGGGTGGGTCAGCTCTGGCAGGTCGTCTTCCAGCTTGAGCCGCAACCTCGCCGTCAGGAACGCAAAGGCTTCTATCAGGCGTTCGACGTCGGGGTCGCTGGCACGGTCGCCAAGAAAGCGGGCAAGCCGCGGATTGTCCTTGGCGAAGTCGTTACCCAGCTCGTGCAGGTAACGCAGTTCTTCGCTGAAACGGTCCTTCAGAGACATGTATCACCTCACTCGGGTATGGCGGTTGTGCCCGTTCACCAGCAGTTCCAGTTGCAGCTGTTCCGCGTGGTGGTTCACCTGCACCTGGCAGTCCAGCCTGAAGTGCAGTTCGTGCAGCGCGTGGCAATCGGGTACCGCTTTCAGCGCACGCACCTGAATGCGGGGTTCAAAGCGCTGGAGAGTGCGGCGAATATCAATGCTCACCTGTTCGAGCAGGTCGCCGTTGCTTGCGTCATGCCCGTTGAAATCAGCCAGGCCCAGTTCAGGGCTGCTTTGCGAGCACCCTTTACGTGCATTGAGCAGCGTTTCGAGGTGGCGCTTGATGGCCGCGAACTTGTGCGATGCGTGCTCTTGCCGAGAGGGCTTCTGGCTGACGGTCGTGTCCGCCACCAAGCGTTCGAAAAGCCCACTCATTGTGTGTCGAGCCGCCCGACCAAAGAGATCTCGATGTTCGCCCCCATGTATTTGAAGTGCGGGCGCACGGCGAGCGAGACCTGGTACCAGCCCGGATCGCCGGCAACGTCCGAAACTTCTATCTTGGCCGCCCGCAAGGGACGACGGCTGCGTACGTCGGCAGACGGATTGTCCTGGTCGGCAACGTATTGCTTGATCCAGGTGTTGAGCTCGCACTCAAGGTCACGTCGCTCCTTCCAGCTGCCGATTTGCTCACGCTGTAGCACCTTGATGTAGTGGGCCAGTCGGTTGACGATGAACAGGTAGGGCAACTGGGTGCCAAGCTTGTAGTTGGTCTGTGCCTGCAAACCTTCGGGGGTTTTGGGGAAGGTCCTGGGTTTCTGTACCGAGTTGGCTGAGAAGAACGCCGCGTTATCGCTGTCCTTGCGCAGGGTCAGGGCGATGAAGCCTTCTTCGGCCAGTTCGAATTCCTTGCGATCGGAAATCAGTACCTCGGTAGGAATCTTGGCCTGCAGCTGGCCCAGCGATTCGTAAAGGTGCACTGGCAAATCTTCGACGGCCCCACCCGATTGAGGGCCGATGATGTTCGGGCACCAGCGGTAACGGGCAAAGCTGTCATTGATACAACCGGCCAGCAGGAAGGCGGAGTTGCCCCACAGATAATTGTCGTGCCTCCCGGCGATGTCTTCTGCGTAGTTGAAACTCTCGATCGCCATTTCCTGAGGGTGGTAGGCTGAGCGGAGCATGAAGCGTGGCCCGGCCAGGGCGACGTGGCGGGCATCTTCGCTTTCTCGGAAAGCGCGCCACTTGGCATGCCGTGGGCCGGCAAAGATATCTTTGATCTCCTTGAGGTTGGGCAACTCTTCAAAGCTGGCAAGGTTGAAGAATTCCGGTGATGGGGCAGCGAGGAACGGTGCGTGTGACATGGCGCCGACGGAGGCCATGTAGCTCAGCAGCTTGATATCCGGGGATGACGGGCCGAAGCTGTAATTGCCGACCATGGCGGCAACCGGTTCGCCCCCAAACTGACCATAACCTGCGGTGTAAACGTGTTTGTACATACCGCTGCAGGTGATATCTGCGGCGTTTTCGAAATCGTCCAGCAAATCCGCTTTATTGACATGCAAGACCTCCAGCTTGATGTTCTCGCGAAAGTCCGTACGGTCGACCAAAAGTTTGAGGCTGCGCCATGAAGTCTCCAGTTGCTGGAACGCTGGCTGGTGCACGATGGCGTCCATCTGTTTGCTGAGAACTCGGTCCAGCTCTGCAATCATCTGATCGACGCGATGTTTGTTGATCAATGGATCCGGATCATGGGTCTTGAGGACTTCAGCGATAAAGGCAGCGACACCCTGGCGGGCAATCTGATAACCCTCCTGGGCGGGGATCAGTTTGGTCTCTGCCATAATCTGGTCGAGCAGGACAGCGCTATTAACGGTGTCGCTAGTTGCACCCGCATGGGGAATGGTGCTGTTTGGCTTTGGCATGTAGACGCTCCGATGTCTCAGTGTTCTTTTGGCGCTTCCAGCACCAAGTCGAGCTCTTTGGCGAGTTGTTTACGGGCCTGCTCATCATTCAGCAGATGCTGCAGTTGCTTGCGAAAGGCTGGCACGTTGCCCAGCGGGCCCTTCAAGGCAACCAGCGCCTCACGCAGTTGCAGTAGCTTGTTCAGCTCGGGTACCTGCTGAGCGATGCGGTCGGGCCCGAAGTCGTTGATCGACCTGAACTGCAGCGCTACTGCAAGCTCTGCATCCGGGGTTGCGCCGAGCATTGACGGCACGGACAACTCCAGGCGCACGCCGGCGTCGTTCAACACGTTGTTGAATGTGTGTTTATCGATGCGCATGACAGCACGGTCTTCAAGGGCACGGTCGTCATCCAGGCCGAAGTCGCCGAGCACAAGCATCTTGTGAGGCAACTCCACTTCAGACTTTTCGTCACGGGTGGCCGGTACATATTTGATGTTGATGCGCTCTTTCGGAGCAACGGAGCCGGAGGGTCTGCTCATGGACTCATATCCTTGATTGTTTGTGTTTTCCTGTGGGGTGTTATGGCAGTGAGTGTTTTATATAAGCGGGTAACCTTGCAGGATCACTTTCGTATTTAAACCATGCGCCTTGAGTCCGTGCTGAGTCGAGCGGCAAGGTGTTAAAAAATATTTATTTGTAGGGTGGGTTTGCCATGTATTAGGCTTTGCGAAGTTTCATGTTGGCTGACGCTTCGAATGATATTGGCTGCGGTAAGTTAAACTTGTAGGAAAGTTCGACTTGTCACGTGGGATGTATGTGTTATTGCAAAGGGATGTAATTTCGATGACTGCCCGCTATTCCTGTGGTGCTCTCCTTTCGTTGATGTTTTGCTTGCCTCCGGCGTTGGCGAGCCCGGTTCGGGATTGCCCCCGAATCATGTCCAATGTGGCGCGCCTGGCATGTTTTGACGAGGCGGCTAACACACCTGCCCATGCAACACCGCGGCAGTGGTCAGCCCCGGAGCAAGATGCGCCCAGCGTGCTACGAGTGCTGGCAAACGAGAGCGCGCGAAAACCGGATGACCTCACCTTTCTCGCCAGTGCACGTGAGGCAGAGGGGCGGTTGCAAGGGCTGGTGATATCAGCACCAGCCATTGCGTCGACCGAACCGCGTGCATACCTGGCGATCAGTTGCATACAGAGCATCTCCAGGCTGCAGTTGATTACTGCACGGCCCCTGGATGCAAGAAGGGTTCAGGTTCAGTTGCAAGGCATGGAAGTGTCCACGGCTGCAACACCCTGGCAGGTGATGGAGAACGGCCGGGTGCTCGACGCAGGGCGTGGGCTGCCAGCCATCGAGCAGATCAAGAAACTGCTTGGCACCCGGCGCATACAGCTGTTCAGCGACCACCCCGAGGTGGATGGCCTGATGTTCGACGCTCAGGGCCTGGACGTTCTGATCGGCAGGGTGCGTAGCGCATGTCGCTGGTAACGGGCGGGCTGGATGAGCAACTCGCCTGCTTGCTCACGCCGATCGATCCGGAAACTCCCGCTGGTCTGTTCGACATGGAGGATGAAACCTACCAGGCCATTGACCAGGAGATGGTCAAGCTGGGCGGCTTGCAGGAGGCTTCAATCGACTGGGCCTACATCGAGGAGGCGTCCTGTCAGTACCTGGGGCAGCACTGCAAGCATTTGCGTATCGTTGCGCATTTGAGTGCCGCGTGGTTGCGCAGTCGTTGCTGGGCGCGCTGGGGAATGACCTTGGCGTTACTGTCCGGGATGGTTGAGGGCTATTGGGAAACCGCTCATCCCAACCCTGGCCCCAAAGGCTTGCTCGGCAAGCGCAAGCTGGTTGCCCTCACGCTCAATCGCCTGATCGAGGCATTGCCGCACCTAGACCGTTTCACCTATTCCCCAGCTTGCACGGCGGCGGCCCAGGGCGCGTTGACACGTCTGGAACAGCAACTTGGGCAGGCCCGACTGGAGGGTGCTGCGCTGGGCGAATTGACGCGCTTGCTGAGCAAATACTCAAGCATGGCCAGTGGTATTGGCGAAGCTCCCGAGCCTGCCGCAAGCATCCAGACTGCGCCGCTGGCGGACGTCAGTACCAGGCCCGCGCCCTGTCTAGCGATCGGCAACGAACGGGAAACGCGGGGTACCGTACTGAGCATGGCCGAGCTCATCAATCAGCAGGATCCTTACGACCCGACGGGCTATCAGTTACGTCGTTTCGGCTTGTGGAGCCATATCCAGGCTGCCCCAGCCGCAAAACAGCGCAATTGCACAGGGCTGTTGGCGTTGCCGGCGGACGTGGTCGCCGGCTACGAAAGTGCCGCAGCTGGAGCCTCGCATGACATTGCTTTGTTGCATCGGCTCGAGAAAAGCATTACGGCCGCCCCTTACTGGATGCGCGGAAGTTACCTGGCGGCAGGTGTGGCGTCGCAGTTGGCAATGCCGGAGGTCAGCGAAGCCATTCGCAGTACCACCGCACGGTTTGTCCAGCGGCTGCCCTCGTTGCAGCAACTGTGTTTCAGCGATGGCACTGCGTTTGTCGACGATCAATGCCTGGCGTGGCTCAGGGGCAATCGGCCTACGGCTGAGCAGGGCGCGGCCTTCCAGGCGTTTCGGGGCTTGCGAGAGGACCTCAGCGCTGAACTGGAGGGCATGGGTGTCGAGCAGGCTCTGCTGAAGCTGCAAGGGATGCAGGCGGGGCTTCATTCACCGCGGGAGCGTTCTCGAACCACGCTTATCGCTGCTGACTTGTTGGCGGGGCAGGGCGTGTCCTGGTTGGCCCAGGACCTGTGCGCCGCCATAGCACGAACGATGCAGCGCACCACAGCGGATGCCTGGGAGCCCGAGCTGTTTCAGCGGCTTCAGCATTACACGATATCCACGGCATTGGCCGATCAGAACAAGGACGCGGATCCGCGATGAACCCAATTTGGAAACACCTCAAGCGCTGGGGTTCGCCCTTTGCCAACCGTATTGGCCTGGCACTGCCGCTGCTACTGGCGCTAGGTGCCGTGCTACTGCTGATTGCCATCTGGTGGTTTGGCCCGCAATGGGTCTGGCGAGAGCATCAACCCTTGGCCAACCGGGCTTATCGTATTGTGGCAAGTCTTGTGCTGGCGATGGCCATGCTGTCGTGCTGGTTGCTTGTGTTACGCACGCGTTTTCGCCGGCTTCAGGCGCAGTGCCAGCAAGCAGTGTCAGCCGAGCTGGATCGCACGTTGCCGTTTGTGCAGGCGCAAGAGAACGCGTTGAACCATGCGCTTGAACGCTATCTGGACCATGCTGGCGGGCGAAGGGCACTGTACCGAATGCCTTGGTATCTGGTGCTGGGCGGCGAACACGCGGGCAAGACCAGTTTGATTGATCGCACCGGGCAGAATTTCTGCTCGAACCGCATGGGCAGGGCCCTTGCTCTTGGTCGTAAGGATGATGCGCTTGCCTATCCTGTGGGCTGGTGGGGTGGCGATGACGCCGTGATGATCGACCCGCCTGGTAGCTTTATCAGCCAAGAAGTCTCGGCTGGCGCGCCTGCCGAGAACACCCTGAAATCCGACCAGGAAGTACCGCCCGGCACCCCGGCCAGATTGTGGCATCACCTGCTGGACTGGCTGCTGCGCAATCGCAGTCAAAGAGCACTCAATGGCGTGGTACTGGTCATTGACCTGCCGGTGCTGCTGCATGGAACGCCTGAAGACCGTGTGGCACTGGCCCATGTGTTACGTACGCGTTTGTACGAGGTGAGTCGTCAACTGGGTTCGCGTCTGCCGCTTTATGTGGTGCTCTCCAAGTTTGACCTGCTGGATGGCTTCGATCAGCTCTACGGCAAACTCACGGCTCGCGGGCGGGAAAACCTACTGGGTTTCACGTTCACGCTGGATACGGTCGCCTCGTTCGATGCCTGGTTGGTCGAGTTTGGTGAACACTACGATAAATTGATCAGGATGCTGTTTGAGCAGGTGCTTGACCAGCTCCGTTGGCTGGATAACGGTCCGCCCAGTGCGCGTCTGTTTAGCTTGCATGCGCAGTTGGCTGGGTTGCAGCCGATACTGCTGGGTTTCCTCCGTGAGGCGCTGGCGAGTGACCGCTTCACCACACCTGCACTGGTGCGGGGTGTGTATTTCTCTTCGGTCGTCCAGCAGGGTGACATGCTCAATGCTTTCGTCCGTGAGGCGGCACAGCCCTACACGACAAAGCTACCCCTGTGGGAAGGCAAGGCACAGGGCAGGGCGTCGGCCGACTTCGTCCAGCAGGCATTCAAGCGCGTCATTTACCCGGAGGTCGGCGTTGCCGGGGACAACGCCAGGGTGGCGCGTACCAAACGCCAACTACTCTGGGTCGGTTCGGGTACGGGGGTGCTGGCATTCTGTGTGGTCGTTGCCAGTTGGCAGTACTACTTTGCCGTCAATGCCGCCAAGGCAACCTCGGTGCTTGCCAAGAGCCGCGAGTTCAGCCACTACGAAGTGGAGCAGCGAGTGGATCCGACCGGGCGCAATCTCTTGAAGCCATTGGACCAGATCCGTGATGCAGTATCGGTATTTGGTGACTATCGCGCCGCGTGGCCGGGTGTTGCTGATTTCGGGCTGTACCAGGGGCGTGCAATCGGCCCCCGTATCGATGAGGCATACCTGGACTTGCTCGCCAGGCACTTCCTGCCAGCATTGGCCAACGGTGTGATCGATGCCATGAACAGCGCCCCCCCGGGCAGTGAGCAGCAGATGGCCGCACTCAGGGTCTACAGAATGCTTGAAGACCGCCAGAACCGCCGGGTGGAGTGGGTCGAAGCGTGGATGGCCCGTCAGTGGCAACAGGCCTTCCCTGGGCAAGGTCAGCTGCAGCGCGACCTCATGCTGCACCTGCAATACGCACTGGCCTATGCCGATGCCGATTTGCCGCCATCCCGCCAAGCCGTCACCGATGTGCAGCAGGCATTACGCAAGGTGCCGTTGGCGCAGCGGGTGTATGCCGGGCTCAAGCAACAAGCTGAAGAGCAGCTGCAGGCTGGCCTGGACCTGCGTCATCAGGTGGGGCCAGCCTTCGATGTGGTGTATCAGCCATCCTCGGGGGCCAGGCAAGGCGATAGTGGCATCCTGTTGGCTCCGATGCTCACCGCCAAAGGTTTCCGTGAATTCTTCGAACCGCGCAGTCAACGCCTCGCCGAAATGGCAATGATCGATCAATGGGCGCTGGGCGAACGCGCCCAGCTCGATTACTCGGCAGCCGACCGGGATGCACTGGCCGAACGCTTGCGCAACCTCTACAGCGATGATTACATCGACAGCTGGCGGCGCGCCTTGCAGGCCTTTACGGTTGCAGACTTCGGTGACCTGGACCACGGCGTGACCCTACTGGCGCACCTGACAGGGCCAGCGGCGCCGCTGCAGCGGTTGCTGGATACGGTGCGGGAAAATACCCAGCTGCTACCGGCGGTGGGCGCCGAAACCCCGGAGGGGGTAGCGGCTAAGCAATTGGCAAGGCGCAACGCCGACCACCCGCACGTGTTGGCTATCCAACGTGCGTTTGCCGGGCTGAATGCCATGTTGCAGCCAGCAGGGGAAAAACCGAGCTACTACGCTGAAACACTCGGTGCCTTGGCGGCTGTTCACGACTATGCCAAGGCGGTGCAGGATAGCCCGGACCGCGGCAAGGCTGCATTGCAAGCGGTGCATCATCGCTTTTCCCTCACGGGGCATGACCCGATTGGCACTCTGCAGCGGGTAGCCACCGGTTTGCCGGAACCGCTCAACCAGCAAGTGAGAAAGGTGGCGGACCAGACTGCGCAGGTATTGAATGTTGAAGCACTGCGCGAGCTGGAGCGTCGCTGGGACGCGGAGGTCTACAGTTTCTTCCAGCAACGTCTGGCAGGGCGTTATCCCTTTGTGGTGAAAGCGCCTGATGCTTCCCTGGAGGACTTTGAGGCGTTCTTCGGGCCAAAAGGGCGACTGCAACAGTTCCACGACCAGTACTTGAAGGTGTTTTTGACGGATAACCTCGAAGCCTTGCAGTCCGGCCAGCAGGGGCAGTCGCTGATCCGCAGCGATGTGATCGAGCAGTTGGCGGTGGCAGACCGCATTCGCGAAACCTTCTTCGATCACCGCGGTAGCCTGAGTGTGCAGTTCAGCATCGAGCCCTTGGGGCTAAGCGCCAATCAACGTACCAGCCTGCTGGACCTGGATGGCCAGTTGATTTCCTACACCCACGGCCCGGGCCAGATCATTGGGATCGTCTGGCCCAACACGCTGAGGCAGCACGTGCGTAGCAACCTGACCCTGCTAAGGCAGAATGGCAATAGCAGCAGCCTGGAATACCGGGGTCCCTGGTCGATGTTCCGCTTGCTCAGCCGTGGCTCGCTGAATGGGCGAACGGCGACCAGCGTCGACCTGAGCTTCAGGGCTGGCGATGGCATGATGCGCTACCGGCTGAATGCGGAAAAAGCCTTCAATCCCATAACCCAGCAACCATTCAAGGGTTTTCACTTGCCTCGGGGTTTGTTGCAACAGCCCGCCGGTGGGGGGCAGGTGGTGCTGTCGGCTGAGAGGTCATTGTAAAAAATGGGGTTACAGACCGCTCAACGATTTGCCAGCCAGGTAGCCGAATGTCATCCCCGGCCCCAAGGTGATACCGCCGCTCGGATAGTGCCCGCCCATCACGCTGTGCATGTCGTTGCCTACCGCATACAGCCCGGGGATCGGCTGTGCCGCGCGGTCCAGCACGCGGGCTGCAGCGTCTGTTGCCAGGCCGGCAAAGGTACCCAGGCTGCCCGGTAACAGCCTGACCGCGTAAAACGGCCCCTTCAGCAGTGGCCGTAGCGACGGATTGGGCCCATGCAACGGTTCGCCCTGGGCCCGGTTGTAGGCAGATACGCCACGCTGGAAAGCAGGGTCTAGGCCCTGGGCCGCATGTTGGTTGAATCGCGCCACTGTGCGTTGCAGCTGCGCATGATCAATGCCGCAGCGCTGCGCCAGTTGCGCCAGGCTGGCGCCCCTGTGCAGGTAGCCACTGCGTTGGTAGAAGCGGGCCGGGAAAGGGAAGGGCTTGGCCCAGCCAATGCCATAGCGGCGTTGCGCGGCATGGTCGCAGATCAGCCAGGCCTCCACAGGTTCACCCTGCGGCGTGGCGGCAAACAGTGCGTTCATGAAGTCGTGATAGCAGTCGGCTTCGTTGACGAAGCGCCGACCATTGCGGCGCACGGCGATGAACCCGGGTTTGGCGCGGTCGATCAGGTGCGGGAAGTGAGCAAAACTGCCATCGCGTCGCGGCACCCGTGATACCGGCGCCCAGGCACCACCCTGCGCCGCATCGGTGGAGACCCGTCCCCCGGCGTGTTCGCCAAGGCGCAGGCCATCACCGGTGTTTTCCTCGGGTGCCGCCGAGTAATGTTGGTCACCATCGGGTGCGTGCGGCATCAGTTGCGCGATGCGCTGGCGGTCATGGGGGAAACCACCGCAAGCCAGCACCACGCCACGGCGCGCATGGATCACGTGGCCATCGGCGAACTGGGCGCCGCTGACCCGGCCTTCGCCGAGCAGGCGAGTGGCTGGTTTGCCCGTCAGCAAGGTCACTCCAAGATCGAGGGCGCTGCGCAGCAGGCGTGCCACCAGCGCGTTGCCATTGACCAGCTGCTGGCTGCGACCGTGCAGCAGCAGGTCACGCCCATGACGCAGCAGGCGCTTGCCGACATGCAGCGCCGCCTTGGGCGAGCGGGTGGCGTTGAAAAAGGCGGCCATGTCGGCGCCTCCAGCGATGCCCATGCCGGCCAGGCTGACGATGTCCAACGGTGGGCGCAAGGTGTGCAACCATGGCCCCAGCAGACGACCGTCGTAGGGCAGGGCGCACAGCGAACGGCCACCGCGTGCACTGCCGTCCCCTTCACGCATGTCGGGCATGCGGCTGCCGCTTTGGAATTGCACGGCAGTGTGCTGCTGGAAAAATGCCACCATTTCTGGGCCATGACGCAGGAACGCGCGCTGGCGCGGATCCAGCGCGCTGCTGTGGGTTTGCCCACGCAGGTAGCGCTCCGGGGCATCGTCAGCCTCAACGATGCCTTCGGCGATGGCCAGCGGGTTGCGCGGTATCCACAGCCAGCCCCCCGACCAGGCGCTGGTGCCACCCAGCTGGCTGGCTTTTTCCGCGACGATCACGCGCAGGCCATGATGCGCGGCGGTAACGGCGGCAGCCAGGCCAGAGGCACCGGAGCCAATGACGAGTACGTCACATTCGAGGGATTGCATGTCAGTGTTCCGCTAGGGGTGTTGAAAGAGACGGCGTATGGCTTACTGCAGCGGCGAAAAGCCGGTGGGCCGCAGCAGCCGGGATTGCAGGCGCAGTACCGCCCCCAGCTCGCGGTTGCGCCGCGAGAATTCCGCCCAGCGTGGGTCCGCTGCCATGGCAGCACGGCGTGCGATGCGCTCGTCGAGGCTGGTGTAGCCCCAGAGGTGCACCACCTGGTTGACGTCGCCGAACTCGGTAGTGAAAAAGCCCACCAGCTCGCCCAGGTGTTCGCTTTGCACCTCCAGGGCGTGGCTCTGGTAGAGGGCCAGCCAGTCGGCCATCTTCAGTGGGTCGAGGGTGTAGGTTCTCAGTTCGTAGTACATGCTGGGGTCTCCGTTTGGGTGGTCGGCGCCTGCAGGCGCGCGGTAATGTGGTTGGCAGCGAGCCAGCCGAAGGTGAGGGCAGGGCCCAGAGTGATGCCAGGGCCGGGGTAGGTGCCTTTCATCAGTGAGTTCATGTCGTTACCGACCGCGTACAGCCCGGGGATGGGCTGGCCGTTGCGGTTCAGTACATTGGCATTGGCGTTGGTAACCAGGCCGCGGGCCGAACCGAGGTCGCCGGTGTGGATGCGGATGGCGTAGAACGGGCCGCTGGCCAGTGGCGCCAGGCAGGGGTTCGGCGTGTGCAGCGGGTCGCCCATGTAGTGGTTGTAGCTGTTGCCACCTTTGCCGAACACAGGGTCGATGCCATTGCCGGCATCACGGTTGAACTGCTCCAAGGTGTGCGCAAACACTTGCGGGTCGACGCCTATGGCCTGGGCCAGGGCCTGCGGGGTAGCGGCCTGGTACAAGTAGCCGGCATCGATCAACGCCTGGTTGTTTACCGGCTTGGGTCGCGCCAGGCCCAGCCCATAGCGGTTCATCGCTTCGGCATCGCAGACCAGCCAGCAGCAGGCAATGCCCTTGGCGAACATGGTTTGCACAAAATGGTGGTACGAGTCGGACTCGTTGACGAAGCGCCGCCCGGTTGGGTCTACCGCAATCACGCCCGGTTTGGCGCGGTCGGTGACCAGGTGCGGGAAGCGCTCGCGCTGACCACTGGCATGGCGCAATTCGGAAACCGGTGCCCAGAAGAAATTGGCTGCCAAGCCTTCACCGGTCGCTGCTGCAACCGCCTGGCCAAGGCGCAGGGCGGCACCGTCGTTGCCAGGGGGGGACATGCTCAGGTGTGGCGCGCCCTGAGCCGGGCGATAGTCGGCGGCCAGCGCGCCGGCGGCGAACCCGCCCATGGCGCACACCACGCCGCCCCGGGCCAACACCCGCTCGCGGCGGCCTTCGCGCTCTACCAGCACGCCAGTGACCACACCCTGTTCGACGATCAGTTCTACGGCTTCGCTGTGCAACCACAAATGGGCGCCGCAGCCGAAAGCGCTGGTGGCAAGCCGGGCGATCAAGGCGTTGCCGGTGGTCAGCCGGGTGCCACGCGGGTGCTGCAGACGGTCTCGCGCATAGCGCGCCATCAGTTTCAGGCAATGCCACAGCGACCTGGGCGACTGGCGAATGCTAAGGAAGTGCTGAATGTCCACGCGGTTGACCATCATGCCGCCGAACAGCAGCATGCCGGGCGGAGGCATCTGCAGGTCCTTGAAGCGCGGGCCGAGGTGCTTGCCGTCGTATTCGACCATTTCCAGCGCCCGACCAAACTGGGTGGCGCCGGGAGCGTCCGGGTAATAGTCCGGCGAGTGCGGGCGCAGGGCATAGCGCAGCTCGGTATGCTGCTCCAGCCAGCGCAGGGCCTTGTGGCCTTGGTCGATGAAGGCGTCCGCCAGGGCAGGGTCGTAACCAGCGCCGATCACGTGCTGGAGGTAGGTGCGCATGGCTTCGGCGGAGTCCTCGGCCCCGGCCGCGCGAGCCTGATCGGTGCCATACAGCCACACCGCGCCACCGGAAATAGCCGAGGTTCCACCAAAGTGCCCGGCTTTCTCCACCACCAGCACCTTCAGCCCGTGGCGGGCCGCCGTGGCGGCAGCGGCAAAGCCACCAGCGCCGCTGCCCAGTACAACCAGGTCAAAATTGTGTGGTGTAGGTTCATGAGTCGCCATGGCTTCAGATCTCCAGCGGCGTGACGCCCATGAAGGCGCCAAGGTGGCCCAGTTGGGCGAAGGCCATTTCCGGCCCGGTCTGGATTGCGCAACCGACCTGTCGGGCACGGTTCAACAGAGGGGTGATTTCTGGCGAGGTGACCACGTCGGCAACCAGCGTGTCGGGCTGCAGAGTGGCCAGCAGGGCGGCTGACACAGGCAGCTCTGCGCAGGTGCCCATGCCGACGGGAGACGCGTTGGCCACCAGGTCGAAGTCTTCCAGCCCACTCCACTGCGTACTTGTCGTCAGCCCTGGGAAGGCCTTGCCGAGCAGCTCGCACAGCGCACCCATGCGCGCGGTGCTGGGGTCGCTGAGGGTGATGCTGGTGATGCCGGCCTCACCCAGCGCATAGGCGATGGCACTGCCGACACCGCCGCAACCGATGACCAACGCCCGCTTGCCCGCCGGCGTGAAGCCGTGTTTGCGCGCGGCACCGATAAAGCCCGCGCCGTCCACGTTGTCGCCCATCAGGCGCCCGTCGCGCTCGCGGCGAATCACATTGACCGAGCCCAGTGCTGTTGCGCGTTCGCTCAGGCCGTCCAAGCGGCCGGCCAGGGCTTGCTTGTACGGTACGGTGACCACGCAACCGCGCAGGTTTTGCCAGCCGCGCAAAGCCCCGGCAAAGCTGTCCAGCGCTGCCTCATGCAAATCAATGGGCAGCATGGCGACGTTGCAGTTGTTGTTGGCGAACCAGGTATTGAAGTTTTCCGGGGACTTCACCTGGGCGATGGGCGAACCGACGATGGCAACCAGTTCACTGGAACCACGAATCATGCTGACCTCCTTATTGGCGTTGTTGTGGAGGCAAGCGTGAGGCAGGTGAGGTCAGGCGACAATGCGTTGATCGGGCGATTGATGCGATAATCGCAGCTATGATCCGGTTATCGCAGTAATCGACGTTTTTTGCTCCCAGCGTATGAGGCCAACGCATGCACACCCCCCCTGTTCATCCCCGTGACCTGATCGCCGGCTTGCAGAAGGGGCTGGCGCTGATGCAGTTGTTCAGCGCCGAGCAGCCGCGCCTGAGCGTGCCGCAAGCGGCCAGGTTGTCCGGCCTCACACCCAGCGCCGCGCGGCGCTTTTTGCTGACCCTGGTGCACGAAGGCTTTGCCGAAACGGACAGCCGTGAGTACTGGCTGACGCCCAAGGCCTTGCGCCTTGGCCAGGCCTATGTGGACTCGGCTCAGTTGCCGCGCATGCTACGGCCGATCGTCGAGCAGGTGGCACGGCAGACCCAGGAACATGTGTCGGTAGGGACCCGCGATGGTGACGAGATCATTCACCTGGTGCGCAGCCGCTACAGCCATGTGGCGTCGTTGTCGATCAGGCCGGGCTCACGGGTGCCGATGTATTGCACGGCCGGTGGGCGGGTATGGCTGGCCTGGCTGGATGAGGGCGCGCGGGATGAATACTTTGCGCGTAATCCGCTGCGGGCGTTGACCCCTTATACGCAGACTGACCGAGACCCACTGGAGGCAGAGTTGCAGCGGGTGAAGGGGCAGGGGTTCTGCATTGTCGACCAGGAGTACGAAATCGGCATGCGGGTGCTGGGCGTGCCGTTGCTGGACCGAGCGGGTCAGCTGAAAGCGACGCTCACCATCACCACTCACGCTTCGCGGTTGAGCATGGATGAAATACGTTTGCGCTATCTGCCGGCATTGTATGAGGCGCAGGCGTTGTTGCGGCCGGTGCTGGACTGAGCTGGCCAAGCCCCGGTACCGCGTGCCCGCATTGCGGGCAAGCCCGCGCCTGCGCAGTGTCAACGCGCTATTCCACCTGCTCGGCGACGCCCTGGTCTTCACCCAGGAACCCGCCACTCTGGTGCTGCCATAAGCGCGCATAGGTACCCTTCCTTGCCAGCAGTTCGGCATGGGTGCCTTGCTCGATGATGTGCCCCTGGTCCATCACGATCAGCCGGTCCATGGCGGCGATCGTCGACAAACGGTGGGCGATGGCAATGACGGTCTTGCCTTGCATCATTTCATCCAGGCTTTCCTGAATGGCCACTTCCACTTCCGAGTCCAGTGCACTGGTGGCTTCGTCCAGCAACAGGATTGGCGCGTTCTTCAGCATCACCCGGGCAATGGCGATGCGCTGGCGTTGACCGCCCGACAGCTTGATGCCGCGCTCGCCCACCAGGGTGTCGTAACCGCTGTTGCCGTGGCGGTCGCTGAGTTGGCTGATGAAACCATCGGCCTGGGCATTGGCCGCCGCGGCGCGAATTTGCGGGTCGGTCGCGTCGGGGCGGCCGTAGGCAATGTTGTCACGAATCGAACGGTGCAACAGTGAGGTGTCCTGGGTGACCATGCCGATGGCACTGCGCAGGCTGTCCTGGGTGACCTTGGCCACATTCTGCCCGTCGATGCGGATTTCACCCTTGTCCACGTCGTAGAAACGCAGCAGGAGGTTGATCAAGGTGGACTTGCCGGCGCCGGAGCGGCCGACCAAGCCGACTTTCTCGCCCGGGCGAATGTGCAGGCTCAGGTCATTCAGTACCTGGCGCTCGCCGTTGTAGTTGAAGCTGACCTTATCGAAGCTTACCGCGCCCCCCTTGGTCACCAGCTGTGCCGCATCTGGCGCATCTTTTACCTGGGGGCCGCGGGTGAGGGTGGCCATGCCGTCTTGCACGGTGCCGATGTTCTCGAACAGCGAGGTGATTTCCCACATGATCCAGTGCGACATACCGTTGATACGCAAAGCCATGGCGGTAATCGCTGCGACGGCCCCGGTACCGACCTGGCCCTGATGCCACAGCCACAGGGCATAGCCGCCGGCAGCCATGATCAGGCCCACCACCAGCGCCTGGTTGACGATTTCGAACTGGCTGACCAGGCGCATCTGGCGGAAACCGGTCTGCTTGAAATCCTCCATGGCAGCACGGGCAAAGTGCGCTTCGCGATTCGAGTGCGAGAACAGCTTCACCGTGGTGATGTTGGTGTAGGCGTCGGATACCCGCCCGGTCATCGACGAGCGGGCATTGGCCTGCTCCTGCCCGACCTTGCCCAGGCGGGGTACGAAGTACAGCATGGCCAGGCCGAACAGCACCACCCAGGCAATGAAGGGCAGCATCAACTTCAGGGCAAAGCCACCGGCCAAGGCAATGATCGCGATGAAGTACACGCCAATGCCAGGCAGGATTTCAATCAGGGTGAACAGCACATCGCGTACCGCCAGCGCTGTCTGCATCACCTTGGTGGTGACGCGGCCGGAAAATTCGTCAGAAAAAAACGAAAGGCTCTGGCGCAGCATCAACCGGTGAAAGTCCCAACGCAGCCGCAGCGGCAGGTTGATTGCCAGTACCTGGTGCTGGACCATGGTGCGCAGCGCCACCAGCCCGACGCTGACCAGCAGGACGATGCCGATGCCCCACAGCACGCGGGTTTCCTCCGGGCCAACGGTGCCCCCAGCCTGCCAGGCCGAGAGCAGGTCGACCACTTGACCGAGGAAGGCGAACAACCAGGCCTCATACACCGACACCCCGGCACTGAGCAGTGCCAGCGCCAGGATGTAGCCACGAGCGCCGCGGGTGCAGGCCCACATGAAGCGCAACAACCCCATGGGCGGCGGTGGCACCTCGTCGGGAGGGAAGGGGTCGAGCCAGCGCTCAAAGATACGAAGCATGCTTGTCTCCGGAAAATCAGGTTCTACTTGGCCGTGTCGTGAACAGATAGTAAATGACATGTATCGGGCAAGTATTGCTCGGCGTGTTGAAGCAGCCGCCGTGTGACGGCGCGCCTATGCCGACGGATGACAAAAAAGGCGATTTCCGGTTCAGTTTTATTGCCGCCGGCTCAGCGGGCGTATTTCCTTGCACCGGCAACACAGATGACAGCGCCCAGCGTGACCACGAGCATCATCCAGCTCACCTGTTCGTGCAGCAGCAACGCGGCCAGGGCAAGCCCCATGAACGGCTGAACGAGTTGCAGTTGGCCCACCGCCGCAATGCCACCCTGCACAAGCCCTCGGTACCAGAATACAAAGCCGATCAGCATGCTGAACAGTGACACGTAGCCGAAGCTGAACCAGGCAGGGGCGGTTACCTTGGCGAGGGCATCGAGGGTTGGAAGGTTGGCGATGGTCAGCAGCAGCATTAGCGGCAACGCCACGATCAATGCCCAACTGATCACCTGCCAGCCACCCAGTGTCCGAGACAGACGCGCCCCTTCCGCATAGCCCAACCCGCAGGCAACCACCGCAGCCATCATCAGCACGTCCCCCAGTGCCGACGCTTCTCCGCCGTTCATCCACGCGTAGCCAGCGACCAGCCCGGCACCTGCCAGCGAGAACACCCAGAACAGTGGCCGAGGTTGCTCACCGCCCCGCAGGACAGCAAACGCTGCGGTGCAGAGTGGCAGAAGCCCGACAAAGACAATGGAATGGGCTGAGGTGACGTGCTGAAGGGCCAGTGCCGTCAGTAGCGGAAAGCCGATAACCACGCCAAGTGCTGTGACCGCCAATGACGACAAATCCCCGCGCGCTGGCCGAGGTTGCCGGAGTACGATCAGGAAAAGCGCAGCCAAAAGGGCGGCGATGGTTGCCCTGGCGCAGGTCAGGAAGGTGGGTTCGAAGGCCGCCACTGCAACACGGGTTGCCGGCAGCGAACCCGCGAAAATGGCGACACCTATGAAGCCATTGATCCATCCGCTTGTTGATTTTTCCATGGGTATGTCCTCGCTAAGCCAGTGCTCAGTACATCACCGACAGGCTTACGCAGGCCATGTACAATCCAATACAGTTCAGCCGAACTGTTATGTATATGGAACCAGCACAGTTGGGGGTGTGATGAAAGGCAACGGAACGCGAATTCGATCGGTCATGGCTGAGATCCAGTCGCGGATAGCTTCTCGAACCTACACACCTGGCGCGAGGGTTCCCTCGGTCCGCGCCATGGCTCAGACCATGCAGGTTTCGGTTTCTACCGTTCTCGAGGCCTATGAAAGGTTGATGGCAGAGGGCGTGCTCAATTCTCGCCCGGGCTCGGGCTTTTACGTGGCCGGCCCCGTGGCGCCATTGATACTCACCGAACTCGGCCCCAGGCTCGATCGTGAAGTCGACCCCTTGTGGATTTCGCGCCAGTCGCTGGCAACCTCCAGCGACGCGTTGAAACCGGGATGCGGATGGCTACCGGCATCCTGGATGTACGAAACGGGCATGCGTAAAGCGCTGCGAACCATTGCCCGTGCGGACATGTTGGCACTGACCGAGTACGCGTCTCCGCTTGGGCATCCGCCCCTCAGGCAGTTCTTGTCGCGAAGGCTGGCAGGCATCGGTATCGAAGCGCCGCTTGAACAGATCATGCTCACGGAGTCCGGCACCCACGCCATCGACCTGATCTGCCGTTTTCTGCTGGAGCCTGGGGATACCGTGCTGGTGGATGACCCGTGTTATTTCAACTTTCACGCACTGCTCAAAGCACACAGGGTGAACATCGTCGGCGTTCCCTTCACGGCGACCGGCCCGGACATCGATGCGTTCGGCGCTGCCCTGCTGGAGCATGCTCCCCGGTTGTATATCACCAATGCCGGCATCCATAACCCGACCGGGGCCGCCCTGTCTCCGGTTACGGCACACAGGCTGCTGAAGCTGGCCGACAGCTCCAGCCTGGTGATTGTAGAGGACGACATCTTCGGGGATTTCGAACATACGCCGGCTCCACGGCTCTCTGCCTTCGATGGCCTGTCTCGGGTCATCCAGATAGGCAGCTTTTCCAAGACCATTTCCGCTTCGATTCGATGCGGCTATATCGCTGCTCGCAGTGAATGGATCGAGAGCCTGGCCGATCTCAAGATTGCCACCACATTCGGGGGTGGTCGCCTGGCCGCGGACATCATCCATCAGGTGATCACTGATGGCGGGTACCGCAAACACATGGAAAGCGTCCGCCTCAGGCTGGCCGAGGCAATGGACAGGACGGTAGCGAGGCTTCGGGCCATTGGTATCCAGCCCTGGATAACCCCCCAGGCAGGCATGTATGTCTGGTGCCAACTCCCTCGAGGCAAGGATGCAGCAACCTTGGCCAGGGCTTGCGTGAAGGAGGGTGTGGTGCTGGCGCCTGGGAATGCGTTCAGCCAGTCCATGGCTGCGGGTGATTTCGTGCGCTTCAACGTTGCCCAATCGGCCGATGCCAAAATTTACGAAGTGTTGAAACGGGCGCTGGGTGCTTAGACGCAACCCTCTTGGACACCCTCCGGAATGGGCCGAGCGGATGGCCATCGCAGAATTTTTTCTAATGGGTGCATCCAGTACGCCGGTTGGCGGGTATTGAGAGTGGGTAGCCTGTGACTGCCCAGCCCAATGACTTTTCAGGAGCTCTGCGCATGAACCTAAAACTCTCAGCTTGCCTGCTCGCCTGCAGCATCGCCCTGGCGCTGCAGCCTGCCCACGCCCAGTCCGCGCTGCCAGAGGCAGTCAAGGTCCCTGATGGCCATCGCGTCATGCTCGAGACCGTTGGCGCTGGCGAGATTACCTATGAGTGCCGCGACAAGGCCAACGCCCCTGGGCAGACCGAATGGACGTTTGTCGGCCCCAAGGCAGTACTCAATGATCGCGCCGGCAAGCAGGTGGGTGATTACTTTGGCCCACCCGCCACCTGGCAGGCGAAAGATGGCTCGAAAGTCACCGGCACCCAGGTGGCGGTGGCACCCGCAGGCACAGGCGCCATACCCTATCAACTGGTCAAGGCGAACCCCGCAGAGGGCAAGGGCGCGATGCAGGGGGTCAGCTATATTCAGCGCCTGGCCACTCGCGGCGGCGTGGCCCCAACAAGCGACTGCACAGCGCAGAACAAGGGGGCCAGGCAGGTCGTCCAGTACCAGGCCGACTATGTGTTCTGGACCACCAGGTAAAGCGCATTCGGGCAGACGTCTTGCAATCGTTCATCTACGCTCATCGGCAAGCCCCCCGGCTGGATGGCCGGGGTACCTGGCATGACACAAGGAAGCCGCACACGTTGAATTCGCCCGTCGCCCCCTTCGACTTCCATCGCTGCCTGCTGGCCTGTGCACAGGGTGACCGGCGGGCCCTGCAGGCGCTCTACGATCATGAGGGCGCGCGCCTGCTGGGGGTTGCCCGGCGCATCGCGCGTGATGACGCCACCGCAGAAGACATTGTCCACGATGCGATGATTCGCATATGGACCCGCGCTGCCAGCTACGACCCGGCGCGCGGCTCGGCGCGAGGCTGGATCTACAGCATCACGCGCCACCTGGCGCTGAATACCATCCGCGACACTCGCCGCGAAACCGTGCTGGATGACGCCGACATCGACATCGACACCGCGCCAGCACCGCACGGGGCGTTCGATGACATTGACCTCTGGTCGGGTTCGGCGAAAATCTACCGTTGCCTCGAACAATTGCAACCCGCACCACAGCGTTGCATCCTGCACGCCTATGTGGACGGCTGCAGCCACGCCGAAATCGCTGGGCTGTTGGGCGCGCCATTGGGCACCGTCAAGGCCTGGATCAAGCGCAGCCTGAAGGCGCTGCGGGAGTGCCTGGAATGAAGCCGGATACTGCCGAAGCACTGGACACCCTGGCTGGCGAGTTCGTACTGGGGTCATTGTCGCCGGAGCAACACGCCGCAGTAACCGAACGCCTGCGCACCGACCTTTCATTGCGCGCCGCGGTGGATGCCTGGGAGGCACGCTTGCTGGAGCTGACCGCACTGGCAGCGCCGCAGCCACCGAGCGCCCGCCTATGGGGCCGAATCCAGCGCAGCCTGAATGAACTGGCTGCACAACAGCTGCAGCCGGGCAAGTGGTGGCAGCGCCTCGGCCTGTGGCAAGGGTTAAGTGCTGCGGGGTTGGCTGCAAGCGTGTTGCTGGCGTTTACCTTGCTAACCGCCCCCCCGCCAGCCACTCAATTCGTGGTGGTGCTGGTGGCGCCGAGCAGCCAGGCGCCCGGCTGGGTGGTGCAGACCAGCGATAGCCGCACGATCGAGTTGATCCCGCTTGGCAAGGATGCCGTTCCCGAAGGCATGGCCTTGCAGTTCTGGACCAAGGGCGAGCAGTGGGGCGCACCGGTTTCGCTAGGCCTGGTCAACCCTGGTGAACCCTACCGTGTTCCGCTTCAGAGCCTGCCACCGCTGGAGGCCAACCAGTTGTTCGAGCTGACGCTGGAGAAATCTGGCGGTTCACCTACCGGACGGCCGACGGGGCCGGTGAAATTCATTGGCCGTGCGGTAAAAGTGATATGAGCGGGATGTCCACAATCTGCCGAAGCAGAGGCGGCTGATCATGTTCAGCGGCGCTCTTGACCCGAGGAGGAGGGTGCCTGCCAAGGGGGAGCGAAACACGATACGTCGGATCGGCAGCGAAGACCCGCTGAGCGTCAACGTCGGCTCTGGCAGTTGCACTATCATGAACCGGTCACCTGGGCCTTCAGCAGTTGCATCTGCTGACGGTAATCGGCTGTGACCTGGCGCGCTTGCTCCGGGTTGTTGACGACCTTCGGGGTGATCAGCACGATCAGCTCAGTGCGGTCACGGCTCTTGGAGCTGCTGCCAAACAGCCAGCCCAGGCCGGGAATGCGCGACAGCCCCGGGACGCGGGTGTCCGACTGAGTGTTGTCCTGCTTGATCAGGCCGCCGAGCAGCACTGTCTGGCCGCTCTGCACCGCCACCTGGGTCGACACCGCGCGGCTGGAGATGCGCGGGTTGGGCTGGGTGGTGGTCACCGCGCTGTCATCGGCGTCGCTTACCTGTTGCTGGATGTCCATGTACACCAGCCCGCCGGGGTTGATTCGTGGCACCACGTCGAGAATGACCCCGGTCTGCACGTACTCGACGCTGCTCAGGGTGGTGTCGGAGTTGCTGGTGTTAACGGTGGTCTGGCTGATCGGGATGTTGTCGCCGACCTGGATCTGCGCCTGCTGGTTGTTCAGCACCACCAGCGATGGTGCCGACAGCACTTGAGTCAGGCCACGGGTCTCCAGGGCCCGCAGGGCCACTTGAAGGTTGCTGCTGACGAACGAGTAGAACATCGAACTGCTGCCCAGGGCCACGCCACCCGCGCCCAGCGCACCCTGGCTGCCGCTTTCGTTGGCCACGGTGGTGCTGGACGAGTTGCCAGCCAGGCGGCCTAAATACCACTGCACACCCTGGTCGAGATCCCCCGTGAGCTTGACCTCGAGGATGCGGGTTTCTATCTGCACCTGCATGGGGGGGCTGTCCAGGCGCTTGATCGCGGCTTCGATCTCCTTCCACTGGGCCGGGCGGGTGCGCACCAGCAGTTGGTTGCTGCTTTTCTGCGCGGTGATACGCACGGTTTCTTCCAGGCGCTTGGCACCGTCTTCGCCCGCTTCGGCGGCAACGTTGCCGGTCTCGCTGTCGCCGCCCTGTTCCGCGGGCTCGTCATAGGCTTCGCTCTGTTCGTCATCGGCCTGGCTCACTCGTGCGTTCATGCCGCTACCGTTCAGGCCCTGCGTGCCAGTACCGTTCAGCGAGGTCAAGCTGGTGGTCTTCAGGCCTGGGGCGACCTTGGCCGGCGTATCGTCGCTGACCTTTCCCGAGCCGTAGATCTGGCGCAGGTAGCGCGCCAGGTCGGCGGCTTTCATGTTCCGCACGTCGTAAACGAAGAGTTGCGGCTCGTTGCCGCCCCCTTCGTCGATGGTGCGGATCCAGTCGCCGACCTCCTGCAGGTATTGCGGCTGCGAGGAGATGGCGACGATCGAGTTGGTACGTTCGTTGGGCATGAACTTGACCATGTCGGACAACGGCATGCCGCTGTCCGGGCCGAACAGCTTCTGCAACTGCGGCATCAGTTCGGCCACCGAGGCGCGTTGCAGGCCGTACACGCCTATCGACATGCCTTTGAGCCAGTCGACGTCGAAGGTGTCGATGGTGTCCTGATAGTTGGCTAACTCCTCCGGGGTGCCGGCCAAGCTGATGACGTTGCGTGCCGGGTCCACCAGCAGGAAGGCATTGTCGCGCACGAACGGCTGCAGCAGCTTCTGCATTTCGTTGGCACCGATGTAACGCAAGGTGAACAGGCGTGCAGCGAGGCCTACGGGTGGCTGCGCCACAGCGGCTTCCGGGACCAGCTTGCCGGCAACGGCCTTGTCGGCGGGCAGGATCACGTAGCGCTCGCCCTGGCGGATCATGGCGTTGTCCGTCCAGGACAGCAGGGTCTCCAGAATCGAAAGCGCCTGCTGCTTGTTCACCGGTTTAGAGGTGGAGAAGCTGACGCTGCCTTTCACGCCCTGGCTGATGCTGTAGTTCTCATGCAGCAGGTCGCCCATCACGCTGTTGATCACCGCCTCGATCGGCTGATCGGTGAAGTTGAAGACGATATCGCCTTGGTCGTTGCCAGCGGTCGCGGCCGGCCGGCTCGCAGCACGGGTGAAGCGCTGGTTGCCCTGGATGATCTGCCGACTCGGTGCAGCGCTCGCTGCTGGTGTTGGGGGCGTATCATTCGGTTGGCTCGCCGGGGCCGGGGCACCGGCACCTTCAAGTGCTTGCTGCAGCAGAGCAGGGTCACTGTGCAGGTCTTGCCCGGGCAGGGCGCAGCCCGCGAGGCTGATGGCGACACCCAGTCCGAGCAAAGGCGCCCGCAGTGTGAGGTGGGGGAACAGGGAAGATAGCGGCATGGTCATGGTGTCGTCGTACGCGGAAGAGTGAGGGCGGGTGCGGTGGAGGGGGCAGGCAGACGCAGCAGGGGCATGTTGAGCGTATGGGTCTGCCCGGCACGGGTGAACGTTGCATGGGTGGCGCCGAGCTGGCTCAAGGTCCAGCCACTGGCGAGTGTGCCGCCCAAGGCGACCTTGGTGGCCGGTCTACTGCCGTCGCGCACATAGGCGAAACGGCGTTCGCCGTCCAGCAGCACGCCGCTCAGGGTCATCCCCGCCAGTGCCGGCGCCTGGGCTTGCGAGCCGTGGGCATCCGGCTGGCGGCCTGGGCTGAACAGCGGATGCAGCCACACCGCGGCCAACTGCGCCTTGGCGGGTTCGGCCGGGCGCACGGGCGGAGGGCTGGGGGCGGCGCTGGCGCGTGCGTGGGCTTCGAGCCAATGCGGTTGGGCGGGAGTCATGAATACCCAAGCCGCGCTGGCCAGCACCATCACGTTGGCGGTCAGCAGTGTCAGTCGCAGGGTCTGTGCCTTCATGGCTGTGCTCCTGGACTGGCAGCATGCAAATAGCCGCGAATCAGCAAATGCACTTCCAGGCGCCCGGCCGGGCCTTGAGCTGGAGCCCCCGTGCTGCGGCGGATGCTCAACTGGTCGATGAACAGGCTGGGCTGGCCGTACTCCAAGGCATGCATCAGTGCAGCCAGCGGTTCGATGGCGCAGGCCAGGGTCAAGCTGACCTTGACCGGGCGGTACGGCTCGGGCCGGCCATCTTCGCTGTTCGCAGGAGCGATCGGCATGCGCTGGGTCACCTCGCAGCCGGCACCGTTCGAGGCCTGGCGGCGTACCTGTTCGACGGCGTGTTGCATGAGGTCGGCGGCCACGGCATTGGGGTCGTCACCGGGCAGCAGGCTGTCGCGCTGCGCCGGGTCGTTGCGCGCCTGTCGCAGTCGCGCTTCCAGCTGCGGCTGTTGCAGCATCAGGCTGGCGTAGCGGCGTTGGTGTTCACGCAAGGTTTGCGCCTGCTCATCAAGATCACGCAGCGGCGCCAGCAACAGGCTGTCGACGAACAGGGACCAACCGGCCCAGAGCAGCAGGCCGAGCAAGCCTAGCGCAACGATCTTGCGTTCCCTAGGGTTGAGCGGGCGCATGGGGCACCTCCCGCTTGAGCCGGGCGCTGATCGAAAACCGCTCCTGGCCGGTGGCCTTGTCTGGTTGGATAACTCCCTGGAACTGGGCATGTTCCAGGGTCTGGCAGGTCTTGAGCTGGGCGATTATCGCGCTGCTGCGCGCACTCTGGCCGGAGAACGTCACCTCGCCAGCATCGTGGACCTCCAGTTGCTCGATCCAGGTTTCATTGCCCAGGCAATCGGTGAGGTCAGCCAGCAGCGCGCTCACGGTGGGCTGGCCAGCCTTGCGGCTGGCCAGGTACGAAGCGGCGCCGACGCTGCTGTCGAGGGCCTGGCGCAGTTGTTCGATGTGCTGCACGGCCATGCGTTGGCGGGTGACTTGCTGCTGCATGGTCGTCACCAGGCTCTGGCGCTGCGCGATGAACACAGCAATCAGCAGCAGGCAGCAGGCCGCCAGGCCCAGCCACAAGGCTTGATCGAGGCGGGACGGGCGGGGCAGGCCGGCGTCGCTGCCGGCGGGCAGCAGGTCAACGGCCAGGCGCTGGCCATCGCTACCCTGAACGTCAATGGCCAGCAACGGCAGGCTACGTTCACGGCACGCGGCAAGCAGGATATCGAGACGCTGGCGAGCGATGGCCACCAGCTCGACCTCGGCGTTCGGTGGCTGCTGGCGCACCACTCGGGCAACGAAATACACCTGCTCGGCGGTGTACGGGGTGTATTTGTCGATCTCGTAGGTCAGCACTTCCCTGAGGTTGCGGGTGGCTGCCTGCGGCAGGCAGATGCGCTGCGCCAGCACTTGCCCGGTGTTCAGCACCAGCACGGTGGGGCAACCGGGCTGTAGGTCCATGGGCAAGGGCCAGCCGAGTACCTGCGGGGCACTGCGCTGCCCGAGGCGTTCGGCCAGCGCAGCCGGCAACAGGCCTGTCAGTTCTGCGCGCCAGGCCAGCAGCCAGCGCCTGGCCATGCTGTGCCGCCACGATTCATCGCAGGCCTGCCGATAGGCAGCGAGGGCTGCCGCACAGCGTTTCGCCAAGGGCATCACTCTTGCCACCGCAGGACGCGATAGGGTTTGCCGCCGGTGTGGGCCGGCAGCAGGATAAAGGTGGCCTGCACGCGTGCGGCAAAGCCACCTGCCAGGGTCGCCTCGCTGCTGGCGCTGAGGATCTGCCCGGCGTCGGCGACTACGCTGTTGCCCGGCCTCAGGCCAAGGGCGCGGGCCAGCTTCGGCTCGATCAGGTTCGGGTCGGGCTCGGCATTGCCCGACCACACGGTTATCGACGGCAGCATGTGCGCGTATAGCGCGTAGCTCATGCCGGGCAGTTGACGAAATTCTTCGAGCATTCGCAGGGGTACCTCGTTGCGCCTCGTCCTTAAAGCGTGGGTGATGGTTTTGGCTTGTTCGGCGCTGGCGCCACTTGCGCGCAGCAGCCGTTCGATCGGTGCGGGCGGGGCCGCGTTGAGGTCGAGCTTGCCGCGCTCGCTGGTCACCCTGATGCGCAGTGTGCTGCCGGCAAAGTGCTCGACATGCAGCTGGCCATCGGGTTGCCAGCGCTGAGTATCACGGCTCAGCAGGTTGACCACGGCCAGCTCCAGGCCAGCCTGGGCGGCCAGCGCCGCCTGGGCCTGTCGGCTTTGCCAGAGGGCCTGGCGCTGTTGCAGGTGCACCGCGACGGCCAGGCCACCGAGCAGTAAACTCAGCAGCCCGATCACCCACAACGCCAGTAGCAGTGCGGCACCGCGCTGGCGCTTCACGGCCGACCTCCGTCGCCGGACAGGTCCAGCAGCAGGTTCACCTGCAACGTTGGCCAGGCCTGCTGGCCGCCGTGCAGACGGAGGTCGACCCGCACCGCCTGCGGCACCCGCTCTGGCCAGGGCCATTGCGCTAGCCAGCCGGTCGGCTTGCCCAGCGGGGTGTGGCCGCGGTACTGCAGGGTCAGCGCTTCGACGCCATCGAGCAGCCGCTGTGGCTCGCCCCAGGGCTGCAACTGTCGGCCATCGAGCCTGGCCAGCTGCACTTCGAGACGATGGCCGTGCACCCGCAGGCGCTGGCGGTAAAGCCCACCGCCCACCGAACTTGGCAGCGGCGCATAGAACAGCACACTGTCGCCAGCGCCTTCGAAAGTGCTGGTGTGGCGGCCTTCGGCCGTGCGCCCGGTCAGCGGTAGCACTTGGCTCAGGGACTGGCGCAAGAAGCGCTGCGTGGCGCGGCGTTCGTCCAGGTTGTCGCTGTAGCGCTGAGCCGTGGTCACGGCGCGGCTGGAAGCCACCAATGCACTGCCGACCAGGCCCAGTAGCAGGCCCAGCAAGCTGATCGCCACCAACACCTCCAGCAATGTGAAGCCGCCCTGGCGCTTCATTTGCGGCCCTCTGAGGTGCGGGCGCGCAAGGTACTGTAGTGCGAGGCATAGCGGCCTTCGCCCACGGTCAGGTCGAGCCGGTACAGGGTGACCCGGCCTGGCGGAAGAGCTGCCAGGCTCACATCCACTGTCCAAGGCAGGCCGTGCCAACGGCCGCGCTGCTGGCCTGGTTCGAGCGTGCCGAGGTCGATGTCATCGATCAGCGAGCGTGCGGCACTGTGTTGCCGGTCGGCGCGCGCCACTTGTTGCAGCGAGCGGCCACTCTGGGCAAAGGCGCCAAGCAGGACCGATGCGGCGATGACCAGTAGGGCGATGGCAGCGAGCATTTCCAGCAGGGTGAACCCGCGTTGTCGGTTCATGGCAGGGACTTCAGCGTCACGCGACCGGTCAGCCAGCCGACATCGATACGCCAGTGCCGCTCGCCCCGGGCAATTTGGATGTTGCCGCCACTGGCTGCGCCATCGGGGTAGAACTCAAAGGCGGCGCCGAGGCCTTCTGCGGTGTGCAGGCGCACGCTGAAATCTTCAGGCCAACGGGCGGGCGCATGCCCGGCGCTGTGTACCTCGCGCCGCTGCAGGTCGAAGCCGGCACGCACCGGCTGGCCGCTGCCGATAGCCTGCATGCGCGCACTGCGCAGGGCGCTGACCATGTTGGCCAGCGCCGTTCGCTCCTGGGCGCTGTGCAGGCCGCGGCTGATGCCGATTGCCAGCAATGGGGTGGCTACGCCAATCAGTACGATCACCAGCAACAGTTCGAACAGCGTGAAACCACGCTGGTGGTGCAGCGGCGCGGCCATGGTTACTGCCAGTTGCCCAGGTCGGCCTTGTAGCCTTCGCCACCGGGAGCGCCGTCCTGGCCAAGGAAGATCAGGTCAAAGCTGCCGTGTTGGCCCGGATAGCGATAGGCGAAGGCATGCCCGAACGGGTCGAGCAGATCGGACGGCTTGGCGTAGGGGCCGGCCCATTGGCTGGCGTTGGCCGGTTTGTGCAGCAACTGCTCCAGGTTGGCCGGCGGCGCACCGACGTCCAGCGCGTAGCTGTCTACCTTCATGCTCAGGCTCGCCAGTTGCGCCTTGCCGGCACCGTACTTGCCCTTGTCGACGTTGCCGCCGACCTGGCGCACGACGATGGTCGCGACGATACCCAGCAGCACGATGACCGCGAGCATTTCGAGCAGGGTGAAGCCCGCCTGACGGGCGGTGGTACGGGTACGGGAGCGCATGGGTGGTTTCCTAGATTGTGCTGGTGAGGCTCATGAGCGGCAGCATGATGGCGAGCATGATCGCTGCTACCAGCACCGCCATGACGATGGTCAGGGTCGGTACCAGTGCAGCCAGCAGGCGGTCGATGGTGCGTTTGCTTTCTATGTCGTAGACATCGGCAACCTTGAGCAACATGGCGCCGAGGCTGGCGGACTGCTCGCCAACCTCGATCATCTGCAGGGCCAAGTCTGGCAACAGTGGGGCGGCGGACAGTGCGTGGGGCAGGCTGCAGCCCTGGCGGACTGCCTCGGCGACCTGCCCAACGTGATCGCGCAGCGCATGGTTGGCACTGACGTCGCGGCCGATCGACAGTGCTGCCAGCAGGGTGACGCTGTTGCTCACCAAGGTGCCAAGGGTGCGTGCCAGGCGCGCGGTTTCGAGTTTTTGCAGCAGCGGGCCGAACAGGCGACTGCACCATAGCCAGCGGTCCTGGGCGATGCGCCGTTGTCCGTTGCGGCGCATCGCCAGCAGTGCCCAGAAGGCGGCGGTCAAGGTGCCCAGGCTGGTCAGCCCCCAGGCGTTGACGAAGTCGCCCAACGCCAGAATCGCCCGGGTCACCCAGGGGATCGGTACGCCGAGGTCCTGGAAGATCGGCACGAACTGCGGCACCACATAGGCCAGCAGCAATCCTAGCGAACCGATCACGCCAATCACCAGGAACGCGGGATAGATCAGGGCATTGAGCACTTCGGCGCGCTGTGTGTGGCTGCGCTCCAGGTAATTGGCCAGTTGTGTCAGGGTGACGTCCAGGACACCGCCCGCTTCACCTGCACGCACCAGGCTGGTATAGAAGGGCGTGAAGGTAGCCGGGTGTTCTTCCAGCGCCAGGGACAGCGGCTCGCCGGCCTTGACTTGGTCACGCACGCGTTCGATCAGGGCCTTTGCCGCTGGCTTGCGCAGGTTCTTCAACAGGGTAGCGAGGGCTTTGTCCAACGGCTGGCCGGCGCTGATCAGGGTGGTGAGCTGCTGGGTGAAGCTGATCAGTTCTGCAGGCTTGAGCACGCTGCTTCGCGTGCCGGTGCGCAGCAGCCGATTGGCTGGCTTGAGGCTGAGCACGAGCAGGCCGCGTTGATGCAACTGACGCGCAGCCAGGGCTTGGTCGGCGGCCTGCACTTCACCTCGTTGCTTGCGGCCTTCACTGTCCAGCGCGCTGTAGGCATAGACCGGCATGTCAGTCGCCACCCGTGACGCGCAATACTTCTTCCAGCGAGGTGATGCCGGCCAGGGCCTGGCGCAGGCCTTCTTCGTAAAGTGTGACCAAGCCTTTGTCACGCGCCGCCGCCTCAAGGCTAGCGGCATCGCTTTGACGCATCAGCAGGCTGCGCAGATCGTCGTCCATCACCAGCAGCTCGGTGATAGCGCTGCGGCCATGGTACCCGCCGCCCGGGCTTTGCTCGTCGGGGCGGTACAGCACAATCGGCCGCTGGTCAGTGTAGCGCTGCAACTGGTGGCGCTCGACCAGTTCAGCCGGGGCTTCGAAGGCAATGCGGGTGCGCGGGTCGAGGCGGCGTACCAGGCGCTGGGCAAGGATGCCCTGCAGGGTCGAGGCCAGCAGATAGCCTTCGACGCCCATGTCAAGAAGGCGGGTGATGCTTGCTGCCGCGCTGTTGGTATGCAGCGACGACAAGACCAGGTGCCCCGTGAGGGACGATTGGATGGCGATGCTGCATGTTTCCAGGTCGCGCATTTCGCCGATCATGATCACATCTGGGTCCTGCCGCACGATTGAGCGCAGGGCAGTGGCGAAGCCCAGGCCGATGGCGGGCTTGACCTGGATCTGGTTGATGCCGGTGAGCTGGTATTCGACCGGGTCTTCGACGGTGATGATTTTGCGTTCTGCACTGTTCAGGCCGGAGAGCGCGGTGTAAAGCGTGGTGGTCTTGCCCGAGCCGGTCGGGCCGGTGACCAGGAAAATTCCGTGCGGGCGTGCCAGCAGGTGCTCGATGCGGCGCAAGACGGGGCCGCTGATGCCGAGGCTGGCGAAGTCGAAGCGGACGGTCTGTCGGTCGAGCAGGCGCATCACTACCGATTCGCCGAAGCTGGTGGGTACGGTGGATACCCGCAGGTCGAGTTCGCGCCCCTGCATGCGCAGCATGATCCGGCCATCCTGGGGCAGACGGCGCTCGGCGATGTCGAGGCGGGCCATGATCTTCAGGCGAGAGATGATCGCTGGGGCATAGCCACTGGGGGGCGCTTCGCCCTCCAGCAGCACGCCATCGACCCGGTAACGCACCTTCAACTGGTTTTCGAAGGGTTCGACATGGATGTCCGAGGCGCGTTGGTCGACGGCATGCTGCAGCATCAGGTTGACCATGCGCACCACTGGCGCCTCGGACGCCATGTCCTTGAGGTGCTCGATGTCGCCTTCGCTGACGCTGTCGTCGTCCAGTGCCTCGACCAGTGCGCCCATCGCTGAGCGGCCGGCCCCGTAAGCTTGTTCGATCAAACCGCCCACCTGTTCGGCAGTGCCGATGACTGGCTCGACGGCCTTGTCGGCGAGATAGCCTAATGCCGACAGGGCATAGGCGGAAACGGGAACGGCTGTCGCCACCCGTACATGGGTGGCCGTCTCGCTCAAGGTGACAACGCCATGGTGACGGGCAAACCGTTCTGTCGCGCTGGGCATCCCTTCGACCGACTCGTCACCCAGCCGCGCGGCGCCGGTCAAGTGAACGTAGGCGGCGGCCAGTTGGTCGGCCTTGACGGCGCCAAGGCGCAACAGTGTGTGCAGTTTTTCATCCTCGGAAATGCCCTGAGCCACGCCCAGGCGGGCGGCGCGCTGTATATCGGCCGCGTGCAGTGCGCCTGCACTTTGCAGCCACTCACATAGCGCGTCGGCGGTAGGGATTTCCAAGTTCATGATGATGGCTTTATGCAGTGTACTGGCTATATGCAGGCATTCAATTAGTTGCTAATTCAAAGACGGCCGGAGAATACGTCGTTGTGTTTAAAGGCGCAATAGAGTGTATGTCGAGATAAATTCCCGCTAATGAGTGTGGACTTTACTGTTTGCTGGGAGAGCTTATCAGACTGTTAAACCTAACTGCAACTAGGTTTTGTGATAGGGTTGTTATTGCTATAATCTGGTGAAAAAAGACCAAAAATCCTTTTCTTGTGAATATTTTGGCAACAGAAAACCAATCACCCCGTTAATTCTATGATTTGAAGCGTTAATAACATATGAAATAAAGCACTATTAGTCCTCTTTTTCGCGTCTATTCGGCTTGCGCTTCGCCCGAATGTTTCTGGCGGCTTGAACTTTTCCTCACAGTGCCCAGACTTATGCCCGCTGCATGCCTGGGCCCGGGCCATGTCGTTCATTTCAAACCTTTCAATCGAGAACTATTCGATGAATAGACTATTGCTGCCGCTCGCCTGTTCCGCACTGCTGGCCACGCATATCAATGCTTTTGCAGACACTTCGACTACTCGCCAACAGGCGACCACCCAGAGCGCGCGCGAACAGCTCGATGCTCAGCGCGACCGCATCACCGGCGTCGATCGGGTCAGCCAGGAGGCCGCAGCCTCGAACGCCGTGATCGATGCCCCTGTCGACACCAGCGACGCCCCGACCCAGGTCAGCCAGCCATGAGCCCTACAAGGAACCGCCGCGTGAATCCCCTGAAACACACCCTGGGCCTGAGCCTGTTGGCGCTTGGCGTGATCCAGGCATCCAGCGCACTGGCCGCAGCACCGGCCAGCGGCAACGAAGTCGAGGCGCGGGTCAGCTCAATCCTCGACAATATGAACACCGCCGAGAAGATCAACTTCACCCGGGTCAATGATGGCCACATGATCCCGCCGCTGCTCAAGTGGGGCATCCAGGGCACCGTAGCCTACGACTCGTCGATGGGTGTGCACGTCAACAATGCTACCTTCGGCGCTCAGTACCCTTCACAGTCTGCACTTGCTGCGAGCTGGAGCATCAATCGGGCCAAGGAGTTCGGCCTGGCCATTGCCTATGAGACGCGCATTTCGGGCGGGCAACAGATGCTTTCGCCAGGGGTCAACCTGTACCGCACGCCCTACAACGGCCGCTCGGCCGAATACCTGAGCGGCGAAGACCCGTTCCTTGGCGCTGTGCTGGCGCCGGCCGTGGTCAACGGCATCCAGGCTCAGGGTATTCAGGCCAGCGGCAAGCACTTCCTGGCTAACGAGCAGGAGGCCAACCGCCAGGCGGTCAATGTCGTTGCCGACGAGCGCACCCTGCGCGAGCTGTATCTGCCGGGCTTTGAGTCCATGGTGAAGAACGCTAACGTCGCCTCGATCATGTGCGGTTTCAACAAGGTCAATGGTGACTACGCCTGTGAAAATCATCACCTGATCACCGAGGTACTCAAGGGTGAGTGGGGCTACCAGGGCATGGTGATCAGTGACTTCAACGCTATCCACGACCCGTTCAAAGGGGCCTGGGCCGGCACCGACATCGATATGCCGTCGGGCTTGCAGTTTACCGAAGCCAACCTGCTGCCGTACCTCTGGAGCGGCCAGCTCACCCAGAATGTGATCGATGACAAGGTCAAGCGCAACCTGCGGGGCATCGTTAGCTACGACCTGCAGGAACATATGAATAGCGCGCAGCCCCTGGAGCACACCGAGTACGGTCAGCGTGCCTCGCTGAACCTCGCGCGTGAATCCATCGTGCTGCTGCGCAACGCTCAGACGGCGGCCGGAAAGCCCTTGCTGCCACTGGCGCGCACGGCCAAAATCGCGGTGATTGGTGATTGGGCCGCCCAGGCACCCGCTTCGCCGTTCGGCACGGCGAATTCGCCGCCCAACAGCTATGTCACCGAACTGAGCGGCCTGCAGCAGCTGGCCTCGAGCAGCAGCAACGTCACCTATCTGTCGGCGCTGAGCCTGAATCCGAAAACGGCGGTGTGGTATCAGCCGGGCAGTGGCAAGGTCAGCAATGCCGGTGTCAAAGCCGAGTATTTCAGCAATGCCACCCTGAGCGGCTCGCCTGTACTTACCCGGGTCGAGCCTGGGGTGAACCTGAACTGGACCACCAGCACTAACGAGACCGACAACGGCACGACCGCAGTGAGCGGCTTCAGCCCGGCCGCCGGCGCGTTCTCAGCGCGCTTCACCGCCACCATCAAGCCAACCATTTCCGGCAAGCATGTGTTCAAGGTGCGTGCTGATGGCCCGTACAAGCTTTGGGTCGACGGCAAGCTGGTGGTGGAAAGCGACGGTGTGCCGTACTCCTCCGACGTGGTCAACGCCTTGGTCACCTCCGGCCAGAGCGCAGCCCTGGTGGCGGGCAAGTCGTACACTGTCAAGCTCGAGTACCGCCGCGTGCAAGGCAACTTCACCCCTGCGCTGGGCGGTCTGGCCGGCGTGCAGATGAGCTGGGCGTCCCTGCGTCCGCCGCAGGACCTGGCGCAATACGATGCCGTGGTGGTCGCCGCCGGCACCAACTACGAAAACGAAGGCGAAGGCTCCGATCACGGCTACGACTTGCCGGACCAGCAGGCTGACCTGATCAAGTTCGTCACCAAGGCCAACCCCAACACCATCGTGGTCATGCACGGCGGTGGCGTTGCCAACATGCAGCCTTGGGCCAACACGGTGGGCGCGACACTGCACGCCTGGTTCCCGGGCCAGCAGGGTGGCCAGGCGCTGGCAGAGATCCTGTACGGCAAGGTCAACCCGTCGGGCAAGCTGCCGGTGACCATCGACAAGCACATCGAAGACAACCCGAGCTATGCCTCGTATCCGGACCCGGCGGCCTACCGCGGCGACAACCCGCTGACCGAGATCGACTACAGCGAGGGTTTGTACCTGGGCTATCGAGGCTATGACAAAACCCACGCCAAACCGCTGTATCCGTTCGGCTTCGGCTTGTCGTACACCACGTTTGACTATTCGGACCTGAAGCTGTCGAGCAACGTGATGACACCGGGCAATACCATCAATGCCCAGTTCACCCTGACCAACAGCGGGGACAAGGCTGGCTTTGAAGTCGCCCAGCTTTATATTCAGCCGATCGACCCGCAAGTCGACCGTCCGAAGAAGGAGCTCAAGGGCTTCACCAAGGTCTATCTGCAACCCGGTGAGAGCAAGACTGTAAGCCTGCCGATCGATTCGCGCTCGCTGGCGTACTTCGTGCAGAACACCGACAGCTGGGATGTCGATGCCGGTAAGTTCAAGGTTTGGGTGGGCCCGGATTCCGAGCACCTGACCCTGCAACGCACCTTGCTGACCCTGATCCCACAGCACCTGACCACCCGCGACAGCAACCCGCTTCCGACACCGCTGCGTGCGGCTGTGCAGGTCAGCGCTTCGCAGGCCTACTGAAGCGGCCCGCCGGTTCATGGACGGACCGGTCGCTCAGGGGCGGATGGTATCCGCCAGGCGCTGGAGGTAGGCATCGAACGTCGCGCCCACGTCGACCTGTTCGGGGGCGCGCAGCCACTGGAGCTGCAGGCCGTCCATGACGGCGAAGATTTCAGTGGCCAGCGCTTTCACATCCACATCCGGCCGCACCTGGCCATGCTCGATCAGCGTGGCCAGGTGCGTTCGGGCGTGGGCATGGGTGAGTTCGAACTTTTCCATGTACCAAGGCCAGGCCGGGTGCCGCTCCGATAGGCTCTCGACACCGATCATCATCGCTGCCTGGCATTCCGGCAGGCTCTGGACACTGAACGTCATGCTCATGCGCACGAAGGCCAGGAAACTGTCCAGCGTCGGCGCGATCTCAAGCGTGGCGAATTGGTCCGTGATCCGCTGATCACGGCGGTCGATCAGTGCTCGCAGCAGCGAGACCTTGTTGGGAAAGTGGTGCAGTAGGCCGACCGTGGTGATGCCGGCAAGCTCGGCGATATCCCGCATGGACGCGGCGCCATATCCATCCTTGGCAAAGACCAGGGTGGCAGCATCCAGTAGCGCAGCGCGGCGCATCTCGCCCTTCGGCGCGCGGCGGCGTTTGGTGGCCGGTGCGACGGCCGACTCGTTGTGATCCTGTTCTGACATAAACCCACTGGGAACGGTGTTGAGGTGTGCAGGGCTCTGATTATGGCAAACATCCAGTGTCGGTGCGGCCAATACGTGCCCGGCGATTGATGGTAACGGCGGTAACGATTGAAATGACCGCGATCAGTGCGTTGCCACACCATAGCCCGAGCATGACCCCGCTGGCCCCGTAGGCCTGCGCACCTGCCCATACGAACGGCACGCTGCCCACGGTGGCGCGCAGCCAGGCAAAGGCGGGTACCCACCACACCCGACCACTGCTGATGAACAGCGAAAGTGCAATGAAGTCCAGGCCGATGAGCAGCCACAACCCGGGGCCGAAGCGGCACAGCTGTTCGACCAGGTGTTGCCCAGGCCCGGACAGCCCGAACAGCGGCCCCAGCCACGGCGCCGCTACCAGCAACAGTGCCCAAACTGCCAGGCCATGGCCGATCACCAGCTTGCAGGCGCTGCGCAGTGTTGCCTGTACCCGCAGGCTGGCACCGGCGCCCAGGTTCTGCGCAAGGATCGGTACCAGCGCGCTCGGCAGGGCGAAATAAAGGCAGTATGTGATCTGCAATATCCGATCCATAAGCGCCATGCCGGCCATCGCCGAGACGCCGTACTTGGCCAATTGCGCCATGGCGTAGGTAAGCGCCAGCGGCATGGCCAGGCTTGCCAGGGTAAAGGGCAGGGCGACTCGATTGATCCGCACACCATATAGGCGTACCAGGCGCCAGCGTATGTTCATGGTCAGCCCCACATGCCGGCGCAGTTGAACCAGGCCGACAACGCTCCCGACGATGCCTGAGAACAAGCAGGACAGTCCGGCGCCCCACAGCTTTAGATCGAGCACGAAAATCAGTATCGGGTCGACGAGCGCCAGG
This sequence comes from Pseudomonas sp. BN607, assembly GCF_029871175.1. NCBI lineage: Bacteria > Pseudomonadati > Pseudomonadota > Gammaproteobacteria > Pseudomonadales > Pseudomonadaceae > Pseudomonas > Pseudomonas sp. BN607. The sequence continues at coordinate 404,831 of NZ_SSOE01000061.1, forward strand.
CACAGGGCCGCGGTCAGCACCACGGCCAAGGCCCGGCCACTGTGTCCGCTGGCACGCAACGCCTGGGCCGCCGCCTGGGTGATGGTCATGAGTGGCGCGGCCAGCAAGGTCATGGCGATGAACGGGCGGGCAACGGCGGAGGCCGGAAGATTTGCCCCCAGCAAGTCGGCGAAAAAGTCCAGATAGCGCCACTGGATGAGCGCTATCACGGTCGCGGCCAATGTCGACAGGAGCAACATGTGGCTGATCAGTGCCGGTAGCGCAGCACAGGTTCCTTGGCCTATGCGGCGGGAAATCATGGTGCCTGCGGCGACGATGATGCCGGTCACCAGGCTAGCGTTGAAAAACGCCAGGGTCTTGGCGATGCCGACGGCGGCCACCAAGGGTTCGTCGTGTAGCAGGGCGATATAGGTAAGCGTAAGGATATCCGTGAGAAACGTGGCGAGCAGGGCGATAGCACTTGTCGACGACATCACCAGTACATGGTGGCCGATGTTGCCGCGTGTGAAGGTGATGACTGAGGTCTTCATGGTGGATTATCTGCTGGAAAGCCGTGTCAACGCGCCCAGGCCGCAAGGCTGTTTGCCTGCTGATCCGCCTTGCTCTTGAAGCATTCCCTGAGGTGCTCAATGAAAAATGACACCTTCGCAGAAAGATTCAGGCGCTCCAGATAAACCGCATAGATGTCCGCCGGAGGCGTTTCGTAGTCCCCTAGCACCTCTTCGAGCCTTCCGGATCGCAAGTGATCAGCCAGGTTCCATTCTGCGCGCATGAGTATCCCATGCCCTTCCAAAGCCCAGCACAGTGCGACCTCACCGTCATTGGTGCTCAAGCCACCATGAACCTTTATCGACTCGATCTGCTTCCCCCGACTCAATCGCCAAGTTCCGAATGCCGCATCGTTCTGCCGCAATACGATGCAGTTATGTTTCATCAGATCGCGTGGAGACTCGGGTCTTCCGAAGGCGTCCAGGTAGCCCGGTGTGGCACAGAGACGTCGGCGGTTGCTGGCAATCTTTCGAGCAATCAGTCTCGAGTCCGGCAGGTCACCGAAACGGATAGCCACGTCGATCGCGTCATCCGGGAGATTGATCGGACGGTCGCTCAGGTGCAGCTGGACTTCCACCTCGGGGTAACGCTTGGCGAAGGATGAGATGGCTGGCGCTACATGGGTACGCCCAAAGCCAAGAGGCGCGTTCACACGCAGCAATCCCTTTGGTTCAGCGCGGCTACTTGAGACCTGACGCTCCATCTCCTCGATTTCCTCCAGGATCCGCTTGGCATTGACCAGATAGGTCTCACCCTCTGCCGTGAGGCTGATGCTGCGTGTGGTCCGGTTCAGCAATCGAACCCCAAGGCGCTTTTCCAATTGCGCAAGACGCTTCGTCACTGCAGGTGGCGTGAGGTTCAGTTCGCGAGCCGTGGCCGCCAGGCTACCTGCCCCGACGAGCTGACTGAAGAAAGCAAGCTCAGACACGGGGTTCATAATTAACTCCAGGTAAACAATGAGTTTAATTTCATTGTATTACACCATTCTGAAAAAACCATTAACTTAAGCCCTGCGTGATTAACCACAAAAAATCTGGGCTATTAGCTGCCAGCCTGTGCGCGAGCTTGCCTCGCGCTGTGTAGCCCAGTCGCCACATAAATCCGACTCACAACAATAATTCGGAGACGGCAATGGCCAAGCGATTGGTAAGCAAGTTGTACGTGCAGGTTCTGATCGGGGTCACGATCGGCATCCTGTTGGGCGTGTTCTGGCCGCAGGTCGGCGCGGACATGAAGCCGTTGGGTGATGCATTCATCAAGCTGATCAAGATGGTGTTCGCGCCCATCATCTTTGCGACGGTGGTGCTGGGCATTGCCAAGATGGAAAACATGAAGGAACTGGGCCGGGTAGGTGCGCGAGCCCTGATCTACTTCGAGGTACTGTCAACCTTTGCGCTCGTACTGGGCCTGATTGTTGTGAACCTGGTGCAACCGGGGCAGGGGATGAACGTCGACCCTGCCACCTTGGATACCCAGGCAATCTCCACTTACACCTCAGCCGCAGCCACGGGCGCGGGCGGTTTTACCGACTTCATGCTGCACCTGATTCCAGGCAGCGTAGTCGACGCCTTCGCCAAGAATGAGATCCTGCCGATCCTGCTGTTTTCCACGTTGCTGGGCATTGCCCTGGCCAATTTGGGCGAACGGGGCAAGCCGGTCGTTGACGTGCTGGAAGCCTTCTCCCACGGCATGTTCTACATCGTTGGCCTGGTCATGCGCGTCGCGCCGTTGGCAGCCTGTGGGGCAATGGCGTTCACCGTAGGCAAGTACGGCTTGGGTTCAATCGTGTCGCTAGGCAAGTTGATGGCGACCATGTACCTCACGTGCTTCCTGTTCGTGGTGATCATCCTGGGCAGCATCGCGCGGATGTCGGGCTTCAGCCTGTGGAAGTTTCTCAAGTACCTGCGCGAAGAGCTGTTCACCGTGCTCGGCACCAGTTCATCCGAGTCGGTAGTGCCGCAATTGATGAACAAGCTGGAAAAGGTTGGGGTGTCCAAACCCGTCGTCGGCCTGGTTATCCCGTCCGGGCTTACCTTCAACCCTGACGGCCAGTGCATCTACTACACCATGGCCGCGATCTTCATCGCCCAAGCCACCAACACGCCATTGTCCCTCATGGATCAACTGATCGTACTGGGCGTGCTGCTGCTCACCTCGAAGGGCTCGGCCGGGGTAACTGGCTCAGGCTTCATCACGCTCGCCGCGACCCTGGCAACCATGGACAACATTCCGGTCGCCGGCATGGTGCTGCTGCTCGGCGTCGACCGTTTCATGTCCGAGGCCCGCGCCATCACCAACACCATCGGCAACGCGGTCGGAACCATGGCCATTGCGAAATGGGTGGGTGCACTCGATAGCGATCGGATGAACCAGGTGCTGGATGGCAAAGCCTTCGGGGAGCAAGAAAAGACAGAGTTACCGGCTATGGCGACACAACCCGCCGACAGCCCTGAAAAAAAACACCTTGTGATGCACTGAGGAAATAACCGTGGATACCACAGAGAAAGAAGCAGCCGTCTCATCATTGACTGACACGTTGGCCAAGTTTACTGCCTACATTGGCAAACGCCTGCCCAAGGACGTCAAAGAAAAAACCGCCAAGCTGCGTGCCGCAGAAACCAATCCGCTGGCCATTGCGGTGTACGACTCGATGGCCGACAACCAGGAATACGCCGACAAGCTCAACCGGCCCAGCTGCCAGGACACCGGCGTGATTCAATACTTCATCTCGGCCGGTGCACGCTTCCCGCTGCTCGGTGAAATGGAAGGCATCCTCGAAAACGCAACCAAGGAAGCCACCATCCGCGGCCCTCTGCGCCACAATGCGGTGGAAACCTTCATCGAGAAGAACACGGGCACCAACACCGGCTCGAAGATCCCGTGGCTGGACTGGGAAATTATCCCCGATGCCGACTACGCCATCGTCGACGTGTACATGGCCGGTGGCGGTTGCACGCTGCCGGGTTCGGCCAAGGTATTGATGCCAGGCCAAGGCTATGAAGGGGTGACAGAATTTGTCTTCGATGTCATCACTTCGCGGGGTGTCAACGCCTGCCCTCCATTGCTGGTAGGTGTGGGTGTCTCTACCTCGGTGGAGACCGCAGCACGCCTGTCGAAGAAGGCCATCCTGCGCGAAGTGGACTCCAGCCACCCGAACGAAAGCGCGGCAATGATGGAAAAACTGCTGGAAGAAGGCCTCAATGAAATCGGCATCGGCCCGCAGGGCCTGACCGGCAACAGCAGCGTGATGGGCGTGAACATCGAGTCTTCGGCGCGCCACCCCTCGACCATTGGGGTGGCGGTGTCCACCGGTTGCTGGGCGCACCGCCGCGGCAAGATCCGCATCAACGCTGACCTGACCTACGACATCCTCTCCCACGAAGGGGTAGTACTGTGAAAAAAATCATCAATACCCCGATCAGTGATGAAGACCTGGCTAACCTGAACGTCGGTGATGTGGTCTACCTGACCGGCCAGCTGGTGACCTGCCGTGACGTCGCTCACCGCCGGCTGATCGAGCTGGGCCGGGAGCTGCCGGTTGACCTGCGGGGTGGCGCTATTTTCCACGCTGGCCCCATCGTCAAGAAGAAAGAAGATGGCACCTTCGAGATGGTCTCCATCGGCCCGACCACCAGCATGCGCATGGAAAAGTTCGAAAAGCAGTTCATCGAGCAGACCGGTGTCAAGCTGATCGTAGGCAAGGGCGGCATGGGCCCTGAGACCACCACCGGGTGCCTGGAGAACAAAGCGGTGCACGCCGTGTTCCCTGGTGGGTGCGCAGTGCTGGCCGCCACCCAGGTCGAGGAAATCGAGCGGGCTGAATGGCAGGATCTGGGCATGCCGGAGACGCTCTGGGTCAACCGGGTGCGTGAGTTCGGGCCTCTGATCATCTCTATCGACACCAAGGGCAACAACCTGTTCGAGCAGAACAAGGCACGCTTCAACGAACGCAAAGGTGCGGTCATCGAGAAGATCAACAGCCAAGTTCGATTCATCAAGTGATGAGCCTGGGCAGTTCAGCGAACAGGCCTGAACTGCCCCCTCTCTCAATTTCCTTACGACACCTCTGGATCCTGGCACAGCCTCACTTCACGGCTGACTGGATCATTTCAAGAGATCGCCATGCGAAACCACTGCCACCATGAATTGCGTAATGACTTTCGCAGAATACTCCAAAGTCAAACTTGTATCAGTACGGCTTCAGTGTTCGACCCTTTGTCGGCTCGCATCGCTGCGGACCTAGGTTTCGAAGTGGGAATTTTAGGTGGGTCCGTTGCTTCGCTGCAGGTATTAGGTGCCCCAGACGTGACTTTAATCACGCTGAGCGAGTTTGCAGAGCAGGCCGCACGCATTGGTAGAGTCGCCCGTCTGCCCATTATTGCCGATGCTGATCACGGTTATGGCAACGCGCTGAACGTGATGCGTACCGTTACCGAACTCGAGCGGGCGGGCGTTGCAGCGATCACCATCGAAGACACTTTACTGCCTGCGCGCTTTGGCGGGCGAGCGGTCGAACTTATCGGTCTTGATGAGGCGGTCGGTAAACTACGCGCGGCCAAAGAAGCGAGGGCCGATACGTCGCTGGCGATAGTCGCCCGCACGCATGCGGGGGCCCAGTCATTGACGGATGTCATCAAACGAACCAGGGCATTTGAACAATCCGGCGCTGATGCCATTTGCCTCGTGGGCGTGAAGCATTTTGAAAGCCTCGCCGCTATTGCGGATGGGCTCAGCACGCCGATCATGCTCATCACCTACGGTAACAGCGAGTTGCGAGATGCCCCCGGCCTGGCGGACCTTGGCACTCGCATCGTCGTGGACGGACACATGGCTTACTTTGCAGCGGTTCAAGCAACCTTCGAAAGCTTGCGGGCCCAGCGCAACCCGAACAGCACCGCGAGTGAATGTGCTACTACGCTGGTAAAGAAATACGCGTTGCAAGAAATCTACAGTGACCAGGCCTCAATGTTCATGCAGTTTCCCGCCACATAGGCGTTCGGGTTGGGTGGCGGTGACCTCGAGCAGGGGCTACAACTGGCCAATCGACCTTGTCATTTGCCAAGGCTTGAGGCAGGGTCGATACCACTGACACCTCTGCCGAAGGAATCACCGCATGTCAAAGCTCTATCCCGGTATTGATCCTGAGGGGCTGATCGAATATTCGGTGGTGTACACCGACCGCTCGCTCAACCACATGTCGCAGGTGTTTCAAGGTGTGATGAAGAATATTTCCAGCACCCTGAAGCAGGTCTACCACGCCCAGGCTGTCGCGGTAGTACCGGGCAGCGGTACGTTCGGCATGGAGGCGGTAGCCCGGCAGTTTGCCACCGGCCAGCGATGCCTGGTTATCCGCAACGGATGGTTCAGTTACCGCTGGAGCCAGATCCTCGAGATGGGCAACATCCCGGCGGCTACCACGGTGCTGAAAGCTCGACCGGTCGAAACCGGTCGCCAGGCAGCATACGCGCCACCCCCTCTGGACGAAGTGTTGGCAGCCATCGAGGCGCACAAGCCGCAGATCGTCTTCGCCCCCCATGTCGAAACATCATCCGGGATCATCCTGCCCGACGATTACCTGCGGGCGGTCGGTGACGCCGTGCATGCGGTGGGGGGCCTGTTCGTGCTGGACTGCATCGCCTCCGGCACGCTTTGGGTGGACATGGAGGCGTGCGCGGTCGACGTGTTGATCAGTGCGCCGCAGAAGGGTTGGAGCGCTTCTCCTTGCTGTGCCTTGGTGATGTTCAGTGCGTTGGCGCTCGCACGCATCGAGCAGACGCAAAGCAGCAGCTTTGCCTGCGACCTGAAAAAGTGGCTGCAAATCATGCAGGCCTATGAGCAGGGCGGCCATGCCTACCATGCGACCATGCCTAGCGACTCCCTCGCACGGTTCAACGATGTGATGAACGAGATGCAGGCTTACGGCTTCGACAAGCTGCGCAACGAACAGCAGACACTGGGTGAACGGGTGCGCGCCCTGTTGACCGGTAAAGGCATCAGGAGCGTAGCGGCAACCGGCTTCCAGGCCCCGGGTGTAGTGGTGAGTTACACCGATGATGCCGATATCAGGAACGGTCGGAAGTTTGCCGACCACGGCCTGCAGATTGCCGCCGGGGTGCCGTTGCAATGTGACGAGCCGGCCGACTTCCAGACCTTCCGCATCGGCCTGTTCGGGCTGGAAAAACTGCACAATATCGAGCGCACGGTCAGTACACTTCAGCAGGCACTGGAAGACGTGATGGTGAACTGAAGGTTGAAGTCAAAGGAGTGGCAAACATGCGTGTCCGCACTTTGCTTGCGGCAATCGGTACCAGCGTGTCGCTGACTGCGGCCTTGGCCGCACCAAGCCAGCCGACGTCTGTGGGGGGGGAACGCATTTCGGTAACGGTCGAAGGTGCCGGGCCGGACGTTATCCTGATCCCGGGGCTGGCCTCGTCATCCGAAGTATGGGCAGGGCTCACCAGCAACCTGCGCCAGCAGTATCGCCTGCATCGGGTGCAGGTTGCAGGTTTTGCCGGTGCCCCTGGCGTGCCTCCTGTAGACGGGCGCGTAGTTGCCCCAGTAGCCGAAGCAGTCGCAGAGTACATCCATAGCCAACAGCTTGAGGCGCCAGCCATCATTGGCCATTCGCTGGGTGGCGAGGTGGCACTGATGCTTGGCGCACGCCATCCCGAGCGGGTAGGGCGGCTGATGGTGGTCGATGCGCTGCCCTTCTATACGCTGCTGATCGACCCTGCTGCGACCGCCGCAACCGCTGCACCACACGCTGCGCGATTACGTGATGCGCAGTTGGGCGCCCCGGCGCCACAGGCCGAAGCGATGCAACGCACAGCCATTGAACGGTTGGCGAAGACTCCGGCGGCCAGGCCTGCGCTGATTGACGCAGCGCTGCGCTCCGACCGCCAAACCGTAGCCGATGCCACCTATGAGCTGATGACTACCGACCTGCGCCCTGAGCTTGGCCGTATCCAGGTACCGGTCGAGGTCGTGTATGCCTATGACCCCTTGTATGGCATGCCCGCTGCCAGCGTTGATGCGACCTTCCGTAACGCCTATGCGGGAACGCCGCATATCAGCTTCACGCGTATCGATGGCAGCTTCCACTTCGTCATGCTGGACCAGCCGCGGGCGTTCACCGGTGCGGTTACTGACTTCCTTGGTCGATGAGTCTTGCCGGGTATCGGAGTCTGCTGGGCAACCTTAGCCCGGCTGCGCCGCCAGGCTGTTGCTGACATTGCGACCCAGCACCAGCACCGTGACAAACCCACAGCCCACCAGTGCTGTGGCCAGGCTCAGCAGCACCGCCGTGCCCATGTGGTCGACCACTTGCCCACCGAAGAACGAGCCCACGGCGATGATCACCTGGAACAAGGCCACGAACAGCGGCATGCCGCGCTCGACATCCTTGGGCGCGACGACGAACATCCAGATATTGGCGCACGCTGGGAACGCGCCGAAGGCAAAGCCCCACAGTGCGATCAGCATCGCAGCGCCCGTCATGCCGGTGGCGAAGTACGGGAACAGGGCGGTACTGGCGGCGATCATGAGTGCGACCAGCATCAAGGTGTGCCGCACGCTGCGGTTGGCAGCAAAGCCGGCAAAAATGTTACCCATGAAGCCGGCCACGCCATACAGCAGCAACAACGAACCAATGGCAGGCCCATCAAAGCCGGCATTCTGCTTGAAGAACGGCGCAACATAGGTGTACGCGGCAAAGTGCGCCAGGCCGATCAGCAATACGGCAATCAGGCCGACTCGCGCTTGCGGGTTGATGAACAGGGCCGGAAGGTCGCTGATGCGAATGGCCTTTTCCGGCATCAGGCGTGGCAGCAGGAACACTTGTGCCAGCAACACAGGGACACCCACCAGGGCGGTAACCAGGAAGGTCATGCGCCAGCCCATCAGGCCACTCAGCCAGGTGCCCACAGGCACGCCGACCACCGTTGCCAGGGTAACCCCGGCCATGATGATCGAGTTGGCTTTGGCCACGCCCATGCCATCAGGTGCCAGGCGCCCGCTGAGGGCGATGGCGGTGGCCCAGAAGCCGCCGATGCTTACCCCTAGCAGCACGCGGCCGACCAGCAGCAGGTTGAAGTCACCCGCGTAGGCAACGATGGCATTGGCGATGATCATGATCAGCGTCAGGCCGATCAGCAGGTAACGCCGGTCCAGCCCGCCAACGCCCACGGAAATGATCGGGGCGGCCAGCGCGGCCATGATGCCAGGCAGGGTGACCATCAGGCCGGCAAGGCCGGCACTGATGCCGAGGTCGCTGGCCACGTCGTTCAGTACCCCCACCGGCAGGAACTCGCTGGTGACCAGGGCGAAGGCACCGACGGCGACCGAGAGAATCGCCAGCCACTGCTGGGCGACGCTTTGTTGATTGTGTTCGGGAACGCCCCGAGGGGCCTGGCTGGCACTTGGCATGGTGTCGAATTCCAAGGAGGGATGTCGCCTGAAACAGGCGCAAGAGGGGAGATTTGCCGGCGATTATAGGGGGCAGGCATGCCAGCTCGACAGGCCGCCCGGGTGATAGTAATCATCATTGCAATCGATGAAACGCCTTGCGCAGAGCGGCCGCTATCGGTCGCACCTTTCTTTGGCGCGCAAAAACGGGTGATGCCACGTTCGCACCCGGCACCCTCCCATCACCCCGAGGCGCGCTGCTGACCCAAAATATTGCATGAGTCATCTTGATGCTTTCACATAGCAGTACTAATACTTAAGCACTGCCGAAGAGGGATGATCATGCAGACACGCTTCGTTGTGGTTCCCGCAGTGCCACTGCAGAAAGAGGTTTATCCTCGGCGGCTTGGCTTTCCCGCCGCATTGGGGGAGGGCTATGACCTCTACGACACGTTGGAAAAGGTCCGCCTGAGCGTGAATTTCCCTACCCGTGCCCAAGCGGAGTTCGAATGTGCCTGCCGCAACCGCTGCCGGGGTGCCGATGACGCCGGTATCGCCGGGAATGGTTGACAGTGGATGTGAACGCGCAGCACTCCACGCCTCTTCAACTGTGGCTGCCTAGCGCCGCTGCCCGCTGAGCCTTGGCAATGCTTAAGCGTCCTTTGATGCCTTCACTGCGCGCTCCCATCATCTGGCTTTGCTTGCTCTGACTTGCCCGTGAGTTGCCAGAAGTCCGCGAGTGTTATCCGCTACCCGTTCGGAGCGCGCAGGTGCTTGCCAGGCGTTGTGCGTGAGCCGTTCGTTTCACCCAGGCATGACATCAACCTGCCGTCATGGCACGGCTGAAAAGCTCTACCGCAGGCTCTGCCACTTAATAGTCACAAAGCTGTAACACAGCTGATGCAAAGTGTGCCGGCCATCACAAGGAGCGCTTTTCGATGATTCGCCTGATGAAGTCTGCTGCACTCGCCGTTGCCGTTTCGCTTTGCGCCACTTCCGGGGCTTTCGCCGCGGAGAACGTTCGCCTGACCGGTTCCGGTGCGAGCTTCCCGGCGCCTATCTACCTGACCTGGTTCAAGGACTTCAGCAAGAACACTGCTGGCGTCACTGTCGACTACCAGTCCAAAGGGAGCGGGGCGGGTGTTCAGGACTTTCTGAACAAGACCGTCGACTTCGCCGCCAGCGACTCGGCCATGAGCGAAGCAGACATCGCCAAGGTTGGCGAAGGCGTGCAGTTGCTGCCAATGACCGCCGGTGAAATCGTCCTGGCTTACAACCTGCCGGGTAACCCTAAAGGGCTGAAGCTGCCGCGCGACGTCTACTCCAACATCTTCCTCGGCAAGATCACCCAGTGGAACGACCCGCAAATCGCTGCGGCCAACCCTGACCTGAAGCTGCCTGCCACCCCGATCACCGTGGTCGTGCGTGCCGACTCCAGCGGCACCACTGCCGTCTTCACCAAGCACCTGTCGGCCATTAACGCTGACTTCAAGCAAGGGCTGGGCGAAGGCAACACCGTCAACTGGCCGGCCACCGACAAGTTCATCAAGTCGCCGAAGAACGACGGCGTAACCGCCACCGTCCGCCAGACCCCGGGCGCCATCGGCTACATCGAATACGGTTTCGCCAAGCTGGCCAAGGTCGACTTCGCCATGTTGCAGAACAAGGCTGGCCAATACGTCGTGCCGAATGCCGAGAGCGGTGCTGAAGCACTGGCTGCGGTGAACATGCCGGAAAACCTGGTGGCCTGGCTGCCTGACCCGGACGGTGCCAAGTCCTACCCGATCACTTCCTATACCTGGATGATTTTCCGCAAGGACAACGGCAACCCGGAAAAAGCCAAGGCCATGCGTGAAATGGTCGAGTACAGCCTGACCAAAGGCCAGACCATCGCCGACTCGATGGGTTACATCCCGCTGCCTCCGTCGGTTGTCGACCAGGTGCGTAAAGCCTCTGCCAACATCCAGTAATACCCAGGCGCCCCCGGTATTGGCATGAAGCCATGCCGGGGGTGTTTGTCCCTTGTCCCGGAACTTGCCCATGAACACACCCTTTGCCATACCGGATAACCCCGATTCCGCGTGCCAGCCACCGTCTGCGAAAGACTTTCTGGTCGATCGCACCTTCCGTGCGCTTGCGCGCATTGGTGTGGTGCTGGTGCTGGCGCTGGTCTTCGCGCTGGTTTACGAAGTCGGCCGTAAGGCACTGCCCGGCATTGAAAAGCACGGTTTTGATGTGTTGTTCGGCAGCGTCTGGGACGTTAACCAAGGCAAGTACGGTATTCTGCCGGCGATCTGGGGTACGCTGTACAGCGCCTTGATCGCCCTGTTGATCGCCGGTTTCTTCGGCGTCAGCATGGCCATTTTCCTGACCCAGGATTTCCTTCCGGCCAGGCTTGCCGCGGTGTTTCGCACCATCGTCGAGCTGCTCGCCGCCATCCCCAGCGTGGTCTACGGCCTGTGGGGCATCTATGTGGTCATCCCGGCGATTCGGCCAGTGACTACCTGGTTGAACAGCGAGCTGGGCTGGATCCCGTTTTTCGGCACCTCCCTCAGCGGGCCTGGCCTGCTGCCTGCGGCACTGGTCCTGGCAATCATGATCCTGCCGACCATCGCTGCCGTTTCCCAGGATGCGCTGACCAGCGTGCCGATGAAAACCAAGCAGGCGGCCTACGGCATGGGTACCACCCACTGGGAAGCCATCCTCAAGGTGATGGTGCCTTCCGCCGCCACCGGCATCTTCGGTTCGCTGGTGCTGGGCCTGGGCCGTGCACTCGGTGAAACCATGGCGCTGGCCATGCTGGTCGGCAATGCCAACACCATTTCCGTGTCCTTGTTCGCCCCGGCCAATACCCTGGCGGCGCTGCTGGCGCTGAACTTCCCGGAAGCCGGCCCGAACGAGGTCGAGGTGCTGATGTATGCAGCACTGGTACTGATGTTCATCACCCTGCTGGTGAACGTGCTCGGTTCGATGATCATGCTCTACGCCCAGCGGGGTAACAAACAATGACTGACCTGACGAACCCTGTAGCCGCGCTGCCCAGCCTGCAGCGCAAGCTGGAAGGCCGTGCCCTGCGCAGCCTGATCCTGACCACGCTGGCCTGGTTCGCGGCGCTGGTGGCCAGCGTGCCGTTGATTTCCGTGCTGTACATGCTGATCACCCGCGGTGGCGCACGGCTCAACCTGGAAGTGTTCACCGAATTGCCACCTACCGGCTTCGAAATGGGCGGCGGCTTCGGCAACGCCATGGCCGGTACCTTCGTCATGGTCGGCATTGCAGCCGCCATCGCCGTGCCGGTCGGTATTTTGGCCGCGGTGTTCCTCGCCGAGCTCGGCCCGGACAGCAAACTGGCCAATGCCGCGCGCTTTGCTGCCAAGATGCTCACCGGCCTGCCGTCGATCCTGGCCGGGGTGTTTGCCTACGCCCTGGTGGTGATGACCACCGGTACCTACTCGGCACCGGCAGGCGGCGTGGCGCTGGCGGTATTGATGCTGCCGATCGTCGTGCTCACCGCTGAAGAGTCGATGAAGATGGTGCCCAAGATCATGAAGGATGCCGCCTACGGCATGGGCTGCACCCGTGCCCAGGTAATTTGGAAGATCGTCCTGCCCACCGGCCTGCCGGCCATCCTTACCGGGGTGATGCTGGCCGTGGCTCGCGCCGCTGGCGAAACCGCGCCACTGCTGTTCACCGCGTTGTTCAGCAACTACTGGATCTACCACGACGGCGACCTGGCGGTGATGAACCCCACAGCCTCGCTTGCGGTACTGATCTACAACTTCTCCGGCATGCCGTTCGACAACCAGCTGGAGCTCGCCTGGGCGGCCTCGCTGGTGCTGGTCATGATCGTGCTGGTCATCAACATTCTTAGCCGTGTTTTCGGCAAGCCCAAGTACTGAGAAAGGGAGCATCCACTTGAACGTATCCACTGTGCAACGAGCCGCTCCCGTGGCCAGCGAAGCCACCCCGATTGTCATGGACTGCAAGCTGGACAAGATCTTCTACGGCAACTTCATGGCCGTGCGTGACAGCCATGTGCCAATTCGCAAGAACGAAATTACCGGCTTCATCGGCCCGTCGGGCTGCGGCAAGAGTACCGTGCTGCGCAGCCTGAACCGCATGAACGACCTGGTGAAGGGCTTCCGTTTCGAAGGCCACGTGCACTTCCTTGGCCAGGATGTCTACGGCAAGGGCGTCGATCCGGTGGTGGTGCGCCGGTACATCGGCATGGTGTTCCAGCAGCCCAACCCGTTCTCGATGAGCATCTTTGACAACGTCGCCTTCGGCCTGCGCCTGAACCGCTACAAGGGTGACCTGGGCGACCGCGTCAAGCACGCCCTGCAAGGCGCGGCGCTGTGGGACGAAGTGAAGGACAAGCTCAAGGTCAGCGGCCTGTCGCTGTCCGGCGGGCAGCAGCAGCGCCTGTGCATCGCCCGCGCCATTGCCACCGAGCCGGAAGTGCTGCTGCTGGATGAGCCGTGCTCGGCACTCGACCCGATCGCCACCCGCCGCGTGGAAGAGCTGATGGTCGAGCTGAAGAAGGACTACACCATCGCCCTGGTGACCCACAACATGCAGCAGGCGATTCGTGTGGCTGACACCACGGCGTTCTTCTCGGTCGATATCTCCCAGGGTACCCGCACCGGCTACCTGGTGGAGATGGGGCCAACCGCGCAAATCTTCCAGAACCCGCGCGAGCAACTGACCAGTGACTACATCAGCGGCAAGTTCAGCTGAGTCGCTCCTGTACAAGGTGGCCGGGTGTTGCGACCAGGAAGGTTGCAAGACCCGGTCGCGTTACCTTCCGTTAAAGTGTTACCCGGGATTTCCAATGCGAGCGACGCGTCGTCTAGATCTGTCAGCGGTAGAGCGCGCACTGCGCGAGGTGCAGAGCCGTTTTGCCGAACTCAGCCAGCATTTCACCGAACCGCGGGACCCGTTTACCGACGAGGTGTTGCTGAATGTGGTTGAAGGCTACGCGCTGATTGACGACTATGTCGCTCGCGGTATCGACCTGTTCGACCTGCAACAGCTGAACCTGATGCTGGAGATCAATGCCACTGTGCTGTGTGGCAGCGACCCAGCCCGCCGTGTGGAATTCGCCCCGCACCTTGCGGCAACCGAAGCACACTTTTTCAACAACGTTGAAGGCGGCATCAAGGATTTGTACAACTGGTATTGCTCGTACCGCAGCGATTCGATCTGGAAGCGGGCAGCCGGTGTGTATGTACGGATTCTCAGCAAGCCGCAGCTGTTCATCGAAGGCAACAACCGCACGGGTTCGCTCATTGTCAGCTATTTGCTGATGCGGGCCGGGCTACCGCCATTTGTGCTGTCACTGGACAACGCCGAGGGTTACTTCAACCCGTCCTCGGTCATACGCAACTCCGCCAAACACGGTGTCAAGGCCTTGTACGAACTACCCAAGATCAAGAAAAAGTACGCCGCTTTCCTTGAAGCGAAGGCGCCTGCGGCCGACACGTTCTTCCTGCGCGGCACCCCGGTGTCGGTCTGCGAGAGGGGCCGCTGATGCAACAGGCATCCCTGTTCGAGCGCGGGCGGCAAGCCATTGAACGCAAGCTCAATCGCGGTCAGGTACGCGTCTCGTTCGATATCGACGACACGCTGGCCTGCCTGGCCGAGCACGCCGCCGCGGAGCAGAGCAAGCTGCCGGGTTTCGTCCATCGCTGGCTGGGCGAGCCGCTGCGCAGCGGCACCCGCGAACTGATCCGCGACCTGCGTCGCCAAGGCTGCAGCATCTGGATCTATACCTCGTCGGGGCGCACCCCGGCTTACATCCGCCGGTGGCTGATGCTTTACGGCATTCATGTCGATGGTGTGGTCAACAGTGATCGGCACCAGCGGATCCTGGCCCAGAACGGGCTGGAAAACTCACCGTCCAAGCTGCCTTCGGCTTTTGATATCGACCTGCACGTAGATGATTCCGAAGGTGTGCGCCTGGAAGGTGTCGACCACGGTTTCCGCGTGGTGGTGGTGTGCCCGAAGGATGAGCACTGGGCGCAGAAGGTGAAGGACGCGGTGGTAGATGTGCAGGCACGGCTGGCCTGGCAGCAACCACACCGCTACGAAATGCCCGCGTGCCAGCGTTCGCAGGCACTCGCTTCCTGAACGGACGCAATGCCAGCGACCGCGTAGCAGCCTTCGTGGGTAAACCCGCTTGTGTCTTACCCGCTCCCACAGGGATTGCACTAGATTCTAAAAATTGAGCAAGCCAGTTGTTTCCCCAGGTACTGCATCAGCCTCAAGCCTGCGGGGGACCTGTGGGAGCGGGCTTGCCCCGCGAAGCATCCAACACGGTGCATGGCACCGGCTCTGCCGGTGTTCGCGGGACAAGCCCGCTCCCACAATGGTCACTGCGCTAGATTCTAAAAATTGAGCAAGCCAGTTGTTTCCCCAGGTACTGCATCAGCCTCAA
>NZ_SSOE01000062.1:0-17901 GCF_029871175.1 Pseudomonas sp. BN607
ATGCTGATAATCTTTTTGACTATCAGTCCGTACTCACAAGCACCCACACGAATTGCTTGATTCAATTTGTTAAAGAGCGTTTGGTTAAGATCTTTTCGTCTCAACCGAGGCGCGCATTCTACGCCGTCCTCATTTGCTGTCAAGCGTTTATTTTGAAGTTTTTTGCGAGAAACTCGTTTAGCTTCAAACACTTGACTCAACGGGATGGCTTGCTTTGCTTCGCCACCGCGTTGGAATGGTGCGCATTATAGGGCTGATATTTTACAGGTCAACCTTTAATTTCAACAATTTAGGCCTCTGCGCAAAAAGCGGTGTCAGGATGGTGAGCTGCCCTTCACACGCCTTGCCCCCTCGCCCAATAATTGCGCACTATATTGCTCAACCCCACTTTTCCCGAAGGATCGCCTCATCTAAATGAACACCCAGCCCCGCAGCCTGGCCGCTACCCTCTTCCCGATCGGCCTACTGCTAATCGCCATGGCATCGATTCAGTCCGGTGCCTCCCTGGCCAAAAGCATGTTCCCCATCGTCGGCGCGCAAGGCACCACCAGCCTGCGGCTTATCTTTGCCAGCATCATCATGCTGCTGATACTGCGCCCATGGCGGGTATCCATGACTGCCAATACCCTGCGCAACGTGGTCATTTATGGCATGGCACTGGGCGGCATGAACTTCCTCTTCTATATGGCCCTGCAAACGGTACCGATCGGTATCGCCGTGGCACTGGAGTTCACCGGCCCGCTAGCGGTGGCAATCTTCTCGTCGCGGCGAGCGATCGACTTCCTGTGGATCGGCCTGGCCATCGCCGGCTTGCTGCTGTTGCTGCCGGCGGGGCACGGCGGCCAGTCACTCGACCCGGTGGGCGCCGCCTATGCACTGGGCGCAGGCGTTTGCTGGGCCCTGTACATTTTGTTCGGGCAACGCGCCGGGGCCGAGCACGGCATCCAGAGTGCGGCACTGGGCGTAGTAGTCGCGGCCTTGTTCGTAGCCCCTATCGGTATCGCCCATGCAGGCGGCGCACTGCTCACGCCCGCCGTAATTCCCATGGCCCTGGCCGTTGCCGTGCTGTCCACCGCCCTGCCCTACAGCCTGGAAATGGTCGCACTCACGCGTATTCCGGCACGCACCTTCGGTACGCTGATGAGCATCGAGCCGGCTTTCGGCGCCTTGTCCGGCCTGCTGTTCCTCGGTGAAGTGCTGACGGTTACCCAATGGCTGGCGATCCTGGCAATCATTACCGCATCAGTCGGCACTACCCTTTCGATGCGCAAAGAGCCCAGCCCTACAATCGCTGCAGACTGATATGAGAAATATTTTCATTTGGGACAGCATTAGTGATTGTAGGGACCCATCTCGCTGATTAAGCTGTCACAGAATCATCATCTTTACGCTATCTACTGGACCGAACACGGACGCTGGGGAATTTTCAGGAAGAACCGAAGCGATAACGACAGGGCCTGACAACTGATCCGCCCTGCATTTAAGGACAGGAATGAAACGTATTTTTCTCATCCTGGCCATCTTGGCAATTGCTGGATGTGCCGCCACAGCCAAGACTGAGGTCAAAAGGGGCAAGAAGGGCCTGCATATCAACTGCTCCGGCCTTTCCTCCTCGTGGGACAATTGTTACAGCAAAGCCGCAAGCTCCTGCAGCACACGCGGCTATCGGGTCATTGCGCGCTCGGGCGATAGCGATGAAGAGGCCGGCGACTACTTGTTCGGCATCAATCCGGCGGGCTACACCAGCCGTAGCATGATCGTCATCTGCAAATAAGAAGAAGGGCAGCTCGCGAGCTGCCCTTCTTCATGTGCCGATCATAGCGGCGCGGTACGGGTATGCAACCAGGCCAGCGCATCGCCCATGAGCCTTGGTGCAAGGCGCTCACGCACGGTGGCGTGGTACTGGTTCAGCCATGTCACTTCTTCGATCGACAGCCGCTCAGGCAACAGGCAGCGGGTGTCGATCGGACAAAGCGTCAAGGTCTCGAAGCACAGGAAATCGCCAAAGGCACTCTTGCCCGCCTCACGATTGACCACAAGGTTCTCGATGCGCACGCCCCACTGCCCAGGGCGGTAGGTACCCGGTTCGATCGAGCTGATCATGCCCGCCTGCATCGCCGTTTGGGGTGCAGCTGCTGCCTGGTAGGCAATCACCTGCGGCCCCTCGTGCACATTCATGAAGTAGCCCACCCCATGGCCGGTGCCATGGCCATAGTCGACCTGGTCAGCCCAGATCGGGGCCCGGGCAATGGCGTCGAGCAACGGCGAAAGCACCCCACGCGGGAACGTGGTGCGCGACAGCGCGATCATGCCCTTGAGCACACGGGTGCAGTCCTCCTTCTGTGCCTGGCTCGGGATCCCCACCGGCACCATGCGGGTGATATCGGTGGTACCGCCCAGGTATTGCCCGCCCGAGTCGATCAGCAGCAAGCCGTCACCTTCGATGTGCGCATGCGACTGCTCGGTGGCGCGGTAATGCGGCATCGCGCCATTGGCATTGAAGGCAGCAATGGTCGAGAAGCTCAGCGACACGAAGTTCGGGCGCCGGGCCCGCGCTGCACTCAACTGCTCGTCAACGGTCAGCTCGGTAATCACCTCTCGACCGAGGTTCGCCTCGAACCAGGCAAAGAACTCGCACAACGCCGCACCATCCTGCTCCATGACCTGGCGGATATGCACCAGATCGTCATCGCCTTTACATGACTTGCTCAGGGTTGTCGGGTTGAGCCCTTCCACCAGCACGGCATCTGCCTGTAGGTTATCCAGCAGGCCGCAGGTGACCCGGGCCGGGTCCACCAGCAGCCTGCTCCCCGCAGGAACGCCTGCCAGTGCCTGCCCTGCTTCGCTGTAGTCGCGCACCTCGATACCGTCGACCGCCAGCACCTGACGCAAGTGCTCATCCACCTTGTCCTGGCCAACGAACAGGATGGCCTGCTGCTGGCTGATCAGGGCAAAGGCCAGAAACACCGGATTGTAGGAAACGTCGCTGCCGCGCAGGTTGAACAGCCAGGCGATGTCGTCAAGGGTAGCAATGAAGTGCCAGTCGGCACCCTTGGCCTGCATGCCCTGGCGCAATTGCGCCAGCTTTTCCGCCCGGCTCACCGTGGCATGTGGCCCCAAGTGCTGATAAACCGGGTTGGCTGGCAACGCCGGACGCCCGCTCCAGACCTGGCCCAGCAGGTCCTTGTCGGTGATCAGCCGCGCCCCCCGCAGTTTCAGGCGCTCTGCCAACTGACGCGCCGAGGCCAAGGCCATGACTGCACCATCCACCGCAACATTGCCGTTAGGCTCGACGTGCTCACCCAGCCATTCGAGTGCACCGGGCTTGCCCGGCAGCAGCTTCATCAGCTCGATGCCGCTGCCGGCCAGTTCGTGCTCGGCCTGTTCCCAGTAGCGGCTATCAACCCACAGACCGGCAAACCCGGAGGTGACCACCAGCGTGCCTACCGAGCCGTGGAACCCAGATAGCCACTGGCGCCCCTGCCAGTAACCGGGGAGGTATTCAGAAAGGTGAGGGTCGGCCGACGGTACCAGCAAGGCATGGATGCCGGCTACGGCCATGGCCTGGCGCACTTGCGCCAGACGCTGTGGCACGCTTTGTTCAAGGGTGGTCTGGACGCTCATGCGCTCTCCTGCGGCTACATCACGATTGATCTAATACGCCGATAATGGAACAGCCGTCAGGGCCCTGCAATCGCCCCGGCGCGAACCGGACGCGTCCTACATCAGAACCACTGATCAACTTCCGCTGAACTTCCCCAAAGCAAGGCCTTCACACACTGTACATTCATTGCACACAGGCAATTGACCATGCCCAGTGCCTGCACCCCGAAAACTGCCGTGGTGTTGCTCGACACCCGCGAACACACGCCCGAGCACGAGCATGCCGTGCACCTGAAGATTGCCGAAGGCCTGGGACGACTTCTGGGTTGCCCGCACAAGCTGCCCGAGCAACCGCCCAATGCCGCCGATGATTACTACTACCTGCCTACAGAGACCCTGACCGACCCCAAGCGCGCTGCAATTCTGGGCATTCGCAGCGAACAGGACCTGTTTGGTGGCATGGTGTCCCAGCCGTACATGGCGACAAAGGCCATTTCACACCCGCTACCGGCCGGGGCCACCTTCCCACCGGGCTGGACCGATGGTTTCGCTTTGCAGGCGTGCGACGCGCTGCTGCGCGGCTACACCGTGTTCAGCAAGAACGATGCGCGTAACGCAGCTCAGTTGCTACTGCGCGATGGCCCCTTGCGGATCAAACCGGTGCTGGCCTGCGCAGGCCGTGGGCAACAGGTGATCACCGTGGCAGATGAACTGGAGCCACTGCTGGCCAGGATGGACGACCAGCAGCTGGCGCTATGGGGTTTGGTACTGGAAGAAGACCTGAGCGACGTCCAGACCTTCAGCGTCGGCCAGGTGCGTGTCGCCGGGCTGACCTGTAGCTACCATGGCACCCAGCAGCTGACCCGCGACCATCAGGGCACTGAAGTCTACGGCGGTTCCGACCTGGTGGTAGTCCGTGGCGACTACCAGGCCCTGTTGCAAATGCCGCTGGAAGACCACCTGCGCCTGGCCATCAACCAGGCCATGGCTTACGAAAAGGCCGCCGAGCAACATTTCCCGTGCTTTGTCGCCTCACGGCGCAACTATGACATCGCCCGCGGCAGCGACGCCTCAGGCCACCTGCGCTGCGGCGTACTCGAACAATCCTGGCGCCTGGGCGGTGCCAGCAGTGCCGAACTGCTGGCGCTGCAGGCGTTTGCCGATGACCCGGCATTGCAGCGCGTGCGTGCCTCCACCCACGAAGTCTTCGGTACACCCGACCTGCCGGTTGACGCCACCCTTTTCTACCAAGGAAACGACAGTGAACTCGGACAACTCAGCAAATTTGCGCGAATTCGCGAGCATGACCATTCAGAGTGAAACCGTTGAACTACAGGTCGAGAACGACCGTATCGTCGGCACCTTGGTCAGCCCCGGCAGCAAAATGCCGGGCATCCTTTTCGTGCATGGCTGGGGCGGCAGCCAGCAACGCGACCTGGCCCGTGCCCGGCATATCACCGGGCTAGGCTGCGTGTGTATGACCTTCGACCTGCGCGGCCACGAAAAAACCGAGAGCCAGCGTCTTACCGTCACCCGAGAACAGAACCTGCAAGATCTTCTGGTGGCTTACGACCGGCTGGTCAGCCACCCGGCCGTCGACAGCAGCGCCATCGCCATCATCGGCAGCAGCTATGGCGGCTACCTGGCTACCCTGCTGAGCCGCGAACGGCCGGTCAAATGGCTGGCGCTGCGGGTACCCGCGATGTACTGGGACGACGAATGGGGCAGCCCCAAGCAGGCCCTCGACCGCCAACGACTGAACGCCTACCGCCAGCGCCCGCTCGGTCCAGGGGACAACCGTGCGCTGGCGGCCTGCGCCGAATTCGCCGGGGATGTGTTGCTGGTGGAATCGGAGCAGGACGACTATGTACCGCACAGCACGCTGATGAATTACCGCTCGGCATTCGTCAGCGCCCATTCGCTGACTCATCGCATCGTCGACGGGGCAGACCACGCCCTGTCCAGCGAACAGAGTCAGAAAGCCTACAGCTCGATCCTCGCCGCGTGGATCAGCGAAATGGTCATCGGCGCCCGCCTGGACCACTACCCGCACTATGCCCCTTGGTATGCCTGAGGTTCACCCACCTGGCAAAGCAGGCCGCCATCGACACCACGCACCAGGCTACGCAAGGTCTGGTAGGCGGCAAAGTTCACGCCACGTGCCTGATGCCGGCCCAGCAGGTCGAGGAATGGCTCCTCGATGAAGTCCACGGCCGCAGCCGCCCAGGCCTGGCGGGACTGCCATTGCAGGTACTGCAACACCCGGCTGCCATCGTCGCTGGCCTGGATGCTGACCCCCTGCAGGCCCTCGCACCGCGCGGCCAGCGCTTCGCTACGCGCCACCAGGGCCTCGGCCAAGGCTTGCTGGCACATGCTGGCCACTTCGTATTCGATCATCTGGGTAAACCACAGGGCTTGAGGCTTTGCCGACATCGACAGTCTCCTGATTACGGGCGCATGCAGCGCAATGCCGTGCAGGGTAAAACCTCAAGTTAAGTCAAGGTCAAGTGGTTTCTTGAAGGCCTATCCCGATACCGCGAAGCGCCGCCGATAGTCGCTGGGCGTCAAACCAGTGATACGCTGGAACACTTTGCGAAACGCGCCCGGGTCTTGATAACCGACTCCCCATGCGATCTGTTCGACGTTGCGTCGGGTGAACTCCAGCAAGCGGCACGCCCGCCCCACCCGCACCTGCTGGCAATACTCGGTCGGGCGCAACCCGGTGGCAGCGCGAAAGCGTCGCAAGAATGTTCGCTCCTCCAGCCCCGCACAGGCCGCCATCCCAGCAAGGTCAGCGTGCTGCCCGCCGTTACCCTGCAACCAGTGCTGCACTTTCAACACGGCCTCGTCGCCGTGATCCAGGCGCGGGTTGAACAACGCACCGGGCAACGGCGCCGTAACGGGTTCGACCGCCAGGTAGCGGGCGGTTTCCCGCGCCACGGTCGCCCCCAGAAAACGCTCCAGCAGGCGCAAGCCCAGGTCGGTCCAGGCCATCAAGCCTGCCGAGGTGACGATGTCGCCGTCGTCCAGCAGCGGCTGCCGGGTCTCCACCCGTACCTTGGGGAAGCGCTGGGCCAGCGCATGCACGTAGTTCCAGTGGGTGCAGGCTGGGCGCCCGTCCAGCAGGCCACTGGCAGCGATGAAGAACACGCCGATACACACCGACGCCAGTACCGTGCCGCGCTCGTGCAGCCTGCACAACGACGTGCGGTGGCGCTCCAGCAGGTCGCCCTGCGGGGTCGATTCGAGACTCGGCGGAATGATCAGTACACGCAGGCCCGGCACGTCGCTGGCAGGGCTGTCGGGGGCGGGCTGCAACTGGCCCGCCTCGTTGGCCTGCCAGAAGCTGATACGCACCCGCGGCAACTCGACGGCGCCCAGCTCGGCAGCTACCCGGTTGGCCACCAGGAACAAGTCGGCTAGGCCATGCACGGCGGCACGCTGCACGCCGGGGTACAGCAACAGACCAATGTCCAGGCTGGCTGGGGTGTCAGTTTTTGCCCGCATAGTGTCGTTCGTGCCAATCCTCAGCTCAGTGCACACAGCCTATAACTAACGGCATCCAACGACTACTGCCAGAGGAGGCAGCATGAACAAGCAGGCGCTGATCATCATCGATATCCAGAACGACTACTTTCCGGGCGGCAAATGGGCCCTTGAAGGCGCTGACCAGGCAGCCGACAACGCCGCCCGACTGCTGGCGGCGGCCCGCCAGCGCGGCGACCTGGTGGTGCATGTGCGGCATGAGTTCGACAGCGCCGATGCGCCGTTCTTCGCCCCGGGTTCGCCGGGTGCTGCCATCCACCGCAAGGTCGAACCGGTCACGGGCGAACCGGTGGTGCTCAAGCACAAGGTCAACGCCTTTCTCGGCACCGACCTCGAACACACGCTGGACCGGCATGGTGTCGAGGCCTTGACCATCGTCGGCAGCATGAGCCACATGTGCATCGACGCCGCCACCCGTGCAGCAGCCGACCTGGGTTATGAGGTGACCGTGGCGCATGATGCCTGCGCGACACTGCCGCTGGAATTCAACGGCAAGCAGGTACCGGCAGCGCAGGTGCATGATTCGGCAATGGCTGCGTTGGCGTTTGCCTATGCCAGGGTGGTGAAGACCGATGAGTTGCTGGACCGCTGATACAGCTTGAGAGGTTGGGGCGCTTTACGCCCCTCCCCCGAACCTCAGATCACCACATTGCGCACAAAGCGTACCGCCACCTCGCCATCATTCCGATAGGCATACCGGCAGTTGCTGGGGAACACCTGGAACTGTCCCACCTGCAGGCGATGCTCGACCCCCTCGATGATCAGCGTCAGCTGCCCGTGGGCCACATAGATCTGCTCACTCCAGCCTTCGGCATCTGCCTCGCTGGCATAATGCTCGCCAGGAGCCAAGGTCCACTCCCAAAGCTCCACCTCGCGTCGTGCCGGGCTGGTACCCAGCAGCACCGCCCGGCTCTGTGGATGCACGCCCGCCCAGGCCAGCTCTTCGATGCGCCCGGGGTCACGCTGGTCCGGCGCCTGGATCAGGGTACTGAACGCCACGCCCAAGGCTTCGGCAATCAAGTCCAGGGTGGTCAGGCTCACATTCTTTTCGCCCGCCTCGATCGCTACCAGCATGCGCCGGCTCACCCCTGAGCGCTCAGCCAGCGCCGCCTGGCTCATGGCGGCGGCGTTGCGCAGGCTGCGTACATTGAGGCTGACATGTTGGAGCACCGAGGCACGGTGCGCGGAATCTTTGTGCACTATATTGCTCACTGATCGGGATTGCGCAGTATACTGCCCACTTTGCGGCGATTGTGCGCCGCCTTCCGCCGAGTGTGCAAGACCATGAGCAAGCCCAGCAGCCAAACCACCCCCGCCGTTACCTTTCGCCTGAGCAAGGCCGAACTGGTGCTGGTGTTCATCACCATGTTATGGGGCGGCACCTTCCTGCTGGTGCATAACGTGATGACTGTCAGCGGACCGATGTTCTTCGTCGGCCTGCGCTTTGCGGCTGCCGCGCTGTTCGTGGGCGTGGTGTCGGCGCGTTCACTGCCAGGGCTGACCTTCACCGAACTGAAGGCGGGCATGCTGATAGGCGTGTCGATCATGCTCGGCTACGGCTTGCAGACCATGGGCCTGCAAACCATCAGCAGCAGCCAGTCGGCATTCATCACCGCGCTGTACGTGCCATTCGTGCCATTGCTGCAGTGGCTGGTACTTGGTCGGCGACCAGGCCTTATGCCCAGCATCGGCATCTGCCTGGCCTTTATCGGCCTGATGCTGCTGGCAGGTCCTGAGGGCGGCAGCCTGCACTTCAGTGAGGGCGAACTGGTAACCCTGGTCAGCGCCGTGGCCATTGCCGCCGAAATCATCCTGATCAGCCGCTACGCCGGCCAGGTCGATGTGCGCCGGGTCACCGTGGTGCAACTGGCAACCGCCTCGCTGCTGGCGTTCCTGATGATCGTGCCGACCCAGGAGCGCATTCCCGACTTCTCCTGGCTGCTGCTGGCCAGCGCCGTAGGCCTGGGTGCCATGAGCGCGGTGATCCAGGTGGCGATGAACTGGGCGCAGAAATCGGTCTCGCCCACCCGCGCCACCCTTATCTACGCCGGCGAACCCGTATGGGCCGGAATCGTCGGGCGCATTGCCGGGGAGCGCCTGCCAGGCGTGGCGCTGCTCGGCGGCCTGCTGATCGTGATTGCGGTGGTGGTCAGCGAACTCAAGGTCCGCCGCCCCCGCGACACCGCCGAAGTACGCGACGTGCAGGCACAAGGCGAACGCCAGGCCGGGCTCTAAAGCGGTCAACAGCGGCTATGCTCTGTAAAAAACTGTTATAAAAAAACAGCTTGTCACAGCCTGTTTGTAGGATTCTGCGACAGCTTGCGTGTTGGTGATCAACACCCCGGCACGTATGATTCTTTGCAAACTTCTCCAGAATAGGCCGCTATGTCTTTGATAGTGCTATTGCTTCTGCCGTTCGTGGGCAGTTGCCTGGCAGCCGTGCTGCCGCACAACGCACGTAACGCCGAGTCCATTCTTGCCGGGCTCGTAGCCCTGGTCGGTACCGTCCAGGTAGCACTGCTGTACCCTCAGGTTGCCCACGGTGGCGTGATCCGCGAAGAGTTCCTGTGGCTGCCCAGCCTGGGGCTGAACCTGGTACTACGAATGGACGGCTTCGCCTGGCTGTTCTCGCTACTGGTGCTGGGCATCGGTACGCTGGTGTCGCTGTACGCGCGTTACTACATGTCGCCGCAAGACCCTGTACCACGCTTCTTCGCCTTCTTCCTGGCCTTCATGGGCGCCATGCTGGGCCTGGTAATCTCCGGCAACCTGATTCAGCTGGTGTTCTTCTGGGAACTCACCAGCCTGTTCTCCTTCCTGCTGATCGGCTACTGGCACCACCGTGCCGACGCCCGCCGCGGCGCTTACATGGCGCTGATGGTGACCGGCGCAGGCGGCTTGTGCCTGCTGGTCGGGGCCCTGCTGCTCGGCCATGTGGTCGGCAGCTACGACCTGGACAAGGTCTTGGCTGCCGGCGACACCATCCGCCAGCACGCGCTGTATCCGGTGCTGCTGCCGCTCATCCTGGCCGGCGCCCTGAGCAAGAGCGCCCAGTTCCCCTTCCAGTTCTGGCTGCCCCACGCCATGGCGGCGCCCACACCGGTATCGGCCTACCTGCACTCGGCGACCATGGTCAAGGCTGGGGTGTTTCTGCTGGCGCGTCTTTGGCCGGTACTCTCCGGTAGCGAAGAGTGGTTCTGGATCGTCGGCGGTGCCGGGGCCATCACCCTGCTGCTCGGCGCCTTTGCCGCCATGTTCCAGAACGACCTCAAAGGCCTGCTCGCCTATTCGACCATCAGCCACCTGGGCCTGATCACACTGCTGCTGGGTCTGAACAGTCCACTGGCCGCCGTTGCCGCCGTATTCCACATTCTCAACCATGCCACCTTCAAGGCCTCGCTGTTCATGGCGGCCGGCATCATCGACCACGAAAGCGGTACCCGTGACATCCGCCGCCTCAGCGGCCTGATCCGCCTGGTGCCGTACACCGCAACCCTGGCCATGGTCGCCAGCGCCTCCATGGCCGGCGTGCCATTGATGAACGGCTTCCTGTCGAAGGAAATGTTCTTCGCCGAGACGGTGTTCATCAGCTCCACCGCCTGGGTCGAGGCCGCGCTGCCGGTGATCGCCACCCTGGCCGGCACCTTCAGCGTGGCCTATGCCCTGCGCTTCACCGTCGATGTGTTCTTCGGCCCCACCGCCCAGGACTTGCCCCACACCCCCCACGAGCCGCCGCGCTGGATGCGTGCACCGGTCGAGTTGCTGGTACTCACTTGCCTGTTGGTAGGCATTTTCCCCGCCCAGTCGGTCGGGCCACTGCTGGCCGCTGCCGCCCTGCCCGTCGTAGGTGGCACGCTGCCGGAATACAGCCTGGCCATCTGGCATGGCTGGAATGCCCCGCTGATCATGAGCCTGGTGGCCATGAGCGGCGGTATCGTCCTGTACCTGCTCCTGCGCAAGCAACTGCGCCTGGGGCGTTTCCCTTACCCACCGCTGATCGAGCGCTTCAACGGCAAGCGGCTGTTCGAACACGGTCAGGTCCAGTTGATGCTGCTGGCGCGGCGCGTCGAGCGCCTGTTCACCACCCGCCGCCTGCAATCGCAGCTATTCATGCTGGTGGTTGCCGCCTTCATCGCCGGCCTCACTCCCATGCTCTACAGCGGCCTGAGCTGGGGCGACCGACCGAAGATTCCGGGCTCCGGCGTGTTTGTCGCGCTGTGGCTGATCGCCATTGCCTGCGCCATCGGCGCCGCCTACCAGGCCAAGTACCACCGCCTGGCGGCACTGATCATGGTCAGTGTCTGCGGTTTGATGACCTGCATCACCTTCGTATGGTTCTCAGCCCCCGACCTGGCACTGACCCAACTGGTGGTGGAAGTGGTCACCACTGTGCTGATCCTGCTGGGCCTGCGCTGGTTGCCGCGGCGTATCGAAGGCGTATCGCCGCTGCCCGGTAGCCTGGAGCGCGCGCGCATGCGCCGCCTGCGCGACCTGCTGCTGGCGATACTGGTCGGTGGTGGCATGGCCTTGCTGTCGTACGCCATGCTGACCCGGCCAACACCCAATGACATTTCCTCGTTCTACCTGAGCCGCGCACTGCCCCAGGGCGGTGGCACCAATGTGGTCAATGTGATGCTGGTCGACTTCCGTGGCTTCGATACCCTCGGTGAGATCACCGTGCTGGTGGCGGTGGCACTGACGGTGTTCGCCCTGCTGCGGCGCTTCCGCCCTCCGAAAGAGAGCATGCAGCTGCCGGCACAGCAGCGCCAGCTGGCACCGGATGTGGTCACCGACCTGATCAACCCACGGCACGCCACCGACACCGCGCTGGGCTTCATGATGGTGCCGGCGGTGCTGGTGCGCCTGCTGCTGCCGATCGCTTTGCTGGTGTCGATGTACCTGTTCATGCGCGGCCACAACCAGCCGGGCGGCGGCTTTGTCGCGGGTCTGGTGATGTCGGTGGCATTCATCCTGCAGTACATGGTGGCCGGTACCCAGTGGGTCGAGGCACAGATGAGCCTGCGGCCGCTGCGCTGGATGGGCACCGGCCTGCTGTGCGCGACCCTGACCGGAATCGGCGCGATGCTGCTGGGTTACCCGTTCCTCACCACCCACACTGCTCACCTGCACCTGCCGTTGCTGGGCGATGTGCACGTGGCCAGCGCGCTGTTCTTCGATGTCGGCGTGTACACCGTGGTGGTCGGGTCGACCCTGCTTATCCTCACCGCCTTGGCGCACCAGTCCGTGCGCGCCTACCGCCCGGGCAACCCGGCAAAAACCAGCCAAGCAGGAGCCGCCTGATGGAAGAAGTCATTGCAGTCGCCATCGGTGTGCTGGCCGCTTCGGGGGTGTGGCTGATCCTGCGCCCACGTACCTACCAGGTGATCATGGGCCTGTGCCTGCTGTCGTATGGGGTCAATCTGTTCATTTTCAGCATGGGCAGCCTGTTCATCGGCAAGGAACCGATCATCAAGGACGGCGTCACCCAGGACCTGCTGCACTATACCGACCCGCTGCCGCAGGCACTGGTGCTCACCGCCATCGTCATCAGCTTCGCCATGACCGCGCTATTCCTCGTGGTATTGCTGGCTTCGCGCGGCCTGACCGGTACCGACCACGTGGATGGCCGGGAGCGTGACGAATGAATGGCATGAGTCAGCTCATCGTCGCGCCCATCCTGCTGCCGCTGCTGACGGCGGCGGTGATGTTGCTACTGGGTGAAAAGCACCGGCGGCTCAAGGCCCGGCTGAACCTGCTGTCGACCTTCGCCGGCCTGGCCATCGCCGTCAGCCTGCTGCTGTGGGTACGCACCCAGGGCCAGGCAGAGTCGATTGGTGTGTACCTGCCGGGCAACTGGCCGGCGCCATTCGGCATCGTGCTGGTAGTGGACCACCTCTCGGCCCTGCTGTTGACCCTGACCGGGGTCATCGGCTTCAGCGCGCTGCTGTTTGCCCGCGCCCGCTGGGACAGTGCCGGGGCCAGCTTCCATGCGCTGTTCCAGATCCAGCTGATGGGCTTGTACGGTGCTTTCCTGACCGCAGACCTGTTCAACCTGTTCGTGTTCTTCGAGGTGCTGCTGGCTGCCTCCTACGGCTTGTTGCTGCATGGTTCGGGCCGTGCCAGGGTGCGTGCCGGCCTGCACTACATCGCCATCAACCTGTTCGCCTCGTCGCTGTTCCTGATCGGCGCCGCAATGCTGTACGGTGTGACCGGTACCCTGAACATGGCTGACCTTGCGCTGAAGATCCCGCTGGTGCCGGAGGCCGACCGCGGTTTGCTACACGCCGGCGCCGCCATCCTGGCCACGGCCTTCCTGGTCAAGGCCGGCATCTGGCCGCTGAACTTCTGGCTGGTCCCGGCCTACGCTTCGGCCAGTGCCCCGGTGGCGGCACTGTTCGCCATCATGACCAAGGTCGGCCTGTACGCAGTGCTTCGTCTGTGGACACTACTGTTCTCTGGGCAGGCCGGGGCCTCGGCGCATTTCGGTGGTGAATGGCTGGTGTATGGCGGCCTGGTTACCTTGGCGGTGGCCGCAGCGTCGATCCTGGCTGCGCAACGCCTGGAGCGCCTGGCTGCGCTGAGCATCCTGGTTTCGGCTGGGACCTTGCTCGGAGCAGTCGGCTTCGCCCAATCGGCGTTGACCGGCGCGGCACTGTTCTACCTGGTCAACTCTACGCTGGCATTGTGCGCGCTGTTCCTGCTCGCCGAACTGGTCGAACGCTCGCGCTCGGCCAATGAAGCGCCGCTCGACGAAGAAGAAGACGCCATGCCGCCGCCACTGGAATCGCTGCACCCACCCAAGGGCATCAACCTCGATGATGAGCAGAAGGCAGTGATCGGCCAGATCATTCCGTGGACCATGGCCTTCCTCGGCCTCAGCTTCATCGCCTGCGCCCTGCTGATCATTGGCATGCCACCGCTGTCAGGCTTCGTCGGCAAGCTCAACCTGATCAGTGCACTGTTCAACCCGCTGGGTCTGGGGGTTGCGACGGAGCAGCCACTGGGTGCCGCCAGCTGGGCGCTGGTGGCATTACTGATACTGTCCGGCATGGCCTCGCTGATCGCCTTTGGCCGGGTCGGCATCCAGCGTTTCTGGAAGCCTGAGGAGCGCCCGTCACCGGTGCTGCGCCGCTATGAATGCCTGCCGATCGTCATCCTGCTTGGCCTGTGCATCATCCTCAGCCTGAAGGCCGAGCCGCTGCTGCGTTACACCCAGGACACCGCTGCCAGTCTGCAGGCCCCTGACACCTACATCCAGGCCGTGATGGCCGCCCGGCCCATTCCTGGCCCCACCTCGCTCGACGTACAGGTGCAGCCATGAGCCGAATGTTCCCTGCCCCACTGCTATCAGTCTCGCTGTTCGGCTTATGGCTACTGTTGAACCTCTCGATAAGCCCCGGCAATCTGCTGCTGGGCGCCGCGCTTGGCGTGCTGGCGCCATTGCTCATGGCACCGTTACGTCCGCAGCATGCGCACGTGCGGCGGCCCCTGGTCATCGCCCGCCTGATCGGCCGGGTCGGTATGGATGTGATCGTGTCCAACGTGCAGGTGGCGCTTGGCGTGTTGCGTGCCGGCAAACAGATGCCACGCTCGGCGTTCGTCCACGTCCCGCTGGCCCTACGCGACCCGCACGGCCTGGCCGCGCTTTCGATGATCACCACGGTAGTCCCCGGCACGGTCTGGTCCGAGCTGGCGCTGGACCGCACCGTGCTGCTGTTGCATGTGTTCGACCTGGATGATGAAGCGGCCTTCATCCGGCACTTCAAGGACACCTACGAACGCCCGCTGATGGAGATTTTCCAATGACAGGCCTGCTCTCGAGTGCGGTCCTTGCCAGCCTGTTCATCTTCGCCTTGGCCATGGGCCTGGCGCTGATCCGCCTGTTCCGCGGCCCCTCCGCTCAGGACCGGGTGCTGGCGTTGGACTACCTGTACATCCTGGCCATGCTGACAATGTTGGTGCTTGGGATCCGTTATGCCAGTGACACCTACTTCGAAGGTGCCCTGCTGATTGCGCTATTCGGCTTCGTCGGCTCGTTTGCCCTGGCCAAGTTCCTGCTGCGCGGTGAGGTGATCGAATGACTGAAACCCTGGTACTGCCGTTCTGGCTGGAACTGGTCACCGCTGTGTTGCTGCTGACGGGCAGCCTGTTCGCCCTGATTGGCGCGGTGGGCCTGGTGCGCCTGAAGGATTACTTCCAGCGTATGCATCCGCCCGCACTGGCCTCGACCATTGGCGCCTGGTGTGTAGCGCTGGCCTCGATCATCTACTTTTCGTGGCTGAAGGACGCGCCGGTGCTGCACGCGTGGCTGATCCCGATCCTGCTGTCGATCACCGTGCCGGTCACCACGCTGTTGCTGGCGCGGGCGGCACTGTTTCGCAAGCGCATGGCGAAAGAACCGGTGCCCGAAGAGGTCAGCAGCGGCAGCGACCGCGGCAACTGATGGGGTTACCGCTTCAGCTTTGGCTGAGGCGCTGCAACTCGCGGCGGACCATGGCGGCATAAGGCGGCGGGCTGAGCCTGTATAGCTCAGCCGCCACCCAGTTCAACCAAGCGCCTTGCAACGCCGCGCGCCTGGCCAGCAAACGCTCGGCGTCGGCCACGGCATCTGCCAGGTGCTGCCGATGAAACTCCGCCCGCGTGGCAGGCGCGTCGTCAGCATCGGTCATTCACTGGCCTTGAAGGTGGTCAGTTCGCCTTTGCGCCATTTGGCAACTTTGCCGGTTACTGCCTTCAGCAACTTGCCCAGGCCTTCCTGCACTTGCTGCTGCGCGGCGAACACCAGCATCACGCCGTGGCCTTCACGGAATACAATGCCTTCGCCTTCCGGCACGGAAACGAATGCGTAATCACCCACGCCATACACATTCAACTTGATCTCGCGAAAGCGCATCTCCAGCTTGCCGCCTTCGCGGCTGGGCAACACGGCAGCGCGGAAGTGGTCGCCCACCTTCAGCTCCAGGCGCTGTTTGTCATCGACCACCAATGCACTTTCGGTGTCGATTTCGGCCATGTACAGGCCTTCGGGATTCTGTTCGGTCACATAGATGAAGCGGCCCTGGAACAGTTGGGCCAATTTACCGCGCAAGTCGCCCAGGGCGAACAACGCATGGGTATCAAGTGTGCTGACTGCCAATGAAGTAATCCTCAACCGGTTACAACCCGCCCTCACCCAAGCCCGGGGAGGCACGGCCATTTCTTATCGATAGGCGAAAAGAGTAATAAAGCGATATACGAAATGTCTGTGCCCGCTGACGATGCAGCGTGCAGGAATCTTTACTCTGATGTGCCAGATTCGCCTTCAACCGAAGGCGCTTGGCCCTTTCCCGGCCCGGGAAGCGTGATGCCCAAGATCACTCGCCAGCAAATGCAACCAAGGGAGCGAGCCTGCAAGAAGACAAGCCCTGGTATCCATGTGCGCATTTACTGTAGGACAAATATGCCCGAAAACACTGAAACACGTCGAGAGGCAATAAACATTTTCAGGCGGCGAGGCCTTTCTTCAGCTGCTGCTGCCAAGCCGCCTGGCATTCCAGCGCTTCTTCACGCGTGGCGAAGGCAGTACCACGGCGCTCGCCATTGACCAGTACCACCCAGCAGATGCGCTTTCCCACCGCCTGCAGGGTAGACGGCACACCTGAACCAATCATCACGGCTACATCGACTCGGCTATTCATCATTCCCTCCGGAATTTAATTAGCACCCTAACGATAAAGCCATGATACGCCTGCCCTTCACGCGAAAACAGCGCATCCCGGTACAGCAGTGTTACGCCGGGAGCAACAAAACCGGGGCCAGCGAAAAACGCAAAAAGCCCCAGGGATTGCTCCGTGGGGCCTCTCACCACACCCGGGGTCAGACCTGGCGCTGGTGACGGTCGAGCTGCTCGTGGCGTTCCTGGGCTTCGATGCAGTACTTGGTGGTCGGGCTGATCAGCAGGCGCTTCAGGCCGATGGGTTCACCACTGTCATCGCACCAGCCGAAACTTTCGTCGGCAATACGGTCCAGCGCCATCTCCAGCTGTGGCAGCAGGCGCTGGTCGCGGTCGATGGCATTTACCAGCCAGCTACGCTCTTCTTCGACCGAGGCCACGTCGGCAGGGTCCGACGGAGTGTCCAGGCCTTCGATGGTGGTGCGGCTGAGCTCGATGCGTTCATGGGTTTCGACTTTCATCGCCTGCAGCAGCTCAGTGAAGAAGGCCAGCTGGTCGGCGTTCATGTAGTCATCGGCCGACATGGCCAGCAACTGTTCCTTGGTCATCGATTTCTCTATGAAAAAATGTGCATTTGGGCGATTCAGGTGCCACCGACGCCTTGGCATCGGCAGCGAAATTCTTCAAGCGCCAACTGGCACTCTTTTACAGGGGGCGGCAGTCTAAGGCGCCACGTCGCGTGGAGCAACTGCAAATGGGTGCGAATTTGCTTCCGTCGCTTAGAATCCGCTGGTCGGTGCCCAGTACAAATTCAACTGCCCGCCCCATACTGTGAGTGTGTCGCTGGCTCAGGCTCAGGCTCAGGCTCAGGCTTTTGATCTTGATCTTGATCTTGATCTTGATCTTGATCTTGACTTTCGCGACTTCAGGAGGCCGAACGCAGGCATTGCGGAGGCAGGTGACGGGCATGGATGCCCGTCAAGCGCTGAGGCCCCAGGATGGGGCCTTCGGCGCGGTCCTGCCGGGAGCAATGCCGGAGTGAGGGAACCCCGGAGCGCAGCGCAGGGGCCGGATGATGGGAGCGCAGCGTTTTTTGGTTA
>NZ_SSOE01000062.1:17951-33355 GCF_029871175.1 Pseudomonas sp. BN607
GACTCGAACCCCTGTTACCGCCGTGAAAGGGCGGTGTCCTAGGCCACTAGACGAAGGGGACACACAACACTTTTCAGTGCACCAGAACATGAACCTCACGATTCAGCCTGGATTTTCTTTTCCTGCCCCGCCGTTAAGCAGTGCCGGAGAAACTGGAGCGGGAAACGAGACTCGAACTCGCGACCCCGACCTTGGCAAGGTCGTGCTCTACCAACTGAGCTATTCCCGCATTTGGCGTCCCCTAGGGGACTCGAACCCCTGTTACCGCCGTGAAAGGGCGGTGTCCTAGGCCACTAGACGAAGGGGACACGCTGCTGGCATTACTGCCTGCTTTCACTCCCTGCCGCGTTTCGCTGTGTGCTTTACGCTGCAAGTGGCGCGCATTCTATGGATGGTTCGGGAAGGCGTCAACCCCTTTGTAGAAATTTATTTAAATCAATGACTTCCGGGTACACCCAGCGCTGTTTCGGTAAGCCTGCAAGGGTTTGGCGTTGATTTTCTGGCGTCAAGTCAGCATTAATGTGCCAGCATCCAGCCATGGCACAGTTCGCCGATAGAAAAAGAGAATGGCTGTCAGGGCCTCTCGCGGGCAAGCTCGCTCCTACACTCAATCATGCAAACCTTTTCATGAGGCATTAACGGTGACACCACTTCTGATCACCCTGCTCATCGTGGCGGGCATCGCGTTGCTGATCGTGATCGGCTACCTCAACAATGTGGTCGAGAATGGCAAGCTGGACCGCGCCCGGACGAAGGTCGAGCTGGCCGACCGCCTGCGCCGCTGTGGCGAGATCACCGAGACGTTCCCGGGCCAGTTCATGACCCCGGCTCTCAAACTGCTACTGGCCCGCCTGGAGCTGAACCTCAACCAGCGCCTGCTGGCGGTGGACAAGCGCAATACCGAACTCAAGGCGCGCCTCGCCGAACTGGAAGGGTTGATTGCCCTGGGCGAGAAGATCCCGGTCAACAACCCACCCAACCCGATCCACACCGAGGTCAAGGCCAAGGATGTGCGCTTCTTGCTGGAGGCGCTGCACAATCAGGTGACCCGCGCAGCCCAAGAGGGCTTCTTGCCCGCCGTCGAAGCCAAGCATTGGGTCAAGGAAATCCGCCATATCCTGGTGTTGCTGCACATCGAGTTCTTCAACAACCTTGGTCAGCAGGCCCTGCAAAAAGGCCAGCCCGGCCAGGCGCGCCTGGCCTTCGAGCGCGGCGTGCAGTATTTGCGCAAACAGCCCGAGCCAAAAGTGTATGAAGAGCAGCTGACGTATCTTGAGAAGCTACTGGCCCGGGCCAATGGCCAGGTGCTGGACCGCATGGCCCCCGCAGAGGACGAGCACAACGAATTGACCGATGGGCTCAAGACCGATGAGGAAGAGACTTGGAAGAAGAAGGTGATCTACGACTGATTGATTAACCGGTACCGGCCTCTTCGCGGGCAAGCCCGCTCCCACAGGTTCATGAATACCGTTGTAGGGGCGGGCTTGCCCGCGAAGAGGCCGGCACAGGCAATATCGATCAGCAGTCAGTCAACGCCAGAAAGATCGCTGCCAACCGCTCCAGCCCCACCTGGTCCGCCTCGCTGAACCGCCCGACCGTCGGGCTATCCAGATCCAGCACGCCAATCAAGCTGCCGTCCTTCACCAACGGGATCACCAGCTCGCTGTTGGAAGCGCTGTCACAGGCAATGTGGCCCGGGAACGCATGTACATCCTCAACCCGTTGGGTCTGCCGCGTTGCCGCCGCAGCGCCGCACACGCCTTTACTGAACGGGATGCGCACGCACGCCACTTGGCCCTGGAACGGGCCCAGCACCAACTCTTCGTTGCGGTTGAGGTAGAACCCCGCCCAGTTCAGGTCGTCCACCTGGTTATACAGAAACGCCGAAAACTGCGCGGCATTGGCGATGAAGTCACGCTCGTCGGCAAACAGCGCCTGCACTTGCGCCGCCAGCAGGTCATAGCCGTCGAGGCCGGCGCCACTGGCATTGAGGTCGATCATTTACTTTTGCTCCAGCAATTGCAGCCCGACCCAGTAGCG
This sequence comes from Pseudomonas sp. BN607, assembly GCF_029871175.1. NCBI lineage: Bacteria > Pseudomonadati > Pseudomonadota > Gammaproteobacteria > Pseudomonadales > Pseudomonadaceae > Pseudomonas > Pseudomonas sp. BN607. The sequence goes on from NZ_SSOE01000062.1 coordinate 19,992, forward strand.
GGCGAACTGATAGGCACAACGGCCATTACGGTTACCGCGGCCGGTGGCCCAGCGCACGGCGAGGATGTCGAGTTCTTCAGTGCGCTGCCACACAAGGCCCGCAGGTTGTGCCAACTGGCCAATCCAGTGCTGCACAACATTCAGGAAGTGCTCCTGGGTGAAGGGATAGAACGACAGCCACAGGCCAAAACGGTCCGACAGGGCAATCTTGTCCTCCACCGCTTCGCTGGGGTGCAGCTCGCCGTCCACACGCTTCCAGTTCTCGTTGTCGCTTTCTTTCTCGGGCACCAGGTGGCGGCGGTTGGAAGTGGCGTACAGCAACACGTTGTCCGGGGCCTGCTCCAGCGAACCGTCCAGCACGCTCTTGAGCACCCGGTAGTCACCCTCCCCGGCCTCGAACGACAGGTCGTCGCAGAACAGGATGAAGCGTTGCGGCAGTTTCTGCAGCTGCTCGACCACGCGCGGCAGGTCGGCCAGGTGGTCGCGTTCGATTTCGATCAGGCGCAAGCCGGCGCCGGCGTGTTCGGCCAACAGGGCGCGAACCAGCGACGACTTGCCGGTGCCGCGCGAGCCCCACAGCAGCGCGTGGTTGGCCGGCAGGCCGTTGATGAACTGGTGGGTGTTGCGGCCAAGCTGGTCGCGCTGCTGGTCGACGCCGATGAGGTCGCTGAGGCGGATATCCAGGCTGACTTCCAGCGGCAGCAGGTAGCCGCTGCGGCCGTCGCGCTGCCAGCGTGCGGCCAGGGTGGTGCCCCAGTCGATACTCGGGCGTTGTGCCGGCAACAAAGGTTCAAGGCGCGCCAGTACCGATTCGGCGCGGTCCAGAAAAGCAATCAAGCGAGCGTCCATGACGACTCCTAACAATTTCAGTTTTTTGGGGGCACAACGCGCCCACTTGGCGATCAACTGAAATGAACAGACAGACCCACCAGCAGCCGGGGCTATTCGGCTATGCTTGCGCAGCGCAAGGAACGTGAAACCGGCTCGGGACTCATGGATATCAAGTTCACCAATCGCCTGTCATACAAGCAAGCCCGGTTGACAGTCCTGGTCGGCTTCATCCTGGGAACATTGCTCAGTCTCATCCAGATCGGCATCGATTATGCCAGCGAAGACGCGTCCATCAACCGTGAAGTGCGCGCCTTGCTGCAAATCAGCCACAACCCGGCCTCGCGCATTGCCTATAACATTGACGCGGAGCTGGCCCTGGAGCTTACCCGCGGCCTGTTGCAATCGCCGGCGATCATCCGCGCCCGGCTGATCGACAACAACGAAACGGTGCTGGCCGATGTCGAGCGCCCGCCCTTGCAGGACCGCTACCGGCCACTGAGCGATTTCCTGTTCGGCGAGCAGCGCCAGTTCAGGGAGCGCCTGTTCCTCACTCACATGCCCGAGGATTATCTTGGCACCCTGTACCTGGACGTCGACACCTACGCCTTCGGCAGTCGCTTCCTCGACCGCGCCGGCATTACCCTGTTCAACGGCTTCGCCCGCAGCCTGGTGCTGACCGGCATCCTGCTGGCGCTGTTCTACATGATGCTGACCAAGCCGCTGGTCACAGTCATCGGTGCGCTCAGCGGCAGTGACCCGCGCAAACCCCGGCAAACCCGCCTGGAATGCCCGCACGGCCACGAACACGATGAAATCGGTGTGCTGGTGAAGGTTGCCAACCAGCAATTTGTCAGCATGGCCACCGAGATCGAACAGCGGCGCACTGCGGAAAACCGTCTGACTCAGTACCTGAACGAGCTGGAAGACATCGTCTCGGCGCGCACCGACGAGCTCAAGGCCAGCAACAGTAGCCTGAGCCTGTCCAACCAGGAACTGGAACAGGCCCGCAGCCGGGCCCTGGACATGGCCCAGGCTCGCGCCGCCTTCCTGGCCAACATGAGCCACGAAATACGTACCCCGCTCAACGGCATGCTCGGCATGATCGCCCTGGCGCTGGACAACCCGCTGCCCGGCGAGCAGCGCCAGCAACTGGCGATTGCCCACGATTCGGGCAAGGTGCTGGTTGAGCTGCTTAACGATATTCTCGATTTGTCCAAGTTCGATGCCGGCCAACTGGAGCTGGAGCGCATTGCCTTCGACATGGGCTCGATGGTCGAGGACACCGCCAACCTGCTGTCGCAAAACACCGCACAGAGCGTGGAGCTGACCTGCCTGATTGCCGGCGATTTCCCCAGCAGCGTGCTCGGCGACCCAACGCGGGTACGGCAGATCGTCAGCAACCTGCTGTCCAACGCCCTGAAGTTCACCCGTTTTGGCCGCGTCGATGTGCGCCTGGTGACGATCGTCGGTGGTGTGCGCCTGGAGGTGCGCGACACCGGTATCGGCATCCCCGAAGAGGCCCAGACACGAATTTTCCAACCCTTCACCCAAGCCGGGGCCGGTATCACCCGGCAGTATGGCGGCACCGGCCTGGGCCTGGCACTGACGCGCAACCTGTGCAAGGCGATGCACGGCCACTTGCACATACGCTCCGAAGCAGGCTTTGGCAGCTGCTTTACCGCCGAGCTGCCGCTGACCGTGCACACCGAAGCCATCGCACCGGCACCGCTGCACGGCAGGGTGGCCGCATTGAGTGCAGCCGGCAGCGGGCTCAACGAACTGCTGCAGGCACAACTGCCCGCCTGGGGCCTGGTGTACCAGCGGTACGACAGCGTCGCCGGGCTGGACGCCACAGCTTTCGACTTGTTGATTACCGACGACGTGGAACACGTCTTCGAACTGCGCCCGGCACTGAAAACCCCGATCCTGCTGGTGACCGCCTACGGCAACTTCCTGTCCAGCGAGCAGGCGCTGGCCCTGGCACCGCTGCATCAGCTGGCCCGGCCGCTGGCGCGCAATGCCTTATACCAGACGCTACGCCGCACCTTGCAGGGCCACGAGCCCGAACACCCGCTGGCCACCCCAGGCGTTACCCTGGAGCAAGGCCGGGCGCGCATCCTGTTGGTAGAAGACAACCCGGTGAACCAGCTGGTGGCCAAGGGCATGCTGGCCAAGCTCGGCTGCCAGGTACAGCTCGCCACCCAGGGTGCCGAGGCCTTGGAGCTGCTGGAACAGGATAATTTCGACCTGGTGCTGATGGACTGCAACATGCCGGTGATGGACGGCTACGAAGCCAGCCGACGCATCCGCCAGAGCGGCCGCTGGCCCGAGCTGCCCATTGTCGCCCTTACCGCCAACGCCATGCCCGAAGAACGCGAACGCTGCCGGGCCGCCGGCATGAACGACTACCTGGCCAAGCCGTTCCGGCGCGAAGAGTTGCTGGCGCTGGTCGACCACTGGGTGCCGCTCAGCGGCTGAGCAGGCGCTCGATGTCAGCTTCCAGGGCCTGTGGCTTGGTGAACGGGGCATAGCGGCTGACCTGGCCGCTGGCCGGGTCGACCAGGAACTTGGTGAAGTTCCACTTGATCTTCTGTGAGCCGAGCACCCCTGGGGCGCGCTTCTTCAGTTCGACATACAGGGGATGGGTGCCGGGGCCGTTGACCTCGATCTTGCGAAACAGCGGAAAGCTCACGCCAAAATTGCGCTCGCAGAACTGGGCAATTTCGCGCGCCTCGCCCGGTTCTTGCTTGCCAAACTGGTTGCACGGAAAGCCCAGCACCACCAGGCCGCGCTCGCGGTAGGCCTGCCACAGTTGCTCAAGGCCCTTGTATTGCGGGGTAAAACCGCACTGGCTGGCGGTATTGACTACCAGCAGTGCCTTGCCCGGAAAGTCACCGAGCTTCTTGTGCTCGCCGCCCAGGGTCACGCAAGCGATCTCCAGCATTGATGCCGCCATGGTCAGGCTCCGGTCAGTCGCGAGGGCGCAGGTCGATGCACACCGAGTTGATGCAGTAGCGCAGGCCGGTCGGTGGCGGGCCGTCGGGGAACACGTGGCCCAGGTGCGCATCGCAACGGGCGCAGGTGACCTCGGTACGGATCATGCCGTGAGAGGTATCGCGAATCTCGATCATCGCGCTGTCCTCGATCGGGGCGTAGAAACTCGGCCAACCGCAGCCAGAGTCGAACTTGGTCTGCGCATCGAACAGTTTCGCGCTGCAGCAGATGCAGTGGTAGATACCGTCGCGGCGCTCGCTGTTGTACTTGCCGCTGAATGGCCGCTCGGTGCCCTTGAGGCGGCAGACCTGGTACTGCTCGGGGTCGAGCATCGACCGCCATTCGTCCAGGGTTTTTTCGATCTTTTTCATGTAGGGACCTCGGCAGGCTGAAATTCACCCCGCACCGTCTTTTCCGGGGCGCGGGTGGCACGTATATTAGTTGGCTTCGTGTGCCAGGCGTTCAGTCTGGCACCCGCTTCCTGCCCTTTCAAACGTTTCGGCGGGGCGTAGCGCGTTTTCTCAATCGGGATCCCATCATGCAGTTCAGCAAATCGAACAAGCTCGCCAATGTCTGCTATGACATTCGCGGCCCAGTGCTCAAGCACGCCAAGCGCCTGGAAGAGGAAGGCCACCGCATCCTCAAGCTGAACATCGGCAACCCGGCGCCGTTTGGCTTCGAGGCGCCTGATGAAATCCTCCAGGATGTGATCCGCAACCTGCCCACCGCACAGGGCTACAGCGACTCCAAGGGCCTGTTCAGCGCGCGCAAGGCGGTGATGCAGTATTGCCAGCAGAAGGAAATCGAAGGCGTCACCATCGAGGATATCTACCTCGGTAATGGCGTGTCCGAGCTGATCGTGATGTCGATGCAAGCGCTGCTGAACAACGGCGACGAAGTGCTGATCCCGGCACCCGACTACCCCCTGTGGACCGCCGCCGTGAGCCTGGCCGGCGGCAAGCCGGTGCATTACCTGTGCGACGAGCAGGCCGACTGGTTCCCTGACCTTGAGGACATCAAGGCCAAGATCACCCCGAATACCAAGGCGCTGGTGATCATCAACCCGAACAACCCGACCGGCGCCGTCTACTCCAAAGAGCTGCTGCTGGGCATGCTGGAGCTGGCCCGCCAGCACAACCTGGTGGTGTTCTCCGACGAGATCTACGACAAGATCCTCTACGACGAAGCCGTGCACATCAGCACCGCCTCGCTGGCGCCCGACCTGCTGTGCCTGACCTTCAACGGCTTGTCCAAGTCGTACCGGGTGGCCGGCTTCCGCTCCGGCTGGCTGATCATTTCCGGGCCCAAGCACCACGCACAAAGCTATATCGAAGGCATCGACATGCTGGCCAACATGCGCCTGTGCGCCAACGTGCCGGCGCAGCATGCCATCCAGACCGCGCTTGGCGGCTACCAGAGCATCAACGACCTGGTACTGCCACCGGGGCGTCTGCTGGAGCAGCGCAACCGTACCTACGAACTGCTCAACGACATCCCCGGCGTAAGCTGCGTGAAGCCGATGGGCGCGCTGTATGCGTTCCCGCGGATCGACCCGAAGGTGTGCCCTATCCTCAACGACGAGAAGTTCGCCCTTGACCTGTTGCTGTCGGAGAAGCTGCTGATCGTTCAGGGTACTGCGTTCAACTGGCCATGGCCGGACCACTTCCGCGTGGTGACCTTGCCGCGAGTGGATGACCTGGAAGCGGCGATCGGGCGGATTGGCAATTTCCTGAAGGGTTACTCGCAGTAAGGTTCGACGGGTTTTTTGAGTTGATGCGCAGATCGAGCGCCGCCCGCGCGGCGCATCGCGAGCTGCGCTCGCTCCTACCTTTGTTTATGGCCAGTAACGCCTGTGACAGGCGCGCGCGACCGCCTTGTTTGTATGACGCGATATCCCGTCATGCCCCAAGGCGTACGCGCGCAAATCCCGCAGGCAGAATTGGCCCGAAACAAACGTAGGAGCGAGCGCAGCTCGCGATGCGCCGCGCGGGCGGCGCTCGATCTCACAGGCGCCACAGCCCCCGCGCCATACACCCAGTGGCTTCGCCACAACCCCAAACCGAATGTTTCTTACATCCTGCAACGCTCTATCCCACAGCCCCCACGCCATCCTCTGCCATACTCCGCCGTACACAGTTTGAAATAGTCGCCCGATTGAAACGGCACGGCAGTCCCCTTATATACCCCGCAGTAAGCAACAACTCATCCGTCAGGAGAACGTAACAACCATGATGCGCATTCTGTTGTTTGTAGCCACCAACCTCGCGGTGGTGCTGGTTGCAAGCATTACCCTGAGCCTGTTCGGCTTCAACGGGTTCATGGCCGCCAACGGGGTTGACCTGAACCTCAGCAGCCTGCTGGTATTCTGCGCCGTGTTCGGCTTTGCCGGCTCCCTCGTCTCGCTGTTCATCTCCAAGTGGATGGCGAAGATGAGCACCGGCACCCAGATCATCAGCCAGCCGCGCACGCGCCACGAGCAGTGGCTGCTGCAAACGGTCGAGGAGTTGTCCCGTGAGGCGGGCATCAAAATGCCCGAAGTGGGCATCTTCCCGGCCTATGAGGCCAACGCCTTCGCCACCGGCTGGAACCGCAACGACGCGCTGGTCGCGGTGTCCCAGGGTCTGCTGGAGCGCTTCTCGCCCGATGAAGTGCGCGCGGTACTGGCCCACGAGATCGGCCACGTGGCCAACGGCGACATGGTCACCTTGGCGCTGGTACAGGGCGTGGTGAACACCTTCGTGATGTTCTTCGCGCGGATTATCGGCAACTTCGTCGACAAGGTGATCTTCAAGAACGAAGAGGGCCAGGGCATTGCCTACTACGTGGCCACCATCGTGGCGGAGCTGATCCTGGGTATCCTGGCCAGCATGATCGTGATGTGGTTCTCGCGCCGCCGCGAGTACCGCGCCGACGAAGCTGGCGCGCAACTGGCCGGTACCTCGGCGATGATCGGCGCCCTGCAGCGCCTGCGCGTGGAGCAAGGCCTGCCGGTGCACATGCCGGACACCATGAAGGCTTTCGGCATCAATGGCGGCCTGAAGCACGGCCTGGCCGGCCTGCTGATGAGCCACCCACCGCTGGAAGACCGCATCGAGGCCCTGCGCCGCCGCGGCTGATCCACCTGAGAAAACAAAGGGCGACTTCGGTCGCCCTTTGTTATTCCCGGCCTTACGCAGCTTCTGTGGGAGCGGGCGCGCCCGCGAACACCGGCAAAGCCGGTGCCATCTACCGCGCCGCCTGGTTCGCGGGCACGCCCGCTCCCACATGGGCCGGGTCAGCCTGCCCTACCTGCTTACCGGCTGAGCCGGTACACCCGCTCCAACAAACTCGAGGCCCCAGCCTGCACAAACTTCGGGCTCTCCTCAATCACCTCCACAGCCTCCAACTGCTCCACCTGCCACCCCGCAAACCCCTGCCTCAGCTCTTCATCGCTTACCGAAAACGGCGGCCCGGCCAACAACGACTGGTCATACTCCAGCGTCACCACCAACCCGCGGCAATTGGCCGGCAGCAACCCCGACAACAGCTGCATATACCGACCACGCATTTGCACCGGCAAGGCAATCACCGCCGCCCGGTCATACAGCCCCACGCAGTCATCAACATCCTCCGCCCGCAAGGCAAAGAAGTCGCCACACCACAGCTCCACATCACCACTGCGCCACACCTCGAATGCACCCTGCTGCCGCACCTCGGCTTCCAGCCCGTGCTCAACGAAGAAATCCTCCACCGCCCGCCGCGAGAGCTCCACGCCCATCACCTGATGCCCCTGCCCTGCCAGCCAGGCCAAATCCAGGCTCTTGCCACACAAAGGCACCAACACGCGGCTGCCCGGCGCTAGCGGCAACTGTGGCCAATACTGCTGCAGATAGGGGTTCACCTGCGCCTGGTGAAAGCCGATCTGGTTGTCGGCCCACCGCTGCTGCCAGAACGCTGGCTCCATGATCACTCCCGATTTTTAGATGATTTGTCGGTAAAACTTGGTTTGGATTTCGATCTGTGGTTGATCGAAGATGACTGCATCTTAACCTCCAGGACCCCTGCCATGCTGCCCAGCCTGTTCATTTCCCACGGTTCCCCCATGCTTGCCCTGCAACCCGGCGCCAGCGGGCCGGCGCTGGCCGGGTTGGCCAACGCATTGCCACGGCCGAAAGCGATCGTGGTGGTGTCGGCACACTGGGAAAGCCGCGAGCTGCTGGTGACCGGCAGCGCACAGCCAGAAACCTGGCACGACTTCTACGGCTTTCCACCGGCCCTGTACGCGGTGCAGTACCCGGCGCCAGGAGAGCCCCGTCTGGCTGGCGAGGTCAGTGAGCGGTTGAAGGCTGCGGGGCTATCAGCGCAGCTGGACATGCAGCGCCCATTCGACCATGGCGCCTGGGTACCCCTGTCGCTCATGTACCCGGATGCGAACATTCCCGTGGTGCAGGTTTCACTGCCCAGCCAGATGGGGCCAGCACTGCAGCTGAAGGTGGGCCAGGTACTGGCAGGGTTGCGTGCCGAGGATGTACTGCTGATGGGTTCGGGCAGCATTACCCACAACCTGGGCGAGCTGGACTGGCATGCAGGGCCGGATGTGATTGAGCCGTGGGCGCTGGCGTTCAGGGATTGGGTGGTAGACCGGCTGCAGGAGGATGACCAAGCGGCGTTGCTGGATTACCGGCAGCAGGCGCCGTTTGCGGTGCGCAACCATCCCAGTGATGAGCATTTGCTGCCGCTGTTTTTTGCCCTCGGGGCCGGGAGCAAGTTCGGCGTGGTGCATCAGGGGTTTACCCTGGGCGCGCTGGGGATGGACATCTACCGGTTCGACTAAAGGGCCTCTTCGCGGGCTTGCCCGCTCCCACACGTACTACACAGGCACTGAAATCTGTGGAGTACCGGTGGGAGCGGGCAAGCCCGCGAAAGGGTCGGTACAGGCAAAAAAAATCCCCGACCTGGGCCGGGGATTTTTTTAGCGCGCCAGGATCAATCCTCGCGGTAGCGACGCAGCTTCAGCTGCTTGCCAGCCACACGGGTATCCTTGAGCTTGGACAGCAGCTTCTCGAGGCCGTCTTCCGGCAGCTCGACCAGGCTGAAGCTGTCGCGCACCTGGATGCGACCGATAGCGTCACGTGCCAGGCCACCCTCGTTGAGGATCGCGCCCAGCAGGTTCTTGGCGGCAATGCCGTCACGGGCACCCAGGGCGGTACGGCAGCGTACGCGGCCTTCGGCCAGCGGCAGCGGCGCACGGCGCTCGCGGTCACCACGGTCAGGGCGCTCGCCACGCTCACCACGCTCACCGCGCTCGGTACGCTCGCCACGCGGGGCGAAGCTTGGTACCAGCGGCTGCTCACGCTCTACCGCAGCCAGGTCCAGCGCCTGGCCATTGGTGGCCTTGCGCAGCAGGGCCGATGCCAGTGCACGGGCGCTGCAACCCAGGTCGTTGGTCAGGCGGTCGAACAGGTCGCCGTGAGTGGCTTCTGCTTCGGCTACCAGCGGCGCCAGGCTGTTGGTCAGCTTCTTGATGCGGGCATCCAGCACGGCCTGGGCATTCGGCAGGCGCGCTTCAGCGACTTTCTGCCCGGTTACACGCTCGATCACCTGCAGCATGCGGCGCTCACGCGGGGTGACCAGCAGCAGTGCACGGCCATCGCGACCGGCACGACCGGTACGGCCGATACGGTGTACGTAGGACTCCGGGTCGTACGGCATGTCAACGTTGAATACGTGAGTGATGCGCGGTACGTCCAGGCCACGGGCGGCAACGTCGGTAGCGACGACGATGTCCAGGCGGCCATCCTTGAGCGAGTCGATCACGCGCTCACGCTGGTTCTGGGCGATATCGCCGTTCAGCGCAGCAGCCTTGTAGCCTTTGGCTTCCAGCGCGGCGGCCAGGTCCAGAGTGGCTTGCTTGGTGCGCACGAAAGCGATCAGTGCGTCGAACTCTTCCACTTCCAGCAGACGCAGCACTGCCGGGATCTTCTGGTCGGCGTGGACCATCAGGTGGGCCTGCTCGATCGCGGTAACGGTCTGGGTCTTGCTCTGGATCTTGACGTGCTTCGGTTCACGCAGGTGACGCTCGGCGATCGAACGGATCGACGACGGCAGGGTCGCGGAGAACAGTACGGTCTGACGGGTAGCCGGGATTGCGTCGAAGATCACTTCGAGGTCATCCATGAAGCCCAGCTTGAGCATCTCGTCGGCTTCGTCCAGTACCAGGTACTGTACAGTCGACAGGACTTTTTCGTCACGGCGCAGGTGGTCGCACAGACGGCCCGGGGTAGCGACGACGATTTGCGCGCCGTTGCGGATGGCACGCAGCTGTGGGCCCATCGGGGCACCACCGTACACGGCCACCACGTTCACGCCTGGCATTTGCTTGGCGTAGGTTTCGAAAGCGGTAGCAACTTGCAGCGCCAACTCACGGGTTGGCGCCAGGATCAGGGCTTGCGGTTCGCGCTTGCTCACATCGATCTTGTTGAGGATCGGCAGGGCGAAGGCAGCGGTTTTGCCGGTGCCAGTCTGCGCCTGGCCGATCATGTCGTGACCGGCGAGGATGATCGGGATCGATTGTTGCTGAATGGCGGACGGCTCTTCGTAGCCGGTCGCCAGAACGGCAGCAACAATGTTCGGATTAAGATCGAGAGCGGCGAAGCCGCCGGTTTCCTGGGTCATGGGTCTGCCTCTAAGTGCATCCGCAAAGACCCATGCTGCAAAGCTGCACATGCCTTGAAAGACCGGAAGGTCACCCAGGCAGCTTTGTCGGCGGGGATTTGCGAAAACGATTGAAAAAGAAAACTTGGGAAGGTCCGCCTAGCGGACGTGCAGCCGAAGCTGGACTCGGAGGATTTGCACCACCTGATTTTGAGGCCCGCTAAAAGACCGGCGCGTACTATACCCGAAATAGTGCAAGGACGTGAGGAATATTTTCAGGGTGCGTAGCCAGCATCGGGCCATCAATGCCTTGGGGCTGAATCGATAATTCTTGACTGCCTTCACCGGCCCTATCGCCGGCAGCCTCACCACAACGTGATCAGGTAGCCGGGCGAATCTCGCGGATCAGCCCTTCAAGGCTATACCCCAAGCGCGGCGCCAAGGCCTCGGCCCGGGCCCGCAGCCCATCGATGTCCAGGCTCTGCTCCAGATCCGCCGGTACCAGCAGGATCACATTGCCCTCCTTCACCGGCAACTCCCAGTAATGCCTGTGGTACAGCCCGCGCAGCAACGCCGCACCCAGCGGCTTGCCGTCATCGGTGGCCCACTGGTTGATCACCAGCCAGCCACCCGGGTTGAGCTGCTGCTGGCAGTTCTCCAGAAATTTCCACGCCAGGTGCCCTACCCCTGGCCCATGGTCGGTATACAGGTCGACGAACAGCAAGTCGGCCTTCTCTGCCGTGGGCAACAGCTCCAGGGCGTCGCCGATGCGCACATACAGCCGTGGGTCGTCGTCCAGACCCAGATACTCCATGGCCAGGCGCGGCACGTCCGGGCGCAGCTCGATGGCTTCGATGTCGTCCAGCGGCAGGAACTTCATGCAGGCCTGGGTCAGCGTGCCGGCACCAAGCCCCAGAAACAGCGCGCTCTCGGGCAGTTCATGGCACAACGCGCCGACCAGCATGGCGCGGGTATAGTCATACTCCAGCCAGCTGGGGTCAGCGGTGAACACACAGCTTTGCTCGATGGCATCGCCAAATTCCAGAAAGCGGTAGTCGTCGACTTCGTACACGCTGATGACGCCAAAGGCATCTTCCACCCGTGCCAGTAGCCGCTCTTCCCGTTCCGCCGTCATGTTCAACACCCACCCGCGCAAAAACGCGCATTGTCCGCCAACGCCCTGGATGCAACAAGCGTGGCGGCAACTGTTACCATGGCCTATAGCCGATAACCTACAAGACCGAGCCCGACATGAACCAACCGTGGAGCCCTGACAGCTGGCGCGCCCTGCCGATCCAGCAGCAACCGACCTACCCCGATGCCGGGCACCTGCTGAAGGTCGAACAGACCTTGGCCAGCTACCCGCCACTGGTGTTCGCGGGCGAGGCGCGCGAGCTGCGCCGGCAGTTTGCCGAGGTAACCGAAGGGCGCGCGTTCCTGTTGCAGGGCGGCGATTGCGCCGAAAGCTTTGCCGAGTTCTCGGCTGCAAAAATCCGCGATACCTTCAAGGTGCTGCTGCAAATGGCCATTGTCATGACCTTTGCCGCCGGTTGCCCGGTGGTCAAGGTCGGGCGCATGGCCGGGCAATTCGCCAAGCCGCGGTCATCGGGCGATGAAACCATCGGCGACATCACCCTGCCCGCCTACCGCGGCGACATCGTCAACGGCATCGGCTTCGACGCGAAAAGCCGCATCCCCGACCCGGACCGCCTGTTGCAGGCCTACCACCAGGCCACCGCCAGCCTCAACCTGCTGCGCGCCTTCGCCCAGGGCGGCTTTGCCGACCTGCATCAGGTGCACAAGTGGAACCTGGACTTCATCGCCAACTCGGCGCTGGCAGACAAGTATCACCAGTTGGCCAACCGCATCGACGAAACCCTGGCGTTCATGCGCGCCTGCGGCCTGGACAGCGCGCCGCAACTGCGCGAAACCAGTTTTTTCACTGCCCACGAAGCACTGTTGCTGAACTATGAAGAAGCCTTCGTGCGTCAGGACAGCCTGACCGGCGACTATTATGACTGCTCGGCGCACATGCTGTGGATCGGCGACCGCACGCGCCAGCTGGACGGCGCCCATGTTGAGTTTCTGCGCGGCGTGCACAACCCGATCGGGGTCAAGGTTGGCCCCAGCATGAACCCCGAGGAGCTGATCCGCCTGATCGACACGCTCAACCCGGCCAACGACCCAGGGCGCCTGAACCTGATCGTGCGCATGGGCGCGAGCAAGGTTGGTGACCACTTGCCTGGGCTGATCCGCACTGTCGAGCGCGAGGGGCGCAAGGTGCTGTGGAGCTCCGACCCGATGCACGGCAACACCATCAAAGCCAGCAGCGGCTACAAAACCCGCGATTTTGCGCAGATCCTGGACGAGGTGAAGCAGTTCTTCCAGGTACACCAGGCCGAAGGCAGCCATGCCGGCGGTATCCATATCGAGATGACCGGGCAAAACGTTACCGAATGCATCGGCGGTGCGCGGCCGATCACTGAGGATGCGCTGTCTGACCGGTATCACACACATTGTGATCCGCGGATGAATGCCGATCAGTCGCTTGAGTTGGCATTCCTCATCGCCGAAACCCTCAAGCAAGTACGGCGCTGAGCGCGTTTCGCTTTCCGCTTTCCGCTTTTGATTTTGCTTCTAAGCGCGCGATAGTTCAGGCGACACAGGTTGCGACTTCAGGAGGCTGAGCGAAGGGCATGCGGAGGGAGGTGACGGGCATGGATGCCCGTCAAGCGCTGAGGCCCCATGGATGGGGCCTTCGGCGCGTACTCCCGGGAGCATGCCCGTAGTGAGGGAACCCCGGAGCGCAGCGCAGGGGCCGGATGATGGGAGCGCAGCGTTTTTTGGTTACTTTTTGTCGCGTTTGACAAAAAGTGACTCGCCGTAAGGGCGAAAAGGTGAGTCAG